>NZ_CANDNU010000009.1 GCF_947387495.1 Limosilactobacillus difficilis
AGGCCTTCTACCAAGAGATATCACAGCTCCATCAACCAATAATCAATTGGTCAGTATTATTTATTTGAGTCCAGTGGCTAACTTATTCTTGAAATTTAGGCCTAAATAAAAAACGCCTTCTCGCTTAACTTAATAAGCAAAGAAGACGTCAGTAACGCGGTCCCACTTCTCATGCGCCGCTCCCTCACGAAAGTGGCCTCAAGTTGAAACTTAATTCAACGCCTGGTAACGGTGGCAACCGGGTTAACTTACTATTTTCGGTTAATCAGTTCCTAGGTGTGCTTCATCAGTAACGCTAGCTCCCTTTCCAGCGACGGGAACTCTCTTGATAGTTGGTTAGTGATTACTCTCCTAGTCATGACATTCAAGTTATATTGATTCATCAAAAAAACGCCCTCTCTGCTTAACTTAATAAGCAAAGAGGACGTCAGTAACGCGGTCCCACCCCTTGTTCGTCGCTTCCTCACGAAAGTGACCTCAAGTTGAAACTTAATTCAACGCCTGGTAACGGTGGCGACCGAACCAGCTTACTGGCTTTCAGCTGGTTAGTTCCTAGGTGTGGTTCGTTAAGGTGATTGACCTCCTTTTCAGCAACGGGGGTTCTCTAAACAATCCGGCCTTAACTACTCTCCTAGTCATTACTTGCGATTGCTTTTGATGAATTGTTTAAAACAATATCATTAGATTTTTCTCATGTCAACACATTATTTTTTAATTTTGGCTCTGATACTCAAACAAGTGATAGCCGTGACCAACTTCAGCGATACTGTGAGCGTCCGAACCAAATTCTAATGCAACGCCTTGCTGCTGGGCTTGCTGCAAGATCTGCTGACCAGGGTAGAGGTCATTGCAGTATGGTTTGTAGAGTCCAGCCGTATTGAAATCTAATTTCATTTTTTTCTCGTTGGCCACCTTTAAAATTTGCTTGACTAGTTTCATTGTCGGTACTGAAAAAGTGGCTGGTAAGTGAAAATAGTCCTGATATTTTTTGATCAAGCTCATGTGACCGATTTTGGCAGGGGAAAATTGACCATAATCTACTGCCACACTGGTTAAAACAGTTTGAAAATAACGCTGGTAGAGTCGCTGACCATCTTGGATATCATCGCTGAAGCCATCGTGCAGTTCGTTAGGACTATAATCAATCCCGTAATAACCGCCGTTTGCCGCCTTCAAATAGTGAATTGAAATGATATTATTTTCCGTCAGGGGACCCACTTGTGCTAGAAAGTCTTTAATTGTGTCTTCGTAATCAGCAAGGTAATCAATCTCAAAACCGACTGTCACCTTAATTTGTGCTTGAAACTGTTTTTGGAGTTTGCGGCCCAGTGCGAGGTACTGGTCGATCTGATCCCAGCGCAGGGAAGCAGTGGCAACATTATCAGGGTCCCCGGCATAATGAGCGATGAATTCATCCGGCAAAGGTGCGTGTTCGGTGAGGTGGTATTCGGTAAAACCGAGTTGAATAGCTCGTTGGATCATTTTTTCGGTAGGTTCGCCACTGCCGTGCGGACATAATTCTGTATGGGTATGACCATCAATTTTCAAAGAAAAACCTTCTTTTTGCGATAATAAGCGGCTTCGGTTTAGTTGCCAGTAGCTTCCATGCTTTCTTTGTACTTGTCCTTGATGAAATCAGCGGAACGCTGCAGCTTTTTCAGTTCTTCGTCCGTTAGTTTTAACTGGGACTGGTGAACGATTCCGTCGCGACCGACAATCGCCGGATAAGACAGGTAAACGCCGTATTCTTGGCGGTAGTTGGAAACTGGCAGCTCGGTCAGAGCATTGGAGAGAATCGTGTTTGTCAGGTGAACGGCCGCGGTAGCTACGCCATAACTGGTGTATTTCTTGCCCTTGAAGACCGTCCAACCACCCATCCGAGCTTCTTCGTCTAACTTGGCGAGATCGAGGCCTTCAGTTTTGGCAAGCTCGGTAATCGGGGTGTCGAGGACCCGAACGGTTGACCAGGCCGTGAATTGGGAATTACCGTGTTCACCAAGGTTGTAGCCGTTAACCGACCGAGGGTCAACGTGAAGGCGCTTGGCAACGGCACGTTTCATCCGGGCTGAGTCCAGCAAAGTTCCCGTGCCGATGACGTGGTTCTTGGGCAGACCGGTGATCTTTTGGTAAAGGGACGTGATAACGTCGACAGGGTTGGTGATGACTACCATCAGCCCGTGAAAGCCGCTCTGCTTGATCTGATGGGCTACGTCACTGACTTCCTGCCGCGTGAAAGGAAGTTCGGCAAAACGATCGGCATTGGGATTATCCTGCAGTTTGATGTTGCCGAGTGCGGAGATGATCACGTCGGTGTCTTTGAGTTCGCCGTAGTCGTTCACCTTGATGTCCGTATGCACGGGGAGGTTGGCCATGGCGTCCTCGAAGTCGAGGGCGTCCGCCTGAACTTTCGCTTCGTTCTTGTCGATCAGGACCAGTTCGTCAGCAAAACCGTTAGCAACGATGTAGTGAGCAGCGGTTGAGCCAACGTGGCCCAGTCCGATGATTGCAATTTTCCGAGACATCGAAATTCCTTCTTTCTGAGAGAATGATTAGAATCTTAAATTGAAACTCATTATATCATGGACGTTGTCATAAAAAAAGCAAGGTTTGTTGGCCTTGTTCCAGTAAATCTCTGCTAAATCCTGCTGTCGGATTGCTAATCGCAATTCAGCAGCGGGATTTTAATTTGTTCAGGAAAATGACACAAAAAAGGAGCATGCCAAAAGTCATTGCTGGCTTCGCACGCTCCTCTGAATCGAAATAAGCGCCAAGCGATCGGCTGGGCCGAATGCTTAGCGCCATTGGGTGGATTATGATCTAAAATTTTGTGGTGATGGCTTAGGCCCAGTAGAAGTTTGGCCGGTAAACCACTTGGTAAGGACGATCGTCATCATTCCAGTACCATTGATAGTTGAATTCTTGGACGGCTTGTCCCGCAGCCCCATAAACCGAGTTCGGGTCGCTGCTCCAGTAGTAGCCGCAAGTAGAAATACACTTCGGATCGGCACCACCGGTTGAAACGATGACAACGTGACCACCAGCACCGGCGGAAGTTCCCCAGACCACGATGTCGCCGTACTGAACGTCTTGTTGGCCGTAACCGGAGCCGGCAATGTAGTAGCCATTTTGCCGGAGGTAGTTGCCGATGTCCAGGGTGGAGTAGAGGTGACTCGGGGTGGAACCACCGGCTGAATATACCGCCTGGGTCATGGAACCGGAGCAGTCAGCTGTTCCGTCGCTGCCGTTCCGGGAGCCGTACATCGAATAAGTCAGCTTGCCTTCCCGCGACAAGAACCAATTGATAACCCGCTGGCTGAAGCCAACGAAAGCCCCGGAATCCTGGAAATGAACCTGGTGGCCGTTAATCCAATGATTGCCCGTGTACATCTTGCAACTGTTCAGGTCGAAGTAGTACCAGTTATGGTTAACAAAAGTCCAGCCGGTGTCCGCCCAAGCGTTGGTTGGGTCGAGATAGTACCAATCGTTGCCCAGGTGCAGCCAGCCGGTATCAGCCCAGGCATTGGTCGGGTCGAAGTAGTACCAGTGGCCGTTGATGTACTGCCAATCGGTCCGGGCAGTGCCATTGTTGTTGAAGTAGTACCAAGCCCCGTTGACTGATTTGTACCAGCCAGTCGCTGCCGCAGCATTGGTACCGAAGTAGTACCAGGAGCCGTTGATCTTTTGCCACTGGTTAACCGCCAGGGTTTGGTCAGCGGTATTGTAGTAATAGTAACGATTGCCAATCTGGTTCAGACCATTAGTGAAATTGAAAAGCAGGTTCCCACTAACTGGGTCGAACTGGTAGGTTTGACCATCGATAGTCGCCGTCGTTTGGCGCGTTCCGTTTTGCTCGTTGTAGTATTGCAGTGCCTTGGCAGAGGTGTTGTAGACCAAGCCAGTTTGCGGATGCCCATTCTGGTCGAAGTAGTAGTGTTGACCGCTAATTTCAGTTGGCCCCGTGGCGAGCTGGCCTGTCGTAGGGTCCAGGTAGTAACGTTGGCCATTGATTGATTGCCAGCCAGTCAATTCCCAGGCATTGGCTGGGTCAAAGTAGTACCAAGAATTATTGAGGAGCTGCCAGCCAGTCAGGGCCCAAGCGTTGGTCAAGTCGAAATAGTAACGGTGACCGTTAATCGACTGCCAGTTGATGTCCGCTTGCCCGTTTTGATCAAAGTAGTACCAACGACCGTTAATGTACTGCCAATTGGTCAGCGCGGCCCCGGAGCCACCAAAGCCGTACCAGCGACCGTTGATTACCTGCCAACCAGTCTTCATGGCGCCATAAGTGCCATCATGCTGCGGGTTGAGGTAGTAGGTGCTGTTATTGATCTTTTGCAGACCAGCCAGCATCTGGGCGTTAGTCGGTTCAAAGTAGAACCAGTGATTGTTGAGCCAAGCCCAGCCCGTGGCGGCTGCACCGGAATTGTTGAAGTAGTACCAGTTGCCGTCAACTAACTGCCAGCCGGTCTTCATGGCACCATAAGTGCCATCATGCTGGGAATTGAGGTAGTAGGTACTGTTATTGATCTTTTGCAGCCCCGCTTCCATGATACTGGATTGCGGGTTCATGTAATACCAATTATTGTTAATCCATTGCCAATTGTTGGTTAGCTGACCGTTTTTAAAGTAATACCAGTCATTGTTATTTTGCTGCCAGCCGTTCGCCAACTGCCCCTGACTGTTTTGCCAGACAGAATTGCCATTTGTGCTGGTTTGTTGGTAGCCGTTAATGTTGGTCACAGCTTGGGAGCCCTGATCAGTCTTGGTTGTGCTAGTTGTACTTTGCTCAGCAGCGCCTTGGTCAGCAACAGCCGTGCCCGTGGTCTGATTAACGGCGCCTGCCTCGTCTGTGGTGGCTACAACTTGCTGAGTGTTAACCGGATTGGCCGTGTTGGGTTGGTTTTCTGCCGCGTAGGCATGACCACCCCAAAGACCAAAGGCAACGATAGCGGCCGTCAGCCACAGCTTACCGGCCTTGTACATTTTGAAGTGCTTCTTCATTGAAATAATTTCCCCCATTTAAGAAAGATGTCGCACTTATCATAACATATAATTTTTGTCTCTTTGAGGGCAAAAAGCCCAGAACAATATTGTCATGTTCTGAACTCACTTTTGGTACGATTTAGTTTTCTGTTATGACTACTTTGGTTCCGGTGGGAACATTTTGCTGGAACCACTTGGCATCGGGCAGACTTAAGCGGATACAACCGTGAGAACCTTGAGCCTTGCCTAGCTTGGCGGCTTCCCAACCGATAATGTGGTGGGCACCATCAAATGGTACTGAATGGAAGAGGTAAATACCGTGGCCTAACCAGGAGGTCCAATAATAAGCTCCTTCTCCCTGGCTAGCAACATAGAATTGGTAGCCCCGTTCTGGCTGAACGTAGTAGGTGCCAGTTGGTGTATTATTGCCCAACCCGGCGCTAGAGTACATTGTGTAGATGTTCCGATTGCCAGACATTAAGTAAACGCGATTTTTGCGGATGCTGACATGAACCCAGAAATTAGGGGTTTGGCTGACATTCGGGTACGGATCATATTCTGAGGGTTGGTAGATGTTAACAGGTCGCATAATGTAGCGGTTCGTTAACTCTTCTTGTTTGTCCGTGGCCCAGGCATTGTTTTCATCAAAATGGTAGCTTTGCCCATTGATAATTTGGTTGCCAGTTAATGCCTTGCCAGTCGACTGATCAAAATCATAGACCAGTCCGTTAATCTTGTGGATGCCGGTATAGGCCCAAGCGTTTTCTTCATCGAAGTAATACCAGCTGCCATTAATTTTTTGCCAGCCAGTCTTGGCCCAGGCATTGCTGGGATCAAAATCATACCAAGCGCCATTGATTTGTTGTAGACCACTTGTTGCCTGATGGGTTGTTGAATCAAAGTAGTACCAGCGACCGTTGATCTTTTGCCAGCCGGAGGCAATATTGGCATCATTGTTGTAGTAATACCAGTGCTTATAGTAGTATAGCCATCCCGTCTGCACAGCCCCATCATTCTTCAACAAATACCAAGTATCATTCGGCTTTACCCAGCCGACTTGCATTTGATTATTTTGCGGGTCTAGGTAGTACCACTTATTATTGACTTCTTGCCAACCAGTAGTGGCCGCCCCATTTGGAGCGAAGTAATACCAATGCCCGTTGACCCATTGCCAGCCGGTCTTCATGGTGCCAAAAGTGCCGTCGTGCTGGGTGTTGAGATAGTAGGTACTGTTGTTGATCTTCTGCAGGCCGGCCTGCAGCTGGGCGCTGGTTGGATCGAAGTAGAACCATTGGTTATTCAGCCAGGCCCAGCCCGTGGTAGCGGCACCGGAGACGGTGAAGTAATACCAGTGACCATCAGCCAACTGCCAGCTGGTCTTCATAGCGCCGAAAGTGCCGTCATGCTGGGAATTGAGGTAGTAAGTATTGTTATTAATCTTCTGCAAACCAGTCTCCATCACCTTGGATCGTGGATTCAGATAGTACCATTGATTACCGATCAACTGCCAGTTGCCGGTCTGCTGACCATCCTTGAAGTAGTACCAGTTGGTATCATTTTGCTGCCAGCCGTTTGCCAGCTGTCCTTGGTTGTTTTGCCAGACGTCATGGCCGTTCATACTGACCTGTTGGTAGCCATTGATGTTGGTTACGGCTTGGACAGTCTTGTCGATATTGATTGAGCTATTCTGATTTTGGTTGTTTGCAACTGCCAGGTCCGTGCTTTGCTTTGTCGTGCTTTGGTTTGTGGTGACGGCAACCCGGGCTGTTGCCGAGTTGTTTGAGCTGGCTGGGAGTTCAGCTGCGTAGGCGTTGCTACTTCCCCACAGGCCCAAAGCAACGATAGTAGCTGTCAGCCACAGTTTACCCGCCTTATACATTTTGAAGTGTTTTTTCATAGCGATGATTCCCCCAAAATTAAAAAAGTTATTACACCTATCATAATAGCATGCAACTATTACGCAGACGACTAAGCAATTAAACGATTTTCCGATTAAGGAGTTGACATCAGTCGTCATTTGGATAGAATTTAATTAAAATATTAAAACAAGATGAGAATAGTAAGGGATGACTTTAATCGGCAGCGAGCGCTAACTGGTGAAAGGGCGTATGCAAGGACTCCCTGAATGAACTCGTCAGGATTGGAATGGGTGCAAGCTACATTTCCGGGCGATGACCGTTATCCATTTTAAGAGGCTGTCGAAAGACAGTGAAGATAGGTGGTACCACGGTTGTCGTCCTTGTGCAGATTGCACGGGGACTTTTTTTATTTTGGAGGTTAAACACATGTCACGAATTCAAGCAGCAGATGAACGCCAGTACTTAGAAGAAGTCTTTGACCAGCTCGGTTTCACGAAAGAAAACGGGCAATTGTTGGCCGATACCTTGGTGGACGCCGATCTGCGGGGAATTTCCTCACACGGGATTCAGCGCTTGGCCTGGTACCGGCGGATGATTAAGGATGGCACAATTGTTCCAAGCCGCGAACCTAAGGTAGTTCGCGAGCTGCCGGGGACAGTTTTGGTTGACGCTAACCAAAATATGGGGCAAATCGCCGCCAACTTAGCGATGGACAAGGTGATTGACAAAGCCAAGAAAGTCGGTGTCGGGATCGGGGTCGTCAAGAACTCCAACCACTTTGGGATTGCCGGCTACTACGCCCGCAAAGCACTGCAGGCCGGATTAGTCGGGATCGCCCTGACGAATACGCGTCCACTGGTTGTACCGACTAATGCCCGGGAAGCCTTTTTGGGTTCGAATGCCTTTGCCTTTGGCTTCCCGGCCAGCCCGCACCCGTTTATGTTTGACGGGGCGACTTCCACCGTTGCTGGCGGAAAGATTCAGTTGGCCGACAAGAAGGGCGAAAAATTGCCAGGTCAGTGGATTGTCGACAAAGATCGTCAGCTGGTCAAGGACCCGAAGCAGGCGGAAGGCATTTTACAAAAAGCAGCTTTCAGCGAAGATCAAGAAGGTGGCGGCTTGCTGACCCTCGGTGGCGTAGATGAAGAGAACAGTAACTATAAGGGAATGGGTAACTCAATTGTCGTCGAATTGCTGACGGGAATTCTGGCTCAGGGTTCAATTTCTGCCGACACTGTCCGCGGCAAGCATGACTTCAGTCAATTCGTCTTCGCCTTCGACCCGTCCTTCTTTGGCGATCCAGAGCAGTTGAAAGCTGATGCGACTGCCATGCTTGACCGGATTCGTCAGCTGGACCACGTTCCAGGCAAGACAATCTGGGTGCCAGGTGACCGCGAATACAAGTACTTGGCGGAAAATAAGCAGCGCGGGGTCAGCATCGACGATAGAACTTTTGAAGAAATTGAGGAAATTGGTCAAGAACTTGGAGTGCAGGTCCCTGCTAAGATATAATAAGAAAAAGAGTCTTATTGAACAAAGAAAGAAGCAGGGATTAGTGCAGTTTTTAACACATTCTCAACGCTATCGGTTGTGGCGGTGGACCGCAACGGCAGCTGCTGGTTTTATTCTGAGCGGAATTGCCTATGGCCAGGTCCGGGCATCGGCCGATACGACAACCAATACAGTGACGACAACGACGACCTCCTCGGCGATCAGTTTGGCGCCGGCTTCTGCCAATGTGCAGGCCGACCAACCAGCTGCGACCAGTGACAGCACCTTGGTGAAGGTGACGCCGGCCGTGGGTGACCAAGGTGAGCCGGCCGGTTTGAAGAATAATGCGAATGGCCAGGGTGGAATCACTAAGCCCAACACCAAGTATACGGAAATTGCCAACGCGCAATATGGCGAGTTCGGCACCCAAACGGCGACAACCTGGGGTGATCCGAATGATCCCACCATCAAGCGAGCGACAGTTTCCAACCTCAATCAGCTGCCATTGACCTTTGCGCCGGGGCAGTTGATCTATGACCCGAACAATGATAGCTCGCCAGTGATTGACAGCACAAAGGGGCTGAGCGAGGTCCAGATGAATTTCTTGCGGGAGCTGGGAGTCAACTGGCTCAATCAGTATCGCAACTATGTCTATGATCATTATCCGGAACTTTACCGCTACTACAACCAGCTGGGCGGCTACCGCACGGCGGAGATGGATAGCATTCGACCTTTTACCTTATTGAATACGGACGTCGCGGCCAGCATCGGCGATCAGGAAGCACGGATGCGGGCTAATGACGGGATGGATGAAGTACGTCATGATCTTGCCAATCCCGATATTTGGCGAATCATTCAAAATACAGTCCACGCAGATGCACTGCAGCAAGCGATGCTCAACGCCCTAGTGGCCGATGGTGACATTCGGAGTATCGATGATGTCTACCTCTTCCCTGACAATAACGAAAATCTCTATATCGTCAGCGGTCAGACCCTGCTGCAGTACGCGGTTGATCTCTACAACCGGATGCAGGCGATGCTCTATGGTGAACTTAATGATCCGGGAGTGACGGCCACAACCCAGCTGGGGCATGCCATCAATGCGCTGAAATTTGCTGATATCCTGACGGGGATCGGCTTTCAGCGGTCAGTCAAGCACCCGGCAACCTACTACGTTACTTTTGACAGTCAGTCCTTTACCCCTTATGTCAGTGCCGGCTTAACGGCGACCGCCAAGGCATGGTACCAGGCCCGGGGAATTAACCTGACCAGTGCCTATCTTCGTGACCGTCTCAATGCCATGATTACAAGTGGGCGTTTTAGCCAGTATCTGGGAACGACGATGACGTCAGCTGAATACAATACGATTGTTGACGCCCAAACCAAGGGAGTCCACACCGGTTGGGATCAGCGAGACGGCCATTGGTACTACTACAACCAGTATGGCGATATTATGACGGGCTGGCAGTTGGTCCGGGGCGCTTGGTATTATCTCGACCCTGTTTCGGGGCAGATGGCGACTGGTTTGACCACGATTGACGGCCAGCTCTACGGCTTGCAACCTTCAGGACAGATGTTGACGGGTTGGCAGTATATGAATGGTCACTGGTATTACTTTGCGTCTTCCGGAGCTGCTGCCAGTGGCTGGCAAATGCTACGGGGAATTTGGTACTACTTTGATGCTAATAATCATCAGATGCTGACCGGGGCCCAGTCGATTAATGGCAGCACTTATGGCTTTAACAATGCTGGCCAAATGTTGACGGGTTGGCAGGATCTCGCCGGTACTTGGTACTATTTCATGCCTTCCGGGGCCGCGCTCAGCGGTTGGCAATGGTTGAATGGCCATTGGTATTACTTTGCGCCTACGACTGGGCAGATGCTAGCCGGGCTGCAATCGATCAAGGGCCACTACTATTACTTGAACGAGCAGCATGACGGTTACTATGGCGCAATGAAGAATGGCTGGCAAGTGATTGACGGGGCTTGGTATGGTTTTGGCGCTTCTGGCTCGGCCTTGACGGGTTGGCAGTTCATCAATGGTCGCTGGTACCGTTTTGACCAGACCGGCCGGGCTTTGGCCGACAGCCAAACGATTAACAAACACCACTATTACTTTGATCCGGTCAATGCTTGGGCTTTGACCGGCTGGCAAAAGTTAAATGGCTATTGGTACTATTTTGATCCGGCCAATGCCTGGGCCCTGACTGGCTGGCAGCTGATCAATGGCCACTGGTACTATTTTGCCCCGGACGGTCGGGCAGATACTGGGTGGCAGACCATCAATGGTCACCGCTATTATTTTGATTCGACGAATGCTTGGGCTGACACCGGTTGGCAGGAGATTGCCGGGAATTGGTATTACTTCGATCCAACAAATGCTTGGGCTTTGACAGGCTGGCAGACGCTTGGTGGTCATCGTTACTACTTTTCGGCGGATGGGAAGATGGCAACTGGCCAAATAACCATTGACCATGTGACCTATCATTTCAACGACCAGCATGATGGTACTTACGGGGCATTGTTGCAAGCAACATCGACATCAACTGGTGACGATGCTGTGTCCCCCGCCGCAGGAACGCGTTCTAAGTCGACAACGGATTAAAGCAACTAGCCGGGTGATAGCCCGGTTTTTATTAATATTCACTAAGAAAAATTAAAATAGTCCTTGATTTTCTCATTTTAGTGTGTAGAATACTAAATAACAAATCAACTAAAGCAAATAACAACATTGATCGAGAACGATGATTGATTGCCAAGGCAGAGAACCGGTGGTTGGTGAAAACCGGAAGCGGCGATCATGAGTTGATCGCTCGTGAGTTGAGCATCGAAAGTCACTGATTAGTAGATTGCCCTGGTAGCACCCATTACCGTGCCAGCTAATCGCCACCCTGTGTGGCCGTTAGTAGAGGTGTTTCCTGGCCCCGTGTCGGGAAACATGAACAAAGGTGGTACCACGCAGCAGCGTCCTTTTCAAGCTCCCAGAGGGGAGTTTGGAGGACGCTGCTTTTTTATTTAGTGGCAGTTGAAAGAAAGGTGATGATGATCATGTCGGAAGATGACATTAGTGGCATTCAAAGCCCGGTTAAGATTAACAACAATTCAGAAAAAATCGAATTAAATAAGAACATGGTGGTCGTCACCATTTGCAGGGCAGCTCGCTTGTAATCGTGACGGTCACCTCTTAGAGGAGGAAATTATTATGGCCAACGAAACTGCAAACCACACCGCCCTTAACGACAAGCAAACCGCATTTGTGCAAGCCTTGTATGATGCTTACCGGACAAAGAAACCGCTCCAGATGGATGAATGGGACGGTGTCGTCAATGATGATGAGACAGCCTACGCGGTCCAGGACGCCTTTGTGGCCCTGAAGGGACTGCCTACTGGCGGCTACAAGGTGTCGCTCACGAGCAAGGAAACTCAGGATATGTTTGATTCTGACAGTCCACTTTACGGCCAACAAGTTGATTCCCATTTCTTGCCAGCGCCAGCGTTGTTATCCTTGAAGGACCAGACGATGGCCCCGTTGCTGGAAGTTGAATTAGGCTTCCGGGCGACTACTGATCTGCACGCCAGCGATAGTTTAGAAGACCTGCTTCACAAGACGACGGTCTGTGGCACCGTTGAACTGCCTGATAGTCGTTTTGCCGACTGGTTTCCAGACTTAAGCAAGTACAACGTGATGAGTGATTGCGCGGTAGGCGGCTTCGTTGTCTACGGTGCTGAACGGCCGACAGATGAAGTTTTCAAGACTGTCGATGACGCTGCCAATGTCAACGTTACACTTTACCACGACGGGAAAGAACAAGCCCACGGTAAGTCCAGTGAAGTTCTGGGGAACCCCTTGAAGTCCCTGCAATGGCTCGTTGGCAAGCTGGAAGAACAGGGCAAGACCTACAAGGCGGGGCAATTAGTTTCATCAGGTACTTTTCTGCTTCCGCCGCACCTGACAGCTGGCAAATGGGAAGCCAAGTTTGATCAGGGCTTTGGGGATGTGAGTGTTGAAGTTCGCCCATAACCACGGCTGAAGTTAGACTTTATTAGAAATGATCGATTCAAGCATAGATTGAGAAGAGAGGGAACGCTTATGAGAAAAGTTGCAGTTGTTGGAATGGGCCACGTTGGCGCAACGGTTGCCCACTATCTTGTTTCTGGTGGTTTTACGGATGAATTAGCGTTGTATGATACCAATCAAGCGAAGGTGGAAGCGGATGCCTTGGACTTACGGGACGCGATGGCCAATTTGCCTTTCCACACCGTCTTGACGGTTAATGACGATTCACAGTTGCGCGATTGTGACGTGGTGGTTTCAGCCCTCGGCAAATCAAAGCTGGTGGACACTCCCGACCATGACCGCTTTGCCGAATTCAAATTTACCCGCACTCAGGTTCCCTTGGTAGCCAAGAAGCTGGTTGACAATGGTTTCCATGGCATGCTGGTTGATGTCACCAATCCGTGCGATGTTATCACTTCAATGTACCAAAAGTTGACGGGCCTCCCGAAGAATCACGTGATGGGCACCGGGACGCTGCTGGATTCAGCCCGGATGCGGGCTTGTGTCGGCGACGCCCTGCACGTTGATTCGCGATCGGTGGTCGGTTTCAACCTTGGGGAACACGGCAATTCTCAATTTACGGCCTGGTCGACGGTGCGCGTCCTCGGCAAACGGGTGCTGGACTTGGCTAAGGAACGGAATCTTGACTTGGCTGATCTGGAAGAGCGGGCTCGTCAGGGCGGTTACATGGTTTATAAAGGCAAAAAGTACACTAACTACGGAGTAGCTACGGCGGCAGTTCGACTGACCAACGCCTTGCTGAGCGACGCCCGAACTGAAATGCCGGTATCGAACTATCGGGAAGAATACGGGACATATCTCTCCTATCCGGCCGTTGTGGGACGCGACGGTGTGATGGAGCAGCTGCATCTGGATTTGACTCCGGCAGAAGAAGAGAAGTTGCGCACTTCGGCCAACTATATCAAGGATCGCTTGAAGAAGGAAGAAGCAAGGTCACTTGCGGCCGAAGCAGAAAATTGATCATCAGGGGTTGACAAAGGTCGCAAGGGCTTGTATCATTCATGGCAACAATTAAAAAACAGTTAGAGCACGATGAAAAGATGAGTAATTCAGCTCCGCTTCTCAAGAGAGCTGCCGGTTGATGGAAGACAGCGCCGCGTCTGAACGAAGATGGTCTGGTAGTGCAGCAGCAGCGAGGGCTTTCTAAGCCGCTGCCGAGTTGGTATCCCGTTACCCGTACCGAGTCCTGGGGGTAGAATATTCTCGTGACTCAATGAGGTTGTTTCCGTGAGGAAATAACAAAATTAGGTGGTACCGCGACTAAGAGCTCGTCCTTTGATTAGATTTTTCTAATCGAGGACGGGCTTTTTTCGTGTCTGACTTAGAAAAAACGGTGACATTAATCACAATGACATCTAGTGGTAGAGGAGGTTCGATTGATGAGTAAGATAACGGTGGCGGTGGGTCAAATTGACATTGACCTAGCTCAGCCGGAAACAAATTACGCCCGGGTGCACGAAATGACGGTTGCGGCGGCCCGGGCTGGGGCAGACGTGGTGGTCTTTCCGGAAATGTGGAATACCGGCTACGCCCTCAAGCAGCTGCCCGACCTGGCTGATTTAAATGGCCAACGGACCCTCCACCAATTGCGCACGGATGCTAAGGAGTTCGGGATCAACATCGTTGGCGGTTCCGTAGCGACAGCTCGTGACGGGAAATTTTATAACACGACCTACGTAGTTAATTCTGCCGGTCAGTTAGTCGGTTCATACGACAAGGTGCACCTCTTCGGTTTGATGGATGAGGGCCAATACATCACAGCCGGTGATCGGGGCAACGCCTTTGACTTGGCGGGAGTGGCCAGCGCGAGTGCAATCTGCTATGACCTGCGTTTTCCAGAATGGTTGCGGACGATTTCACGCCACGGGGCACAAGTACTATATCTGCCGGCAGAATGGCCGGACGTCCGGATCCCCCAGTGGGAGGCTTTGTTACGGGCCCGGGCCATCGAAAACCAGCAGTTTGTGGTAGCGGTCAACCGGGTCGGTCACGATGACGGGAATCGTTTTAATGGCCACTCGCTCGTGGTTGATCCCCTAGGCAGAGTCCTAATCAATGCTGGTGAACAAGCAAACCTGACTTTTGCCCAGTTAGACCTCGATGAAGCAGTCAAGGTCCGCGGCCCGATCCCGGTCTTCAAGGATCGCCGGCCATCCCTATATCGCTAAAAATTAATTCAGGAAGGGAAGCAGAAACATGAAGTTTGAAGAATCCAACTTATTACACGGTTTACCGAAACAATTTTTCGCCAATCTGGTCGCCAAGGTCAATGCCAAAGTCGCCGAAGGGGTCGACGTCATCAACCTGGGTCAGGGCAATCCGGACAAGCCGACTTTTGATTATATCGTCAAGAGTGCCCAGAAATGGGTGGCAGACCCGGCCATGCACAAGTATTCGCAATTCCGGGGCCTGCATGCTTTTAAACAGGCGGCTGCTGATTTTTACCAGGACCAATATGGTGCCAGCTTTGATCCGGAAAAGGAAGTCTGTGTCCTCGGTGGTTCCAAGATCGGGCTGGTGGAATTACCGTGGGCGTTGATGAACCCCGGCGATACTCTGCTGCTGACGGACCCTGGTTATCCTGATTACCTGTCCGGAGCAGCCCTTGGCGAAGTCAAACTGGAAACCGTGCCATTGCTGGCCAAAAACAACTTTCTTCCCGACCTGGATGCAATTCCGGAGGCGGTTGCCAAGCGCGCGAAGTTCTTCTACATCAACTATCCAAACAACCCGACCGGTGCCGTGGCCACTGCCGATTTCTACGAGCAGCTGGTTGCTTGGGCAAAGAAATACCATGTGGGCATCATTAGCGATTTGGCTTACGGAGCCATTGGCTATGACGGTAAAAAATGCCTGAGCTTCATGCAGACACCTGGTGCCAAAGATGTCGGCATCGAATTCTACACTTTCTCCAAGACCTTCAACATGGCCGGCTGGCGCCTGGCCTTTGCGGTCGGCAATCCCGACATCATCGAAGGCTTGAACCTGATCCAGGACCATCTTTTCGTCAGCGTTTTCCCTGCCATTCAGTATGCCGGTATTGATGCACTGACGGCTCCCGAACGTGACGGGGAGATCAAGAAATTGGTCGACCGCTACCAGAAACGACGGGATGCCTTCATCAACGCAGCCGAGAAGATCGGCTGGCACGCCTTCGTTCCGGGTGGGACATTTTACGCCTGGATGCCGGTTCCGGAGGGTTACACGAGTGAACAATTTGCTGACCTTCTGCTGAATAAGGCCGGCGTGGCAGTAGCGCCAGGGAACGGGTTTGGCAAATATGGTGAAGGCTACGTCCGCATTGGTCTTTTGATCAAGCCGGAGCGGCTGGTTGAAGCCGTGGAGCGGATTGATAAGCTTCACTTATTTAAAAAGGATTAATTGACTCATTCAGACAATATCAAGGAGGAAAAAATTATGGCTTTATCTTACGCGGTTTTAGGTGCTGGCGGCATGGGACTTCGTTTCGGGGTGCTGCTGCAAGAATTAGCTGGTTCCAAGGTTGACTTTGTCGATAACTGGGCTCCCCAGGTTGACACGATCAAGAAACAAGGCGGGGTTTACGTTTCACGGGATCATGAAAACAAGCATTTGGTACCAATCAACATTTATTCACCGGAAGAATACGCGGGTGATCCAGATGTCTTCATCGTCTTTGCCAAACAGCTGACCCTTGATGATTTACTGAAACGGTCGGCCCACTTCTTCCATCCCGACCACCAGTACGTTTTCACCGGTATGAACGGAATGGGACACATCGAAAAGATCAACAAGTACTTCCAGCCAGAACATGTATTGGCCGGGACCTGCTTGATCGGGACGGTGCTTAACAAGGCCGGGGACGTTGACTTCATTGGCAAATCTGGGGCGGGCTCGATCAATGTGGCCAACCAAACCGAAAAGCCGGATGCGGTCACGAAACAGATTCTGGCTGACTTTACCAAAGCTAACATCAATCCTCACTACAACGAAAACTTTCTGGGAACTCTCTGGACGAAGCTGATCTTTAACTCCGTCATCAATACCCTCTGCACGATGTTTGAAATTCAAATGGGCCAGTTCATCGACTACCAGGGTTCCGAACGGCTCGGCAAGCAGCTGATTAATGAGGCCTTTGACGTCGCCGAACGAGCGGGCGTCAAGCCGCTGTCGACGCGGGAAGAAGAGTGGCGGACGATTCATTACGTCAGCGCCGAAACCAACCCGCTTCACTACCCGTCGATGTACCAAGACATGCACAATGATCGGAATACGGAAGTTGACTACATCAACGGCTATATTTACGAAACCGGTAAGAAGTATGATTACGAAGCGAAGACACATGATTTCCTGCGCGGCCTGGTTCACCTGGCTGAGAACACGCGGAAATTCCGTTAATTGAAAGCAAAACCCTCAACGCTGGGTGACCAACGTTGAGGGTTTTGTGATGTTAAAAATTAAGCTAAGTGAATGTTCATTTTGATGCTGCCGGACAGGCTTTCGTGAACGGTACAAACCCGCAGGGTATTATCTAACAAATCCTGCTTTTCCTGGTCATTTAAGTCACAATCGAAGTCTACCGTTGTATCGATGGCGGTGACAGCGGTTCGGCCACCACCCAGCTTGTCGACGGTGCCGTGGGAAGTGATCCGGACGTCGCGCAGATTAATGCCGTGCTTCTTGGCGAGCGCCTTGGCGGAGATAGTTAAGCAGCCATTGAGTGCACCGATCAGATATTGGACCGGGTTGGGACCCGCATCAGTTCCAGCCGGGGTGGGTTCATCGGCCAGGTATTGGTGTTGGCCGGCCTTAATCATCACCTGATAGCCGGCGGGACGGAGATTGGAAGTGACGCGATACTCACTCATAATAAATGCCTCCTTTTCTTTTTCCTTCAATATATATTATACTAGAATAATAATATATATTGAAATCTTTTAGTATTGCGCTGAGATAAGCAAAGCGTCTGCTAAAGAGTTAACGCGGTGCTTTAGCACCACGGGAGGGTAGAATAATGGAATATACCACACTTAATAATGAGATCAAGGTCCCGATGGTGGGTTTCGGGGTTTACCAAATTGCCCCGAGTGAAACGGTGACGGCTGTAACGACAGCATTGCAGAAGGGTTACCGGATGATTGACACCGCCGATTATTACCACAACGAAAAGGAAGTCAGTCAAGCCGTGGCCCAGAGTGACGTTCCACGTGAGCAAGTCTTTATTACTAGCAAAATTCAGCCGACGGCGGATTATGCTACGGCGATGAAAGAGATCGACGAGTCAGTATCACGGATTGGTGACTATGTTGACCTGATGCTGATTCACTGGCCGGGCCCAGCCAACGTTGAAAATTACCGGGCCCTGGAGGACGCCCAAAAAGCTGGTAAAGTACGGTCGATTGGCCTGAGTTCCTTCTACGGTCAGGAGTACCAGGAAATTTTGGACAAGTGTGATGTGGTGCCGGTGGTCGACCAAAACGAAACTCATATCTTTCACCAGCAGCGCGAATTTCATGAGCAATTGGAACAAGATGAGGTTAAACTCGAAGCTTGGTCACCGCTGGTTGAAGGGGTACATGATGTCTTCGAAACCCCCATATTGAGACAGATTGCTCAGAAACACCACCGGACGACTCCGCAAATTATGCTGCGCTTCCTGGTTCAACAGGGCATTATCGTCCTACCACGGAGCGAAAACCCGGCTTATATCGCTGAGGACATCGATCTCTTTAGTTTTGAGCTTGACATCGATGATATGATGGCGATTTATAAACTCGACCAAGAACAATCTTACTTTGATAATCTTTTCTAGAGGACACTAGCTGAAAATTAGAGCGCCTTGACCCCGTTTGAAGGGATATTGGCGCTCTTTTTTAGTTGGTGATTTGAAAGTTAATCAATGGCGAAGGATACCCCCCAAGCAATGTCTTTTTGGTAACTGGTCTGACCCAAACCACGATATTTATTTATCACATGCAAACATACTACATCCGCTTTATAGCAGCACTTTGACTGGCTAATCAAAAAAATAGACGGATTGTTCTTTAAATAAAATAGAATAATTCTGGACTTTTATCTAAAGAGTGATAAACTAATAAGTGAAGTGAGATATAAAAATTATTAATTGCTATTTATCTGGGGGACTAAAAAAGGCTGAATGTAATTATCAAATGAAAAATGTAAAAAAGACGATGGCGGGGATGGCCGTTCTTTTGCTGGGAACATTCACGTTGGCAGCAGGGACTACTGCTTATGCTGATGACACAACGGCGCCAGCTCCGTTGGTCCGTAACGTCCCGGCTTCGCCAATTTCCGAGACGGAAGTAAACGTTCAACCGACGAATGATCAAGGGACTATCAAGAATGTGCCGGCTTCCCCGGTTTCTGAAACGGAAGTGAATGTCCAGCCAGCTGCAATGGCCACTAGTCAATCTGCCCAGAGCAGTGCCACTGCCCAAGTTCGGCTGACCTCGGCAAATGATTCAGCCCCCGTCTCTGTTAGTGCTCAGTCAAATCAACAGGTGCCAGCTGCTACTGGCACAAAGGCTACCGTTAATATTCCGGTGGCTCCATTAAACCAGTCCCAGACAGCAGTTAAACAAAACACAGCCTCTTCAATTACTCCAATTAGCCAGCAAGATCGGGCTCTGAGCCAGGCAAAGCAAACAAACCGGTTCCAGCGGACGGCTAGTCATAGTACACACGATGCCGCTGTGAAACACCAGCCGGTAGCCGCGATGAGTTTTGGCTTCCTTGGCTTGACCGGTTTAGGACTGATCTTGGGACGAAATAAGAAGCGAATCTAATAGTTTGAACCGATAGCAATCGCGACCGCATCTTGATGATGCGGTTTTTTGTTACAATTAGAGGGGAGAAAATGGAGGTAAAAAATATGCAAGAGAAAGAACTGACAATTAAACGTGATGGGTTACGCTTGGCAACAATCTTGGACGTGCCAGCGGAGCGGAACTTCGACTTGGTGATCATGATGCACGGCTTCACTAGCAATCTCGGCTACTCGGCGACGTCGCTTTTCTACCAACTAGCTACGAAACTGCAGCAGAGTGGTCTTGCGACCCTGCGTTTCGACTTCAATGGCCACGGCAAAAGCGATGGCCAACTTCAGGAAATGACGGTGCTGAACGAAATTGCTGATGCCAAGGCAGTTTTGGCCTATGCCCGACACCTCCCCGGCGTGCAGCATATTTACCTGCTCGGTCACTCCCAAGGCGGCGTGGTTGCTAGCATGTTAGCTGGCTTGTATCCTGATCTGGTTGATAAATTGGTTCTCATGTCACCGGCGGCCACTTTAAAAGACGATGCGTTGCGGGGGCAATGTCAGGGTGAGACTTATGATCCTCACCACATCCCGCAAATAGTCCGGGTAGCTGGCTATGATATCGGCGGCTTTTATTTTCGGACCGCTCAGTTGTTGCCAATTTATGAAGTGGCGGCTCATTTCGAGGGGGCTGTTTGCCTGGTCCATGGTTTAGCTGACACGGTGGTGGATCCGGATGCCAGCCGGCGTTATGATGAAATTTATCAGAACGCCGAGCTGCATCTCCTAGCTGACTGCGACCACTCTTACATGGTTCTGCCGAAGCGACGCCAAGCGATCGAACTGATCACTAATTTTCTTCATTAAGCGGTGATTTGACAGTTAGCGGATACTTTGCTAGCATGGGGGCTAATCAAAGAGGGGCTGGGGCGCCACTGCGTGTGGCTGAGATACTACCCATGGAACCTGATCTGGTTAAGACCAGCGAAGGGAGCTTCCAACTGGATTTGATATTAATCAAACCGGTGCACTTTTTTGGGTGCGCCGGTTTTTCTTTTCCAGTCTCTCAAGAAGGAGAGAGGAGTTTTTATTATGCAGACTGTTGACCATAATCAACATCATTTTTCATTGCGTGACGTTATTTTTCTAGCTATTATTGCTATTTTCTTTGGTTTGATCTACCAAGGCTGGAGTTACATTTATTACCTGCTGGCGGCTACTCCGCTGAAGCCCTTTGCTAACGATCTGACTCTCGGGGTTTGGGTGATGGCAGGTCCATTGGCAGGAGTACTGCTGAAGCGGCCGGGAGTATCCACGATTGGTGAGGTGCTGGCATCGGCTGTTGAGATGCTGTTGTTTTCCAGCTGGGGTGCGGCAGATTTATTGAGCGGTTTCGTGCAGGGAATTGGCAGCGATCTCGGTTTTGCCACGACCGGTTACCGCAACTGGTCGAAACTCGGCTTGTTCTGGTCGACACTGTGGAGTACCATCATCACCTTTATCTGGGACTGGTTTAAGAGCGGCTACAGTAAATATTCGCTGGCGATGAACTGCTCCCTCTTCGTCATCCGCTTTATCTCAATTGGGTTCTTTGCGGGTATCCTGGTCTACTGGATTGCCCGCTTAGTGCGGCGGTCAGGATTGATGAAACTATGACTTCCCTTAGTGCACACCAACTTAGCTTTGCTTATGACGACCGAGAAATTTTTCATCGCTTAGACTTTACGGTACCGATGGGGGAATTTTCCTTGCTCACGGGTCCGTCGGGCAGCGGCAAGTCTTCGCTGCTTAAATTGCTGGCAGGACTTTTTCCTCAGTACGGCGGGCGCGTGACGAGTGGCCAGGTGAGTCTTAATGGCCAGAATGCAGCCGAGATTGTTCCTTTTCAGCGAGCAACCAAGGTGGCGATGCTTTTTCAACATCCTGCCCGTCAATTTGCGATGCGGACGGTGAACCAGCAGATTGACTTTGCTTTAGCAAACTTGCAACTCTCCGCAGCCGAAATATACCGCCGTCGGCAATGGGTACTGGGAAAGCTAGCACTGCAACAATTTGCCCACCGTCTTGTGACGACGTTATCAGGTGGTGAACAACAGCGGGTTGCTCTGGCTTGTGTATTGGCGATGGACAGTGAAATCATTCTGCTTGATGAACCATTTGCCAACGTTGACATTAATGGACGAAAGAATTTGCTCCAAATCCTCAAACGATTGCAGGAAACGGGCAAGACCATTTTTCTGGCCGATCATGATCCAACGGGCTATTGTGGCATTGCGTCGCGGCTCTTCCGGGTGGATGCTGATGCCAAAACGGTGCGGACGGTTCCACTAGAAAATTTACCGACTGAAGAAGAAAATTTGACGCCGGTGCGGCTCAGCGACGAGTTGCTGGGAGGAAGATTGCGCTGGCATGATTTGACTTATGGCGTGGGGGAGCGACAGCTAGTCCATAACAGCAGCTTTACTCTGCCAGCCGGTAAGATCGGTTTGCTATCTGGAAAAAACGGTGCAGGGAAGTCGACCTTGTTCAACGTCCTGTCACGGCAGCACCATTTCACAGGCCAGCTTAGTTTTGACAGTGTTCTGGCGCAAAAAGTTCCGTTGCGAAAATGGGCGCTGAAAGTCGGTCAGGTTTTTCAAAATAGTACGGACCAGTTTATCTCGATGACTGTTAAGCAAGAACTAGCAATTTCCCGCAAGCACAGTCGGCAGCCAGACTACTGGACGCCCCGTCGGATTGATCAATGTCTTGCTGACTTGAATCTCAGCCGGGTAGTGGATCATGTTTGCTACCGCTTGTCGGGTGGTCAGCAGAAGAAGCTGCAACTGTTGAGTATGTTAATTATGGCTCAGCCGGTTCTCCTGCTCGACGAGCCCTTTGCCGGTTTAGATTTGCAGTCAATTCAGCGGGTCTTGCAGCTCCTGAAGATGGTTAAAAAAGATTTGCAGACGAGTATTTTGATTATTTCACATCAGCGCTATGGCATTGTGGCGGCGCTGGATTATGAACTGCGACTGACAGGGCAAAGATTAATCTTGCAGGGGAGGGACTCTGATGAATAGAACTAAACGGCGGGGGTTAAACCCGACCATCCTTTTTGTTATTATGCTAGGAATTGGCTTGCCGCTGAGCTTCTCACGTTCAGTAATCCTCAACGCAATCATCATGCTTTTTACCGTGCTTTACCTGTGCTGGGAGCGAGTCCGCTTGCGGACAGCACTTTTGGTACTGTTGATTGCCTTTCCCCTTGCTTTCGGGAGCTGGGCCTCGTTTATGTTTTTTGGAACCGGCGACCGGCTGCACGCTGCCTGGATTTACGGCACGCGTGTTTACGCCTATCTTTTGCTGGCGATGATTCTGACGATGACGCATTCGGTTCAGGAAATTTTATTGAGCTTGCATCATCACCTGCACCTCTCCAACACCTTCGTGTACGGTTTGCTGGGGTCGTTTAATATGATGAAAAATTTACGGGACCAATACCGGCGGATTAAGTATTCCGCGATGTTGCGTGATGCACCTTATCATTTTTGGCAGGCGCACTTTTATCTTCGCTTGATTATCACGGCCCTGAATTGGTCCAACGACTTGGCAATTGCGATGACTTCGCAAGGCTTTACTGAAGGGGCCGAACGTACGGAATTGTCGGTGGACCCTTTGCCAGCGTGGCAGTGGGGCTTGGCAGGGCTGCTGATTGTGCTGTACTGCGGAGCGGCTTTTCTGTGGCGGCCGTGGTAAGCTCGACAGGGCATTAAGGTGCGGCTAAACAGGATATCGCGGGCAGGCGAGATTTTTTTTGTAAAAAGTGTTGACAAGAATGAGAGAATTATTATAATAAACACATAATCAATTAATCAAACGCGAAACATATCGAAAAGCAGAGTAAGTATCAAAGCTTTTTTAGAGAGCTTCTGGCTGGTGAAAAGAAGTAAGTGTAGGTGCTGAAAATGGGCTTGGAATGGTGCCGGCGATATTTAGCCGGTGACGGGTTAGCACACGTTATTAGTGCTAGGTAATTCTGATTTCATTTGGAGTAACCTACTGAGGTCAGGTCGGTGACGACTTGACGAATAAAGGTGGTAACACGAGCACTCGTCCTTTAAATTTTTTAAAGGACGGGTGCTTTTTTGTCGGTCAGTTTGGTTAATTGAAAGCTATTATTGATATCTTTTAGAGAAAGGGAGTTTTTGTTATGCGGAAGAGTCGGAAGAGGAGAAACACAATTATTTGGACAGTTGTTGCTCTGGTTATTATCATCATTGGCTACTTCAGTTTTGTACGGCCGCGTCAACAGAGTCAGCAAACGGTCACGGTCGGGATTATGTCCGGTGACAAGCATAATGAACAGATTTGGCAGTCCGTTGCCAAAACGGCCAAAGACAAGTACCATGTTACCGTGAAGACGAAAGAATTCACTGATTATAACCAACCGAACAAGGCTCTGCAAAATGGGGACATCGACTTGAACGCTTTCCAGCACAAGTTGTTCTTGAAGAACTGGAATCAGGCTCACAAGACCAACATCGTTTCGATCGGTGACACTTACATCACCCCAATCCGGGTTTACTCTAATAAGTACAAGAACATCAAGTCCTTGCCTGATGGCGCAACGATTGCCATTCCAAACGACGCAACGAACGAATCACGGGCCCTGGTTGCCTTAAAGAATGCTGGCTTGATCACTCTGAAGAAAGGGACAACTTTAGCAACGGCTAACTCCATTGCTAAGAACAGCAAAAACCTGAAGTTCAAGGAATTGGCTGCTGATCAAACCGCTCGCTCACTGAAGGATGTCGATGCTGCGGTAATCAATACCAATTACGCCCAGGCTGCTGGCCTGACCGACAAGTCAGTGATCTTCGTGGAACCAACTAACAAGGATTCCAAGCAATGGGTCAACATTATTGCTGCTAAGAAGAGCGATCGTAATAAGAAGGCCTACCAAGATGTTGTGAAGTCCTTCCAAACGAAGAAGACTCAGCACTTGATCAAGAAGTACTACGGCAACAAGGAACTGTCCGCTTGGAACTTGAACTTTAACAAGTAAGAGGAGGAATTTGCATGGCACAGCCAATCATCGATTTAAATAACGTTAGTGTGACCTTCAAACAGGGCAAGGAAGTCGTCCATGCGGTGCAAGACGTAAACTTGCAGATTCAGCCGGGCGATGTCTACGGGATCGTTGGTTATTCCGGTGCCGGCAAATCCACCCTTGTACGGACGATCAATCTCTTGCAGCAGCCGTCAGAAGGAAGCGTCACGGTAGATGGGGATATCTTTTTCAAGGATCATCAACAGCAAGTCAGCAAAAAGGAATTGCAGACTAAGCGGCGCAATATTGGGATGATCTTCCAACATTTCAACTTGCTAAACGAAACCTCCGTGATTGAAAACGTCCTCTTTGCGCTCAAACACAGCGACTTGGATGAGGATGCCCAAGAAAAGAAGGCCCTGGAATTGCTAGAACTGGTAGGCTTGAAAGATAAAGCTGATTTTTACCCGGTTCAGCTCTCCGGTGGGGAGCAACAGCGGGTTTCCATTGCCCGGGCTTTAGCCAACGATCCGAAAATACTGATTTCTGACGAAGCGACGTCAGCCCTGGACCCGCAAAATACAAACCAGATTTTGGACCTGTTAAAGAAACTGAATCGCGAGATTGGCCTGACGGTTGTCCTGATCACGCACGAAATGGATGCCGTTAAGCGAGTAGCTAACAAGATTGCCGTCATGGAACATGGCAAAATCATTGAGAAGGGGAAGCTACAGGATGTCTTCCTGCGGCCAAAACAGGAATTGACCCGGCAATTTGTCGGGGGCTCCCTGGCCGCTATCGACACGCTGAAGGCCTTTGACCTTGATCATCTAGAAGACGAGGAACTATTCCAGCTGGTTTACAACGGCAATAATGTCACCCAGTCGATCATTGTTGAACTTTACCGGCAATTGAACGTGGAAGCTAGCATCCTGTATGGAAACGTCGAGGTGCTGAGCGGCCAGCCAGTCGGAACACTCTTTGTCATCGTCAAGGGCGCTGATGAGCAGAGACAAGCAGCGGTAAAATTCTTAAATGATAACAATGTTACTGTAACCAAGGTTGATGATAGGAGGATTTGGAATGAGTAATCTTTTACCGAATGTAGTCCAACTCGGATGGGGCGGCGAAAACGGCTGGTGGACATCGATTGTCCAAACGCTCTACATGACCTTCTGGCCAGCTATCTTTGGAGGAATCTTAGGTTTGATTTTCGGAGTGGCCCTTGTCATCACCCGGCCGGGCGGCATTTTAGCCAATCGCTTCTGGTTTAATATCTGTGACAAGATTGTTTCGATCTTTCGGGCAATTCCCTTCATTATTTTGTTAGCCTTTATTGCTCCGTTGACCCAGCTGATTGTTGGGACGCAGATTGGGACGACAGCTGCGCTGGTTCCGTTGACCATTGGTTGCTTTGGCTTTTATGCCCGGCAGGTGCAAGTTGCTCTGGAAAGTGTGGACCACGGAAAAGTTGAGGCGGCTGAAGCTATTGGTGCTACCAATTGGGACATTATTAAGGACGTTTATCTCAAGGAAGCCCGTTCAGAATTGGTGCGGGTCTCGACGGTTACCCTGATCAGTCTGGTTGGCCTGACTGCCATGGCCGGTGCGATCGGTGCTGGTGGTTTGGGGAACACGGCTATTTCCTACGGTTACGACCGCTTTAATAATGACGTCACCTTGGTCGCAACCCTCTTGGTTCTGCTCTTTGTCCTGATTATCCAAGTAGTTGGTGACATCTTAGCCAAGCAGCTTAACCATCAGGATCGTTAATCGCCTATTAATATAGTAGAAAAAGTTAAAATTAAGAACCTTCCTTGGTATGGGGGCACCTCAGCTAGTTTAGCGAGGCGCCCTTTTTTGTCTGTGTTAGTGTGAATATTGGTTGTATATCCAGCTTATAAAAGGTTTTGCGTTTGAATATATACCCATCATCTTGAAGTCTCTTTCGGAGGGCAATGCCAGACGTTTGTTAGACATTAATGCTCGAAATAATCTATTTAATTCACTTATAGGTGCTAAAATTCAATTACTTACTTTTGATTGGCAAAACTAATGATAGAAAAAATGAACGAATTTAGAGAGCAAAAAGTAAAATATGCTTTTAATATATTTTAAATTATGTTATTAATCCTTAGTTAAAAGAACTAATGTCATTATTTAAAATAATCGTTTGATAAATAATCGATCAGATCACTGGGGCACAGCTGTTTCATAAAACGTTTTACTAATTACTTTTTAAGAAGAGCTTAAGAGTATTTAGCTATTAGGAACGACCGTGATCCTAGTAATCAACAGTACTATTAAGAACAAATCAGCGACAGCTTTAAGAAAATAATTTTAAGATGATAAAAAATGTTATTTTTGGACTAGACCTTCTAAAAAATAGTACTTTCTTTTTTATTTGGCTGATGATTAATTTAGATTGCGTTGTGGGCAAAGACAAAGGGAATGCCTATAAGAAGAACTTAGTTTGAACTGGTCGTTAAATTAATTAAACTTTTTTCGCCGAAAAAAACCGCAAAAATTATTATTTCCAGTCAGAAGACTACTAAGCAAAAAAGTATTTTTAAGTACGCCGAACCTAATAGACCATAAATACTAAAAAGCTGAAACACCGCCGATTGAGACTAATCAGCTCTGCTGTTTTTAAATTTTGACAATAAAATTTATAAAATAAAATGACTGTTAAAACCCGATAAACTGTTTAACCAATTTACCATTTGCTATTCCCATGTATATTTTGACTTGTTAAAGTACACCTGAATTTACGGGGGACAAGTTACAAGATTCGTGGTGACTTGATTGAATTGGTCAATCACCGATCTGAAATGGGGGTCAGCAAAAAATGAATGGTGCACGGGTAGTTTTAACAACGACATTAGCTGCCGCGGCGGCGTTAGGAATTAATGCCAGTCAGGTTCATGCTTCGACAGTTCAGCTTCATAATAATGCCACTGCTGTTCAGCAAGATGAGAGTGATCAATTGCTGGGAAGTTTTAACGCAGCGGTTGGACAGGCATATCAGCAAGCTGCTAATGCCCGCAACACAGTTGACAATGGGTATGCTAGCTCATTTAATAACCAGGAGCAAAATAACCAGAGTCAATATAATCGCCAACTGAGTTCAAATCAACAGAGTTACACTCAGGCGACGAACCTTTATAACCAAAAGGTTCAACAGATTAATAATAATTTGGCAGCCTCTGTTGTGAAAGCCGCGACGGTAATTCCAGCTAATCAACTTCAAGATACGGCTAATGGTCGTCATATGTTAGCTAAGTCAGCCAACAGTGCTGAATTTGCTAATTCGGACTTTGGTAAATTGAATGTGGAAGAATGGGAAGACGTCTTTGTCCACCATAATGACGGGACGCCTGACGATATCGTTAATACTGCTGCCAATCGGCTAACGTCGCTGGACCAGTTGCCGCTAACTTTTGAACCAGGAATGCTGGTTTACGATCCGGCAAATGATCATTCTGAAGCGGTCGACTTCAATAATGGCTTGTCCGATAGCCAGAAGGAAGTTTTGGAAGACCTGGCCATCAACTGGGTCGATCAGTTCCGGCAGACTGTCTACGATCAGTACCGGAGCTATTATTATGCAGCGCTGCACGATAGCAATGCGCCGCGTCCGCAGCGGCTGGTCAAGACAGCTGGCGGTGAAGCGATCGGCAATATTTTGTTGCGAATGCGCGAAGATGGGCAGCTTTCTGCTAACACCCACACTACTGACAACCTCAACACGCAAAACGTGGCCGAAAGCAATGCGGGAACCAATTCAGCTGAATGAATTCCACAATGCCGAGAATACTTATTTCGGTCTTTACAACGGCCGGGGGATTGATTGGAACTACCTGAAGCAACAGGGAATTACTAAATCTGGTCGGACCTGGATGGAGGATCTCTACCAGATTCAGGGCTATCATTCCACGATGCTTGCTTATGCAATCAGTCTCTATGACTCTCTGCAGTGCATGCTCTATGGAGAACTTTACAGCAATAATATGAACGCTGGCCGCACTGCCGGTGGTCATGCCGCTAATACCCTGAGTCCTTACTTGCGAGTTGTGACGGTGCGTTTTCAAAAGGAAAACAGTCACTTCTTCTCGCACCGTGACGGCCACCCGAATATGTCTGGTTTGGACTATGCCTACATTATCGACGGATGGGGCTTTGTGAATATGACCAGCATGAGTGCTGATCGACTGTATCAGACCACGTCGAACGTTAATAATGCCACTGGCTCCCGGATGTATGGTGGGGACGCTCAGTCGCTGGGAATTGTGAACAGCATTGACGCAGCTCAGCATAACATTTCGGCAAGCTTGGCGGCCCAGCGCAAGGTGAACTTGGCGAGTGCCGAAGCCATGTGGCAGACTGCCAAGAACAACGAAGCGTCATTGCTGAACCAGGTCGTCAGTGTTAATAACAACCAGCTAATGAACCTGACGGCCTCCCATGGTCGTAAGCTTCAGGCAATTAATGTCAACCTGCAGCAAGAGCTGAAGCAATTGCAGCAAAATTACTGGGATCAACGAAATGCGCTGAATAACGGGGACATCGTTCGGTTGGCTGCCTTAAAGGCGCAGCAGCAACAAATCCTTACCAATGCGCAAGCCGATAACAATGCGATTGTTAACAGTTCAAATATCGAGCCGACACTGAAACAAATTGGTTTGAATGTACCGATGGCCATGACATTGGCCAATACTGCTGAGGAAGCTCCGGTAATGGCCAATGGGATTCAACAGTTGGTTCGGCACCAAAGTCTTCTCGCTGCTGTTAAAGGGGAAAAAAACAGCCTCAACTTTGGCTCAGTGATGGTTCAGCTTCCTGCCGCCGGTCGTCAAGCCGTGAGTGGCAAGAAGTCAGTAGCAAAAGCCAGTCAGACTAACCCGGGTGTGGGGACACCGGAGTTTCAGTTGGCCAGCCTAGCAGCCGGGACAACGAAACTGGTTCAAGCTACTGATGCTAGCGTGGTGATGGGAAACCGCGCTAGTTCCTTAGTTCAAAAGGCTAAGGATACAGGGGCTTCAACGACTGCCCCCGTTGCTAGTCAACAAAGCAGTCGTCAGCACGGCCTTGCAGCCGTGATCGCATCCTTTGGAATGGTGTTGGCAATGTTTGGTTCAGCCGTATTAGGACGCAAGTTCTAATTAAAGAACCATAATGGTGGAGTCCAGGGGGACAGATAACCACCGAAAGGAATTTACTCTTGGCACTGGGAGCTTCCCAGCGCGTCAAGCTAGATCAAAGCAGCTGTTGAGGGAAGCAGCTGCTTTTCTATATAAAAATCGAAAAAGGCCTTGCATTTTTGATGAAGGTGAGTAAAATAATAGTCAATAATTAAAAGACGATGAGAAAGCAGAGTAAGATTTCTAATTCTGATAGTGATTCGGGGGTAGTGAGAACTCGAAAGACACTGGGAATCCGAATAACCCTTTCCCGGATCGCAGTCCCAAATGCTTAGCAGAGTAGGATGCGCCGTTACCGGAACGTTACCACCGGAGAGCATGATTGTGCTCGTAATGAAGTTGGCCTGCTTAGAGGTAGGCAACTAGGGTGGTACCGCGAAGTCCTTCGTCCCTATTGTGGTGGACGAAGGACTTTTTTTGTTCTCCGTCCACGTTAAAGTTGTTGTTTAGCTTTGTCTGAAAAGGAGAAATGATTATGAGTTTGATTTTACCTAAAGATTATGATCCACGTCTTTCAGTTCGTGACACGGAACGGGCCATTCGCTACATTCGGGAAACTTTCCAGGATGAAATTGGCAAGGAATTGAATCTGCAAAGGATGTCAGCACCGATGTTTTTGCCAAAGAGTACGGGGCTGAACGACAACTTAAACGGTGTTGAAAGTCCGGTTTCCTTTACGATGAAGGACATGCCAGGGGAGACTATTGAAGTGGTACACTCCCTCGCCAAGTGGAAGCGTTACGCGCTGAAACGCTACGGCTTTAAAATGCATGAAGGACTCTACACCAACATGAACGCCATCCGGAAAGATGAAACACTGGATAACTTCCACTCCGTTTACGTTGACCAGTGGGACTGGGAAAAGATTATCGCCAAAGAAGAACGGACGCCGGAAACTCTCCACAAGGTAGTTCGTAAGATCTTCAAAGTGATCAAGCATATGGAACACGAAGTTTGGTACAAGTTCCCACAGGCTGTTTACCACTTACCAGATGACATTCACTTTGTCACGACGCAGGAACTGGAAGATAAGTATCCGGATCTCGAACCAATGCAACGGGAAGAGAAGGAAGCTAAAAAGTGGGGCGCAATTTTCGTAGAGAAGATCGGGGCACCGCTGAAGCGTAGTGGCAAGCCGCATGACGGCCGTGCACCTGACTACGATGACTGGGAACTCAACGGTGATATTGTTTTCTGGTATGAACCATTGCAAACACGCCTGGAAATCTCCAGTATGGGAATTCGGGTGGACGAAGACGCAATGCGGCGTCAACTAAAGGCGGCCGGTTGTGAAGACCGGAGTGAGCTACCATTCCACAAGATGCTACTGGAAGGCAAGCTGCCATACACAATTGGTGGCGGAATCGGTCAATCACGTCTGTGCATGCTGCTGTTGGGCAAAGCCCACGTTGGTGAAGTCCAAGCTAGTGTTTGGCCGCAGGACATGATCGACCAGTGTGAAGCAGATAACATTCATTTGCTGTAGGACAAACATTACAATCATTGGGACTGAGAAAGTTAGCTGACTTTCTTAGTCTCTTTTCTTTTAAGAGTGATCTTTTTTAATCTAAATACTGCTAATCTTAAGGAAAGGAAAGTGCAAAACATTTAAAAATAAAGCGTTTCCAAGGGCTGACAATGAAATGGTTAAGCACAAGTGTCGTTATTTTCATCAATAATTCTCATCTGTTACTCATGGTTATTTGAGCTTTTTCTTAATATTTAGTATAATATTCATATGTTTATTCGTTGATTATTTCACAAATGTGTGACATTTGACGGAATAGTTGACTTTGGAGAACTAATATTTTATAGAAGGGTTTTGAATTAAATTGGGGAAAGGAAAAAACCTAGACACAGCTTTCTTCGGGCAACCGCGGGGCTTGTCGACACTGTTCTTCACTGAAATGTGGGAACGTTTTAGTTACTACGGGATGCGTGCCATCCTTTTGTTCTATATGTATTATGCGGTCAGTCGAGGCGGTTTAGGATTTGATCAGACGACTGCTGCTTCGATCATGTCAATTTACGGTTCAATGGTCTTCCTATCCGGGGTTGTCGGTGGTTGGCTGGCCGACCGGGTTTGGGGCAGCCGAAAGACTGTCTTCTACGGCGGGGTCCTGATCATGTTTGGTCACATTGCCCTGTCATTGCCGCTCGGCGCCGCTGCCCTCTACGTTTCAATCGCTTTGATCGTGATTGGGACTGGGCTGTTAAAGCCTAACGTTTCCTCCATGGTTGGGGATCTCTATTCAAAAGGCGACAACCGGCGTGACTCCGGTTTCTCAATGTTTGTCTTCGGTGTTAACTTGGGTGCCGCGGTTGCTCCGTGGGCTGTGCCGTGGGCCGCTAATGGTTTTGGCTTCCACGCCTTTGGTAACACGATGAACTTCCATGCCGGCTTCTCATTGGCCGCCATTGGGATGTTCTTCGGTTTGCTTCAGTACACGATCGATGGTCGGAAATACTTGAGCCAGAAGAGTCTTTATCCTGAAGACCCGATCGACAAGGACAGTTTGCATAAGATCACTCTCTGGACTGTGATCGCAGTCATTGCCGTTGTTGTTATTCTGGCTCTGATGGCAGTTATGGGCAGTTTTAGTGTCAATAACATCATCAGTTTGATCACGATCATCGCCATTGCATTGCCGATCATTTACTTCATCATGATGCTCAACTCCAAGAAAGTAACGAAGACTGAACATTCACGGGTCCTCGCTTACATCCCACTGTTCATCGCGGCAGCAGTTTTCTGGGGGATTGAGGAGTCCGGCTCTGTTGTGTTGGCCCTGTTTGCTCAGAAACGGACGATTTTGCATGTTGGTAGCTGGCACTTCGCCGCTGCTAACTTCCAAACGTTGAACCCACTGTTCATTATGATTTTGACGCCATGCTTTGTTTGGCTTTGGGATCACTGGAAGAAGCAACCGACGTCACCGACGAAGTTCGCAGCCGGTCTGGTTTTTGCCGGTTTATCCTACGCTTGGATGGCCTTGCCAGGAATTATTCATGGTACAACAACGGGGCGGGTTAGCCCGCTTTGGCTGGTCGGCTCATGGTTCCTGTGCGAAATTGGGGAAATGCTGATCTCGCCAATTGGTCTTTCCGTCACGACGAAATTGGCTCCGGAAGCTTTCAAATCACAGATGCTTAGTATGTGGTTCCTGGCGGATGCGGCCGGTCAAGCCGTCAACGCACAGATTGTTAAACTTTACAGTGCGAACACAGAAATTGCTTACTTCCTGGCAATTGGGGTTGTCTCCGTTGTCTGTGGCCTGATTCTCTTCAGTCTTTCGAAGAAGATCAGTTCGCTTATGGAAGGCGTTAATTAGAATTAATTCACAATGAACTTATACCCAGTTGTCTGCTAGCGTTTTGCAGAAATGCTAGTTTGGCAGCTGGGTATTTTATTAGTCTTAAATGGTAGCGCTTTAGCAAATTCTAATAGAAGTGGTGAGTAGTAGTCCAGTTCGAGTTGGCAAAAGTAGTAAACAAGCTCGTTTGATGCTGTTTTAACGCTGTTTGCTTGGCAAATAGCGCTCTGGACGGCATTTGCGGGTAGATGAAAGATTCCTCTTTAAAATTCAATTAATTTGGTAAGAAAAAGAGTAGAAAGAATTAAAAAAATACTAGAAAATTAGTAAGCACCTGATTACTTTTCTGTAAAATATTTTTTTCACATAATTTAATAAAAGCATTTACCACAATGATATCACTATTTCAGTAACAAAATTAATTGTTTTTATTTCTTGTAGTTCTAATTTTGTGAAATTGATTCTTGTATGCGCTTACGCTATATTAAACATGCCCGGGTAAGAGAAATAAAGCACATTTAAAGCGAGGCGTGATAAACGATGAAAGTCGGAATCGTAAAAGAACATAAAGCTGGGGAAGGTCGTGTCGCTGCCACACCTGCAAATGTCAAGAAATTAATTGATGCTGGGACTCAGGTTATGGTTGAAGACCAAGCCGGAACTGGATCTGGCTTTGAAAATTCAGCTTATGAAGCGGTCGGCGCCAAGATTGTCAGCCATGAACAAGCATGGGACGCAGACTTAGTTGTTAAGGTTAAGGAACCTGAACCTGAAGAATACAAGTACTTCAAAGAGGGTCAAGCCATTTGGGGCTTCCAACACTTAGCTTCAACTCCTGACACGGTTAAGGCAATGGAAAAAGCCGGAGTAACTGCCATTGGTGGTGAAACAATTGTCGAAAATGGTCAATTAGCTTTGTTGAAGCCGATGAGTGCTATTGCCGGTCGTCGTTCAGTGATTATGGGAGCCTACTACCTTGAATCTCAGCACGGTGGTGAAGGAATTCTACTGCCTGGCATTCCAGAAGTGAGCGCCGGGAAAGTGGTCTTCTTCGGTGGTGGCAATGCCGCTGTTAATGGTGCTGAGTTGGCCCTGTCGATGGGTTGCGAAGTTTCAATTATTGAACTGAAGCAAGAACGGATCGACTGGTTGAATGAACACTTTAAGGGTCAAAAATTCACAGCTATTAACTCAACACCAGAAAATCTGGCGGCTGAGATCAAGACAGCTGATGTCTTCATTTCTACGATTCTGATTCCTGGTGCTCGGCCACCGAAGTTAGTTACTGAGGACATGGTAAAGAGCATGAAGAAGGGCAGCGTTCTGATCGATGTCGCTATTGACCAGGGGGGAACGGTAGCAACGATTGATCACCCAACGACAATTGAGGATCCTGTCTTCACTAAGTATGGTGTGATCCATTACGCAGTTCCTAACCAACCAGGTGCTGTTCCACGGACTGCTACGATGGCATTGTCTAGTGGCAACATCAAGTACCTGCTTGAGATCGCTCATGACGGCATTGATAATGCCATCAAGCGTGACGAAGCCTTGGCTAGTGGTATTAATGTTTACCATGGCAAGGTTGTTAATGAGGGATTAGCTAAATCTGTTAATAGTGATTACCATCAATTGACTGATTTGATGTAATGATTATTAGCAAAGAAAAGAGGATAGACCATGGCTAAGGAAAAAAACTTATCTTCTAACCACACAGGCTTTATAACATTGCGCGATGCTTGGGGAGCTGGCCACTTAATTCACCATGTTGGTACCGGCCGAGTTACTCCAATGATTGAATCAATGTTTTTAAGCCGGACTGTTACTGGAGGAAATGTTTTCCTGAAATTGGAAAACATGCAGTTGACTGGTTCATTTAAGTTTCGTGGCGCCTTTAACAAGATCATCCACCTGACGGATGAGCAAAAGAAACGCGGTGTGATCACTGCCAGTGCCGGTAATCATGCCCAAGGTGTTGCATTAACCTCTAAGCTGCTGGGGATCAACGCAACAGTTGTTATGCCGACTGGTGCACCAATTGCTAAGCAGAAAGCGACAGCAGGGTACGGCGCAAAAGTCGTTCTGCATGGGGACACATTTGATGAATCACGTGCCTACATGGAGAAAAAAGCTGCTGAAGAAGGTTTAACAATTGTTGATCCTTACAATGATCAAGATGTGATTGCTGGCCAGGGCAGTATTGGGATTGAAATTATTCGTCAATTATGGGACGTTGACACCGTTATTATTCCGGTTGGTGGTGGCGGCTTGATTTCTGGGGTATCTGCTGTTTTGAAGAGCTACAACCCAGATATTCATATCGTCGGTGTCCAATCAGAAAACGTCCACGGTATGACTGCATCACTTGATGCCGGCAAGATCACGACCCAGAGCAATGGCAAGACTCTTGCCGACGGGACGGCGGTTGCCACTCCTGGTGATATTACCTTTAAGTACGCTCAAAAATTTGTTGATGAAATGGTTCTGGTTTCTGAAGAAGAAATTGCCAGTGCCATGAAAGACTTGATGCAGCGGACGAAGATTATCACTGAAGGGGCAGGTGCTTTGCCAACAGCAGCTCTTGAGGCTCACAAGATTGATGACAAGTGGTTGAAAGATAAAAAGATTGTGGCCTTAGTTTCTGGGGGGAATGTTGATCTTGCCGATGTTTCTAAGAATATCGACCATTTCTTTGCTGATGATCCTGATGGACATTTCCTCGGCTAATGCCTAGTGGTGAGGAGGACTAATTATGAAAAGCGCTGCTTCAAAAGCTGCGGAAAAGAATAATTATAAGCCTTATGTCACCGATGGTAGTACGAAACATGGTGGAAGCGGAGTCATCTTATTGATGGGGGCTATTTTAGCCGCTATCTTCTCTGCCTCTACTGCTTATTCTGGGATGAAGGCCGGCTTAACTGTTGCGGCTGGGATTCCGGGTTCAATCATTGGTGCAGGGCTTGTTGCAGCTTTTGCAAAAAGTAAAGGTATTTTAGGTAAGAACATTCTGCAAGGGATGAGTTCCGGTGGTGAATCCATTGCTAGTGGGATGATCTACGTTTTGCCAGCCATCATTATTATTGGTGGTAAGGTCAACTTCTTGGCAGGGATTATCGTCGGTTCGCTGGCGGTTCTGTTTGCCATCGGGATTGCGAGCCTGGTTCAGAACTACCTCGTTGTTCAAGAACACGGTAAGTTAATTTACCCAGAAGCTGTTGCCATTAATGACGCGCTGGTCACCAGTGAATCTGGTGGTGATTCACTGAAGTTCATGGGGATTGGTTTTGCAGTTGGTGGCATCATTACGATGCTCACCACCCAGTTCTTCAGTTTGGTCAACAGTACGATTAATTACGTTGGGAATGCCAGTTATCGCTGGAAATGGTCAACGGAAGTTAACCCAATGCTGGCTGGGATCGGTTTCGTTATCGGGATTCAAGTTGCTCTGACGATGTTTGCCGGCAGTTTCTTGGCTAACTTCGGGATTACCCCATTGATTTGTTACTTCACTCACTTAGCTGGTTCTGGTGTTCATGTCTGGAATGACGCTTCCATCACTGTGAAGACGATGAACGTCGATGCGGTGGCTGGCTCTTACAGCCGTTATATCGGTGCTGGGATGATGCTTTGTGGTGGGATTGTTGGTGCCATTAAGTTGATTCCAGTTATTGGCACTTCCATCAAGCAAACTATGAATGCTAAGGGTGAAAATGATGGTTCCAAGAGCAATCTTGGAATGATCGGTCTGTTGATTGCTATTATTGCGATCTTCTTTGTTGGATTCTTTATCTCTGGCAACATTCTGATGGCCATTGTTGGCGGTATTTTATCACTGCTGTTGGCCTTGCTGTTCGTGATCGTTTCTGCACGGATGGCCGGAACGATTGGCTGTTCAAACAACCCGGTTTCTGGGATGACGATTGCCAGTCTGGTTATTATGACTCTCTTCTTCGCCATCTTTGGCTGGAAGTCTAACGCCCAGACGCAAGTTCTGCTGATGTTCGGTGTATTTATTGTGACGGCTATTTCCGTTGGTGCTGCCTATGTCCAGACCCAAAAGGTTAACTACTTAGTCGGCGGTAACAAGAACGAAGTAACGCGTTACTTCATGATTGCTGCCATCATCGGTGTCATCATTGAAGTCGGCACGACGGTTCTGCTGGAACCTCAGCTGCGAATTCAGGGTTCTAACCCACCGTTTGGTCTGCCACAAGCCAACTTGATTGCTACTTTGACCAGTGGGATTCTTTCTGGTAACCTGCCATGGGTTATGGTTATTGTTGGTATTGTGATGGGACTTGTTTGCCAGATGGTCGGCCTATCAATTATGACAGTTGCCCTTGGTTTCTACCTTCCAATGTCCACCACGACGGTTATCTTAATTGGGGCCTTACTGCGGTTCTTCATTGAAAAGGTTACTAAGGACAAGGCTTTGCGCAAGACCCGTGTATCACAAGGGATTTCCTTATCAACTGGTTTGATTTGTGGTGGTTCTATCCTTGGTTTGGTTGGGATCATTCTCCACGTTACTGGCGTTCTTAAGGACAAGACCCTTACCGGTTTTGCAGCAGGGAACGGCGTTGCCTTTATCCTCTTAATCGTTATGATTATCGGGACTGTTTGGCCGCTGCTGACTATTAAACACGCTGACAACGCTAACAGTAATGACTAATAGCTGATAATCAAAGGAGGCACTGCTATGAAAAAGGCAGGTGATGTTTATACGGAAGATGATTTGAAGCAAATGGTGTATCGCAAGAATGATGAGTTGCTCTTCAAAAAGAAAAAAGGGATTGTGACTATTATTCGGGAACAAAATCACCCAATTCAAAATTTCGTTCGTAAATATCTGCACTTTCGGATTCCAAAAGAGACGTATCTTGAACTGGATCGGTATGGCAGCTTCGTCTTTTCAAAAGTGAATGGAAAACGCAGTGTCTACCAGATCGGACGCGAATTAGCTCAGGAATTTCCTGAAGCTGATCAATATCGTTATACTCGTTTGTTGATGTACTTAAATCAAATCTCCAATAATGAACACCTAATTATTAAGGTGAGTTAATAGCAAAATGTTCTAATAGATGAAGTATTCCTAAGGAAAGCTATGTGTGTTTGTGAGCACACAATAAGGAGGAAATATCATGATTGACCGTTTAGAAAGATCTGCATGTACTTCAATGATGGTTGGTAAAAATGCTTCAACTGATGGTTCAACTTACATCTCACGTAACGAAGACCGGCTGGTTGCAATCCACCCAAAGCGCTTTACGGTAATGCCTGCCGTTAGTGGTCGCCATGAAACTTATGTTTCGGCTTACAACAAGCTGACTGTTCCGCTTCCGGAATCTGGTTACCGTTACACCTCAACTCCTGATGCACACCAGGACAAGGGCCCTAACGAAGAAGACGGGTTCAACGAAAAGAATGTTGGTGAATCAGCTACCGAAAGTGTTTACGCTAACTCACGTGTCCTTGCATTTGACCCATTTGTTAAGAATGGCCTGGCTGAAGACTCAATGACCACTTTGGTACTGCCATACATTGACAGTGCGCGTGATGGTGTTCGTTACCTCGGCGAACTCGTTAAGAAGTACGGTTCAGCCGAAGGTAACGGTGTTCAATTCAATGACAAGGACGAAGTTTGGTACATGGAAATCGTTACTGGTCACATGTGGGTAGCTGTTCGGATTCCGGACGATTGCTACGCTGTGGCTGCTAACCAGGTTGCCATCGAAGACATCGACTTCAACGATCCTGACAACTACATGTGGGCTGACGGAATTCAAGAATTCGTTGAGGAACACCATCTGAACCCAGACCGTGACCGTTGGGACTTCCGGCACATCTTCGGTACAAACACTGAAAAGGACCACCACTACAACACGCCACGTGTATGGTTCGCACAACGTTATCTCAATCCAGAAATTGAACAAAACCCAGAAGACACCGAGATGCCATTTATTCGCAAGGCTAACCGGAAGATTGATGTTGAAGATATTCAATACATTCTGAAGTCACACTACAACGAAACTAAGTACGACCCGCTGGGTGGCGGCAACGAACACGACCGGAAGACTTACCGTGCGATTTCACTGTCACGGACTGCTCAATCACACATTCTTCAAATGCGTGACTCTGACAAGCAAGGGGACGCCGGTGTTCAATGGATCGAATTAGGTGTACCGAGTTTCTGCCCACACGTTCCATTCTTCACTAATGCCAACGCAATTGACCCATCATACAGTGAGTTCCCTGACAAGATGGACCTCAAGTCAGCTTACTGGCTCTACGAAGCATTGGCTGAAGTTGTTGAAGGCCATTACGCAGAATTCATTGAAGAAGATGAGGCTTACCAAAAGGACCTCAATGAATGGGCAAAACGGATGATTAACAAGGTTGACGAAGACACCAAGGACATGAGCGGTGACAAGTTAACTGAATACTTAACTGAACAGAACCACAAGATTGCTGAACACTACAACAAGGCAACGAAGGATCTGCTCTTCAAACTGCTGACTGAAGGCACTGACCTTTCAGACTTGACTTTCAAGATGGATCCAAACCTGTAAATTGCAAGTATAGGTAGTTGATGAGGTAAAAAATAAACCGCTAGTTCCCTGTGAGCTCAGCGGTTTATTTTATCGATAGTTGTGGAAAGGTTATTGCAATGAAAGACTTAAAATTTAAAAGCATTTTTGACATCATTGGTCCAGTAATGGTCGGACCAAGTTCATCGCATACTGCTGGAGCTGCTAAAATCGGTAAAATTGCCCGTAAATTATTTGGTGAAGAACCATCAGATGTACGGGTGCACCTTTATGGATCCTTTGCGAAAACCTATCGCGGCCACGGGACTGATTTGGCCATCTTGGGTGGTGTTTTGGGAATGACCCCTGATAACGTCGACCTGGCCCATTCACTTCAAGTGGCGAAGCGGAAGAAGATCAAGGTTGTTTTCATCCCGAGTAGTGATGAGGTGCCTTATCCTAACACCACTAAAATCGAATTGATCAAGGATGATCACCACTTATCGGTTACTGGCGAATCGATCGGTGGTGGCAACATTCACATTAGCAAGATTGATGATTTTAAAGTCAATTTGACGCCCGGTACCAATACCTACGTCATTATCCAACACGACATTCCGGGGATGGTTGCCTCTGTTTCACGAATGTTTAGTCAAAATAACATTAATATTGCAACGATGACGGTAAGCCGTTCAGGTGAGGGGGACAAAGCCCTGATGATTATTGAAGTAGACGATGTTCATAAGGGGATGGCAAGTCAACTTCGTTCCTTCCCTGGCGTGATCAGCGTAAACTATTTTGACTAGTGCGGGGGTGAAGAAGAGATGTTTTATTCGATTAAGGACTTGGTTCAACAGGCATCCCAGGAAAAATCATTGCCTGAATTGATGCTGAAAGTCGAAGAGGAGAACACCGAACGCAGTCGGGAGGACATTCTCAAAATTTTAGACCATGATTTGGCAGTGATGAAACATTCTGTGGCAGAAGGTGTCAAAGGTGTTAAGTCAGTTACCGGCCTCAGTGGTTTTGACGCCAAAAAGATGGATCAGTATCTGGCGGGAAAGCATGGAATTTCCGGGTCCCCGGTTCTCAAAGCCGTCCGCAATGCGATTGCGGTCAATGAAGTCAATGCGAAGATGGGGATTATCTGTGCGACCCCCACTGCTGGCTCAGCGGGGGTTTTAGCGGGAACATTGGTAGCCGTTAGCGAGGAGTTATCACTGAGCCACCAGGACCAGCTAGACTACCTGCTCACTGCTGGTGCTTTTGGTCTTGTCATTGCTAATAATGCTGGGATTGCCGGCGCCGAAGGAGGCTGCCAGGAAGAAGTGGGTACGGCTAGTGCAATGGCGGCTGCTTCCATTGTGCTGGCAGCTGGCGGCACGATTGAGCAGGCTAGTGCGGCGGTAGCGATTGACCTGCAAAACATCATGGGCCTCATCTGCGATCCGGTCGCTGGCTTGGTGGAAGTGCCATGCGTGAAACGCAATGCCATGGGGGCTAGCCAGGCGATGGTGTCAGCCGATATGGCTTTGTCGGGGATGACGAGCATCATCCCAACAGACGAGGTCATTGAAGCGATGCGTAAAGTCGGTCTTCGAATGCCACTAGCCTTCCGTGAAACGGCGGAAGGTGGTTTAGCTGCTACGCCGACCGGCAGAAAGTTGCAACAACAGATTTTTAAATAAGTAGTGGGGGTGATGATGATGGAACGACAGCAAGAAATTGAATTAGAGCGGTTTGGTGCGTTTGAAGTCGGAAAACGGATGCTAACTTTGGCACACCACCATCACCACAATAACCGAATATTAAATGCAGGGCGCGGTAACCCTAATTGGATTAATACCAAAGCACGGCTAGCAATGGCACGGTTGATTGAGTTCGGCGTCAGTGAATCAAACCGGACGATTTGTAGCGGTGACATGGGCGGTTACGTTGAAGAGGAAAAGATCGGCGAACGTTTCCGTCAATTTGTGGATCCGCAACGGAGTGTGGACCAGTTTTTGTTGAAGTCGTTGAATTTTGTTCATGATCATTTTGGGATGTCCGAAGACGACTTTCTCGCCGAAATGGTCAACGGGGTAATTGGCAATAATTACCCGAATCCCAGCCGTGTTTTGAAAAATACGGAAATCTTATTGAACCAGTATCTCCAAAACACCTTGTATCACGAACATGATCTGGCGGGCCAGACTGAACTCTTTCCAACTGAAGGTGGATCAGCAGCAATTGATTATATTTTTCATTCCTTGGTTGAGAATGAATTAATCAAGTCCGGGGATAAGATTGCTATTAATACACCGATCTTTACACCATACTTGGAGATTCCACGGCTCAATGACTACCAGTTGGTTGAAATGAATTTACGTTCCGAACGTGAAAACAACTGGCAAATTGACCCGAAAGAATTGGCAAAGCTGAATGATCCGACCATTAAGGCCCTCTTCATTGTTAACCCAACGAATCCGGCCTCTCACGCCTTTAGTCCAGCGGCTCTGCACGCAATTGCCGAAGCGGTCAAGCGCAATCCGAAACTGATGATTATTACTGACGATGTGTACGGTCCTTTTGTCAAGGACTTTCAGTCGATTTATGGGATTGCGCCACACAATACCCTTCTCGTATATTCCTTCTCAAAGTTATACGGTGCCACAGGCTGTCGCTTAGGGTTGATTGCTGTCAATAAACACAATGTTTTTGACCAATTGATTCGGGAGTCGCCTGCTGACAAAAAGAAACGTTTGCAAGAGCGCTATAGTATTGTGACGATGGATCCGGATAATTTCCACTTTATTGACCGGATGGTAGCTGACAGCAGATCAGTTGGTCTTTATCACACGGCTGGTTTGTCTACGCCTCAACAAATTCAAGAAGTGTTGTTTGCCCTGACTGACTTGCTAGGCAATGGAGTTCATGACGATTACATTCAACGAGCTCGGCGGCTGGTCAGTCAGCGGTCCCGCGACCTGCACATCGGTCTGGGGATGACTAGCGACGACCATGATTTAACTGGGGATGCTAAATACTACTCTCTGATCAATCTTTACTCCTTAGCTGAAAAGCGATTTGGACATCCATTCCGTCAGTACTTAGAACATCACTTTGAACGAATCGATTTTCTGGTCCAGTTAGCCGAAGAAAACGGTGTTGTTTTGATGGACGGTGTCGGCTTTGGTAGCCGGCCCGGTGAAATTCGGATTTCTAATGCTAACTTGCCAACAGAAGATTACCGCCTGATTGGCCGGCAAGTGGGCAAACTCCTGGCCAGGTACTACCAACGCTTTAAAAAGCAGAAAGAAGAATCACGGTCAGGAAGTGATTAAATGGCAAAGCAATTGAACTGGAAAACTTTTACGAAGCGTACACTGATTGCGATCCTCTTCGGTTTTTTAGCAGCGATTGGGATTAATATCTTCTTAGTGAATGCGCATTGCTACACGTCGGGAATCACGGGGATCGCCCAGGTTATCCAGGCGGTGATGCAAAGCAACGGGGTAACCGTGAGCTTGAGTTTGCTGATGGCCATTCTCAATGCTCCTCTCTATATCTTTGGGCTCTTCGTCTTTGGTTGGCAGTATATCGGTTTTTCATTGCTGACTCTGGTGTCTAATATCATCTTTCTGAAGATCATTCCCGTAGTTGCCTTTGTCAAAGATCCGCTGACCAATACGTTATTGGGGGCAATTCTGCTAGGCATTGGCGTTGGACTCTGTTTTAACAACGGCTTTACCACCGGTGGCACTGATATCATTGTGACTTATTGCCAGACCCGTTTTCACCGAAAGGTCGGTTTCATTAATAACATTGTCAACGGCGGAATTCTCTTGGCTTCGCTGTTATTCTTTGGCCCTTCCAAAATCATTTACAGTACTATTAGTATCATCGTGACCAGTTTTGTCATCGACTATGTCTTCACCTTGCAACACGACATTTCTGTTACGATCTTCAGCAAGCATCCCAAGCAGTTGATTGAACAGTTGAAGAGCTTCGAACACGGAGCGACGATTTTGAACGGGACCGGGATCTATACAGATGAACCAACCACGGTCATTTTAGTAGTGGCACAGGCCCCCCAATTGAAGTATCTGGAACGGCTGGTGAAGAACGCCGATCCGGATTCGTTCGTCTGTGTTTCCAATACGACTGCCGCGGAAGGCCAGTATAATCGGGCCCTCTTCCAATAAAAGTCATTAAAAAAGGTTAACGTTGACAGATTGACGTCGCAATCAAAACTTGATTGCGGCGTTTTGTTGTATCATCATAAGCAGTTGTGATTTTGAGCGGGGAGGCGATGAGAAATGGGTAAAAAGCTGTGGCTGGCATTGGGATGTATCTTTTTATGTATTTGCTGGACGACAACAGCATCTGCCAATATCGGGCAGGCTAATTCGCGGCGCTTACGGGAGGCTAAACGGATTAAACGAACTCTCCACTTGTCAGATGCCAACGCAATCGTAATGATTTCCAATCGATCAGGTGATGAGCAACCGATGACGGTCCGCAATCGTTCCTGGGAAGTGCATCGGCAAGACCAGTTGATTACGCCCCATCGTCTCTACCCGATTGCTTCCCTCCAGAAGGTTTTCACTGGACTGCTCACCCAACGATTAGTTCAGCAGCAGCGGTTGAGTTTGCAAAGCCGTCTAGACCGTTATTACCCGACAGTGCCGTTTGCCAGTCAGATTACGGTAGAACGGTTAATGACCCACACTAGTGGTTGTGCTGATGTTAAGTCGGCACGGCGCCACTATTTGCCAACGGAAGCGGACCAGATGCACTATGTCTTGCGCCATGTCAAAGTTAAAGACAGTTTTAGCTGGCACTATTCCAACGCGGATTTTGCCTTTCTATCTGGTATTATTTCGCGGATCAGTGGGAAACCTTATCATCAAGTGCTTCGTCAACAATTGTGGCAGCCATTGGGCTTGCACATGAAATTCTATAATGAAGTTGGGCCGGGCCAAGTGGTGCGGGCGGTCCACCCGGCGATGCCAACGTGGCGGACGATCCGTGATGATATGGGGGCAACTCCCGGCAGTGCCGAAGTCTTTAGTTCCCCGGCGGACTACTGGAAGTTTCTTAACTGGCTCAGCTCCGGTTCACCGTCACCATTGTCTCGTTTGATGGCACACACTCACCAGCCGATTCCGTATTATGGAGGGATCTACAATTATCACGGTTTGGTACACGCGAATGGTTACGTGGATGGCTACTTTTGTACTTTTTATGTTCACCATCACGAACGGATGCTTCTCATGACTGATAATCTGAGTTTCATTCATGCAGAAAGTCTGAGTAATCACATTTTTCACGACATTTTCCCAAAAAATCATCGACATTAGAAATTTATTTAAATTTACCCTTGAATTTTGATGGGGAAGTCTGTATTATACTTGTTGTGGTTAGTTTTAATCGCCATGGAGGGGTAGCGAAGTCTGGCTAAACGCGATGGACCGTAAATCCATTCCTTCGGGTTCGGTGGTTCGAATCCACTCCCCTCCATTTCATCATTGGGCTATAGCCAAGTGGTAAGGCAACGGTTTTTGGTACCGTGATGCGCTGGTTCGAACCCAGCTAGCCCAACTGCCAGAGCTGTGATTACATTATGTAGTCACAGCTCTTTTTTTTTAATTTATCGAAATTTGACGAAAAAGGAAGGATTAAGATGCCAAAGCAGGGACAGTTTGCTGCCAGCCGACGACGGAAAAAAATTAAACAATTCAAGGTAAAGCGGCATGATTCGGGGCAAATGATCGATCCAGAACAGCTAGTGGATTTTGTCCTCGTTCGCTTTGCTTTGACGACGAAGCGCCGGATTGCAAAAGATCACCAGGAAAGCGAACAGCGCTTTTTACAAGAATTGGTGCCAGCCATCCGTGAACAGCAGGGGGATGTGCGAAAAGCTATCAGCAAGCTTTTGCCCCAGATTCGAACGAGAGTGCCGTGGCAGTTTTTTCGGCAAGTTGCCAGTGATTGGCCGTTGGTGGCGCACTTTATCAAACGCGAGCTGCCGGCAATCCCCGTTAAAGATCGGTTCGTGGTTTTTAACTTGCCAGATGAGGGGCAGTTTAATCAGTTGGTGGGCAACGCCCTGGCTGAACAGGCGGCGGCGCTGACAATGCTCAATACCAAATTGCCGGCAGTGATGCGTCAGCAAATCGCCCGGTCGATCAAGGATAGTGTCGTAGGAAATGGCCAGGTGGACTGGCGGCGGGTAGCTCAGCTCTTTAAGCCAATTCCTTTCGACAGTTCGTCTGCACCTGACATGGCAACTCGGCAGTGGCTGGATGATTTGCAAAAAACAAATTGACTTGCCGATTTTGATGGATCGTGTTTATAATGGAGTATCGTTTTGAGGGCTATGGCGGAGTTAAAATCGCCATAGCCTTTTTCTGTTCATAGAAAGGAGCAAGTATGCAAAACAGCCAAACAACGCCCAGCAGGGCCTACATTGCCATTTTTTCGATGGCAATGATGACCTTCTTGGGAATTTTGAACGAGACATCGGTAAACGTGACCTATCCCATTTTATCGCGAGAATTTAACACTTCCTTGGATGTTACTCAGTGGATTACTGCCGGCTACCTGTTGACGGTCACGATTGTGATGGGGACGACCGCGTACCTGTTGCGGCAATTCCCGGCCCGCCGCATCCATTTAGTTTGCGTGATTATTTTTATTGCGGGTGACGTTACCTGCGCTTTAGCTCCCAACTTCGGCGTTCTCTTGGCTGGACGGCTGATCCAGGCAGTGGCGACTGGTTTAGCGACACCAACGATGTTTTTCTTGATCCTCAAATTCATTCCACGCCAGCGATTAGCGACGATGACTGGGATTGGGGGAATGGTAATTTCCTTTGCCCCGGCTTTGGGACCAACTTATGGGGGCGCGATCGTTGCCAACTGGTCGTGGCGCATGATTTTTTGGCTGCTACTACCTTTTGCCATTATTAGTTTGATCGGCGGCCAGCTGACAATCCAAAACGTGCCAGCAGGCAATCAGAAGAGCTTCAGCTGGGGGAGCCTGCTGACCCTGGCAGTGGCGTTATTTGCGGTTATCGATGCGGTAGCGACGATGGGGCGCCAGGGCTTTAGCAAGACTTTTTGGCTTTTGCTGGCGGGAGCCATCGTCTTTTTTGCCTGTTTTTGCTACATCAATCGCCACGGATCAGCACAATTATTTGACACCGCGGTTTTCCACTTGCCGACAATTCGCTTGGCGGCGATATGTTACTTTGCCTTGCAGTTTATTAATATCGGCATTTCGCTGGTGATCCCCGTTTATTCACAGTACACTCTCCACGTTTCCTCATTCGTGGCTGGGGTGATCTTGCTGCCGGGCTCGATCCTGGGGGCTTTGGTTTCGCCGCTAGCTGGCCGACTTGCTGACCACCGCGGCTTCGCCCTCCCCGTGGTTCTTGGTGCCTGTCTACTGGTGATCGGGGCGAGTTGTTTTGCCTTTGCTCAGCAGAGTTTGACGCCATGGAAAATGATGTGGTTTTTCATGATCGAGCGGGTGGGGTTTAACAGTGCTTTTGCTAACACCCTCTCCAACTCCTCAACCTTGGTGGCGGATCACCAAGTAGCGGACGTCAACTCGATCTTTAACATGACCCAACAGTTTGCCGGTGCCCTTGGGGTTGGCTTGCTAACGGCTTTGATGGCAATCTTCCAGAATCAGGGTACGGGTTCACTGGCTACCCGGACTTACCAGGGTGGCCAGTTGGATTTTTGGCTGTTATACGGTCTAGCCGTCCTCACCTTAGTGCTTTTTATCGCCAATTACACCATTCAACGCATCGACGAGCTCAGAAAAGGCTGATGCTGTTAGCAGGCATCGGCATTGGTGTATACTAACAGTAAAAGACAACGGGGGAACACGAAATGACAGTGGAAATTGATGGGATTAAAAAAGAAGTGCAGACTGGCCTTAATGAGCTGCTTGAACAGGCTCATTTAAAGGTGGGCGATCTGGTGGTTTTGGGGCTGAGCACCAGCGAAGTGCAGGGCGGTTCGATCGGGAAGGACTCGAACCTGCAACTGGGGCGGGAAATCGTCAAAACCATTGTTGAAATTATTAGAGTTCACCACCTGCACTTAGCTGTCCAGGGATGTGAACACCTCAACCGGGCCCTGGTAGTCGAACGATCCGTGGCTGAACAGCACGGTTTTGAGATCGTAACTGTCTATCCGGCTCTACATGCTGGTGGTGCTGGTCAAATAGCGGCCTTTGAGCAATTCCACGATCCGGTGGAAGTTGAACATATTGTAGCCAAGGCTGGCATGGACATTGGGGACACCTCTATTGGGATGCACGTCAAGTTTGTCCAAATTCCAGTGCGGACGAGCATTAAAGAAGTGGGCCAGGCCCACACGACCTACTTGCGTTCGCGACCAAAACTGATCGGCGGTCAGCGGGCAAAGTATGAGTGGGATCCGATCGATTAAAAGTAGACCAATGCTTCGCTATCCTGGAAGGAAATTATGATTGCTAAAAAGGAAAGGCTGTCTTATGAGGCGAGAAATTAACCTTTGAAAGACAACCTTTTTAATTTTGCAAAATCTTAAAAGAAGACTAGACAGACTTGTTTAAAAAGCAGTTCAGCAAAGGTATAATTACTGTTGGTATTGCTATCTTTGTCAAATAGGGAGCTTTTATGTTACAGCAAGTTCAGCATTTTCTAGTCTCGGTTCCAATCTTTACACTTTTCCTATCGCTGGCGCTCGGTTTTGCCCTCGGTCGCGTTAAATTGTTGAAAGGCTTTAGCTTGGGGCCAACAGTAGGAACCCTAGTGGTGGCTTTGATCATTGGCCAAGTCGGCGTGTTCACCCGGAATGAAGAATTAGGGACCATTTTCTTTGGTGCCTTCATGTTTTCCGTGGGCTACAAAGTCGGCCCTTCCTTTTTCGTTAGTATGCGGCTCTTTGGCGGGCGGATGATCTTCACAGCCTTAATTTGGCTGTTTAATGCTTTTTGGGTGGCCTGGTTGACCTTTAAGCTCTTTCACATCGGCCCGGGGGTAGGTCCTGGGGCGATTGCCGGTTCCTTAACACAGTCTGCGACGGTGGCTAGTGCTCTGCAGACGATCGGGGCGTTGCCAGTCTCCCATGCGGTCAAGATGAGCTATGAAGCCCAATTGCCGGTAGCCTATGCCTTGACCTATGTCTTTGGGACCTTGGGTGTGATCATCCTTTTGCGGGACCTGGCACCTAAAATTTTGAAGATTGACTTACGCGAGCAGGGATCACGGATGGCACGCAAATATCATTTCCATGCGAAGAACCCGAACCCGACTTGGCGGCGGACTTACTTGGTACACGAAAATTCGCCAATTGTGAACCAAACCATCGGCAACTTTAATAAATTTTTTGATTCGCGGCTGGTTGCTTTGGCAGCTTTCCATGGCTACGATATGACGGATAAATTGGATTACAAGATTCGGCCAGGCGACCGAGTGACGATTATCGGTTATGCGATTCACTTCCATGAGTTAATCGGAATCGAAGGCCTTAAAGAAGTACTGACACCGACGAATGCTCCCCGGGAACGGAAATTTGTACTCGGACGGCATTTCCACCCTTATCAGCTGGCGACTTTGCGGCAACATGGGGTATTTGTCAACCTCCAGAACCCGATTACGGGCGCGGACCAGTTAATTAATCACCTCCAGCCTGGAGATGTGATTTCCTTAACGGGGAACACTTCTAAGACCGCACCAACCTTGCGAAAGATGGGGTGCTGGCACACTGCTGAATCGGCCATCAACTACTCCCTGTTTTGTATTGGCATCGCCGGTGCTTCGATGTTGGGGTTGATCGGTTTGAAAGTAAACGGCATTCCTTTACAACTGGGGAACGGGACGGCGGCTCTTTTGATGGGCCTTCTGACCAGTGCTTGGATTGATCGGCACCGTAATATCAACTCAATTCCGCCTGCAGTCACTGGCTTCCTTCAAAACTTTGGCTTAACAATTTTTGTTGGAATGGTCGGTTTGCAAAATGCGCGGGCCTTTACGAGTGCTATGCAAGCACTTGGCTGGCAGATTTTATTGGTTGGTGCGTTGATTTCTATTTTGCCGCACGTTATTACGATGTTATTTGGCCGTTACATTCTTCACATGGAGCCACTGGCTTTGATTGGGGCTCTCTGCGGTTCAGGGACGATTGCGGCGGCAATGAATGATGTTTCCCAGCGTGCTGGCCGGGAAGGTGGTGCTTACGTGGCATCTGCGTTTACACCAGCTTTTGTTGTTGGTAATATTGGGATAACGTTATTGGGCCCACTTTTTGTGGCCTTGTTATCGCACTAACTCAGAAAGGTGAAAAAAATGAAGAAGTTTTTTACAGTGCTCGGGGGAATGGGGACCTTGGCCACCGAGAGTTACGTTCGTTTGCTGGATCAGCGGACGCCAACTCAATCTGACCAGGATTACTTAGATTACATTGTCGTTAACCACGCGACAGTGCCGGACCGGACGGCCTGGATTCTTGATCACAGCAAGCCGAGTCCAGTGGAGCCCTTGCTCGAGGATGTCAAGCAACAAAGTTTGCTTCACCCCGAATTCTTTGTGTTAATCTGCAATACGGCCCATTATTCGTACAAGACCCTGCAAGCAGCAACCGAGATTCCGATCTTAAACATGCTTCAATCAACGGTTGACGCAATTAAGACGATCAAACCCGGTGCCAAGCGCGTCGGACTGCTGGGGACTTATGGGACCCTGGCTTCCGGGATTTATGATTCTTACATTACGAATGCCGGTTACACCGAGGTTAAGCCGAACGAAGAATTAAAAGAACTGACTGAAGACCTGATTTACCACGACATTAAGGAAAAGGGGCGTTCAGATGGCAAGAAATACCACGAGTTGATTCGGCGGATGACTGAGGAAATGAATTGTGACATCGTTATTTTAGGCTGCACCGAACTCTCTTTTGCTGAGGAAATGGACCCTGAGACGGAGTACCCGGTGGCCGATTCCCAGTCCATCATCGTTGACCGCTCACTTGAATTAGGCCTAAAAATGCAAAAGGGAAAAGCCTAATTGGGTCATCTGAGTGGCGGTCTAAAATAATAGATTAAACAAGATTGGTCTAAACCCGAAAGACGTGTGGTACAATGGGCTATAGCAAGTATTGGTTCTGTTAATAGCAAAAGAAGGGGTTAGCATGGGTTCACCGGTATACATTCAAATTCATAACGAACTGCGGAAGAGTATCGAAGACGGGAAATGGCAAGTTGGTAGCAAGATCCCGGCTGAACGGGAACTGGCGACTCAATTTGGTGTGAGCCGAATGACTCTGCGTCAAGCCATCCAAACGCTGGTTGACGAAGGGGTGCTGGAACGTCGCGTTGGTTCTGGAACCTTCGTGGCCAGCAGTAAGGTTCAGGAAAAAATGGCTGGCGTGACTTCCTTTACCGATTTGATGCAGGCAGCTGGTAAGAAGCCTTCCAGCAAGACAGTTTCTTACCACCTAACGATTCCATCTGAGAGTGAGATTGAAAAGCTGCAGTTAAAAGAGGGCCAGCAGGTCTTACGGATGGAGCGGGTGCGTTATGGTAATAACGTGCCATTATGCTATGAGATTGCTACGATTCCGGCCGACCTCATCAAAGACTTCTCAAAAGATGAAATTACGTCGAGCTTTTACCACACCCTTGAATCCAAGGCGGATCTGCACCCTGGCCACGCTACCCAGCAGGTTTCGGCAGCCAATGCTAACGAGCGAATTGCCGAATTGTTGAAGATTCGGCGGGGTGATGCCTTGTTGCGGATGACCCAAATCTCTTACTTGCAGGATGGCCGCCCCTTTGAATATGTCCATGCTCAGTACGTTGGCAATCGGTTTGAATTTGTCCTGGAAAAGTAATTCATTCGTCGAACGGACTGCTGACTGTGCGAAAAGGAGGCGCTTTGATGCGCGATTTACAAAAACAAATTATTAAAGAATTAGGTGCCCAACCGCAAATTGATCCCACTGCTGAAATTCAGCGGCGCGTGCAATTTATGAAAGATTATCTGTTGACGACGGGAATGAAAGGCTTAGTTCTCGGCATTTCTGGGGGGCAAGACTCCTCCCTGGCAGGACGATTGGCTGAGATGGCAGTCACTTCCCTGCGTCAAGAACGAGAGGATGCGGCTTACCAATTTATAGCAGTGCGGCTGCCTTATGGCGAACAGGCCGATGAGGATGACGCGATGTTTGCGATTAACCAATTTATTCATCCTGACCAGGTGGCACGGGTGAACATCAAACCAGCCACAGACGCGATGGTAGAGGCCGTTGAAAAGAACGGCTTGAAGGTGAGTGACTTCAATAAGGGCAACGTGAAGGCCCGGCAACGGATGATTGCTCAGTATACGATTGCTGGTGCCGCACACGGTGCCGTTGTGGGTACCGATCACGCGGCCGAGGCCATCACGGGCTTTTACACGAAATTTGGTGACGGTGGAGCTGACCTGACCCCGTTGAGTGGTTTAGACAAGCGGCAGGGACGCCAATTGCTGGAAGCTCTGGATGCGCCGGCTCGACTTTATGAAAAAACACCGACGGCCGATCTGGAGGATGATCGTCCCGCTTTGCCTGATGAGGAAGCGCTCGGTGTCAAATATAAGCAAATTGACGATTACCTGGAGGGGCAGGAAGTCAACGAGCAGGCTGCCAAAACCATTGAAAACTGGTATCTGAAGACTCGTCACAAGCGGCATCTGCCGGTGACCCCTTGGGATAAATGGTGGCGCGCCTCAAAATAGCTTTGTGGCGCTTGCCAAGAGCGTAACATAAATGGCGTCGAACATTCGGTGCAGCCGAACGCTCGGCGCCTCTTTGTGTTCAATTATGATGAAGGAGGAAATACTGTGGAGGAGAATGCTATCAACCTAGTCGCCAAACGGCTGCCTACGCTTAAACGGGGACAAATTAAAGCAGCGCTCGACTTGTTGGACGCCGGGAACACGATTCCCTTTATTGCCCGTTACCGAAAAGAGGCGACGGGGGCATTAGATGAAGTCAAGCTGCAATCAATTGCTACAACGGCCCATCAAGTTGAGGAATTGACGGAGCGAAAGCAAACGGTTTTAAAGGCCATCCGTGACCAGGGAAAACTAAGTGATCAGTCGGAGCAAAAAATTCGGCAGGCTGAAGATCTGGCGACAGTTGAGGATCTCTACTTGCCATACAAGCAGAAACGGCGGACCAAAGCCCAGCTTGCCCGCGAACAAGGGCTCGCTCCTTTAGCCAACTGGATTTTGACCTACCCGGCAGGGGACTTGAACCAGCATGCCGCCCAATTTTTGAATGATGATATTGCTGATCCAGCAGCGGCTCTGGCGGGAGCCCACGAAATTTTAGCCGAAGCCATTAGTGAAATGGTTACGGTGCGGGGATGGCTGCGCAGTTACAGTAAAGACCATGGCCGGCTGGTGACGACTGTTAAGAAAAAAGGAAAAGAAGCCGACGAAAACGGGGTTTACCAGCAGTACTATGATTTTAGCAGCAGCGTGAAGGATCTCGATTCCTACCAGGTGTTGGCAATTAACCGGGGTGAAAAGGAGAAAGTTCTGACCGTCAAATTGGTGGTTGACCAAGAAACAGTTATGAATTACCTCCACTTTCGACTGGTGGACCCCCATGAGGAAAGTCCGGCGGCCCAGTTCGTGGAAGATGCATACCGCGATGCTTATAAGCGTTTTTTGGGTCCAGCTATTGAACGTGAAATTCGCAAGGACTTGACCACCCAGGCTGACACTCAGGCGATCAAAGTTTTTGGCGAAAATCTTTACCATCTGCTGATGCAGGCCCCGATCAAGGGTAAGGTGGTGTTAGGTTTTGACCCCGCTTACCGGACCGGGTGTAAATTGGCCGTCCTAGATCCGCACGGCAAACTCTTGCACGTTGCGGTGATCTACCCGCATAAGCCAGCGCCTGAGAAACAGCGGGCGGCTGCCGCGGGTCAGCTAATCGACCTGATCAACAAGTACCAGGTGGAAATGATTGCGATTGGTAACGGCACCGCCAGCCGGGAATCGGCGGCTTTTGTTGCTGACGTCCTGAAGAAACTCGACCGTTCCTGCTACTACGTAATTGTCAACGAAGCCGGTGCGTCCGTTTATTCGGCGAGTCAGGAGGCGCGAGACGAATTCCCTGATTTGCCAGTGGAAAAACGAAGCGCCATTAGTATCGGTCGCCGTCTCCAGGATCCTTTGGCAGAACTGGTCAAGATCAATCCGCAGGCGATCGGTGTCGGCCAGTATCAGCACGACCTGCCCAATAAGGAACTACAAACGGAACTGGACGCCGTGGTTGAACGGGCGGTCAACCAGGTTGGTGTCAATTTGAATACCGCTAGTTACCAGCTGTTGGCCCACATTTCGGGCCTGAATGAAACGATTGCCCACAATATTGTCAAATATCGCGATGAAAACGGTGCTTATCTTAGTCGGCCGGACTTGAAGAAGGTGGCTCGTCTGGGACCGAAAGCTTATCAGCAGGCAGTTGGTTTCCTGAGAATTATCGGCGGGAAAAATCCGCTTGATAATACGGATATTCATCCGGAAAGCTACCCGGTTGCCGAAAAGATGCTTGAAAAGGCGCAGGTCGATCCGACAGCACTTGGCAGTGCATCAGCTAATCGGCAGCTGGCTAAGCTGAAAACAGCCGACTTTGTTACCGCCACGACGGGAGCGACAACCGTGCAGGATATTTACCAAGCCCTGCAAAAACCCGGTCGTGACTTGCGTGACATGATGCCCGCTCCATTGTTGCGGTCTGATGTGCTTACCCTGGCCGACCTCAAGCCGGGGATGAAGCTGCAAGGAACGGTTCGCAACGTCGTCGATTTCGGAGCCTTTGTTGATATTGGGGTGAAGCATGACGGCTTGGTCCACGTTTCCAAAATGTCACACAAATTCGTCGATAATCCCCGTAGTGTCGTAGCCGTCGGCGATATTGTGACTGTTTGGGTCGAAGCGGTGGACCAGGAGCGCAGCCGGATCCAATTGACGATGATCGATCCGCGGGATGGTCAGGATGACTGATCAAGAATTATTAGAACTGACCCGGCGGTTGTCATACCAGCGTTTTGGCCGACCTTTTCGCCACCAAATTTTCTTCAATTCCCGGCTTAAAACAACCGGTGGTCGTTATCATTTGTCTGATCACCACATCGACATCAATCCTTTGATGTTGACGGAACATGACATGGTGACCCTAGAAGGGGTAATTTTGCATGAGCTGTGTCACTATCATCTGCACCTGTTGGGCCGGGATTACCACCACCGAAGTCGTGACTTTCGTGAATTATTAAAAGCGGTCGGCGGATCGCGCTATGCGCCGCCATCTCCCCATCATCGCCATCATTCCCGCTCTTATCGTTGGGAATACCAGTGTCAGCGTTGCGGGGCCCGGCTATTACGACAACGGCGCTTTGATGTGCGGCGCTATGTCTGTCGCCATTGCGGGGGCCGTTTTCGCTTAATCAAACAACTTTTCTAAAAAAGAGTTGATCAATGAGAAATAATCTGCTAGAATATTTCTTGTTGATGCGGCAGTGGCGGAATTGGCAGACGCGCAAGATTAAGGATCTTGTGGTCGTTTTTAGACCGTGGAGGTTCAAATCCTCTTTGCCGCACTACTAAAAGACTGTGACAAGCATTTTGTCACGGTCTTTTCTTTTGTTATCAGCTAATTGCTTTCCACGAAATGATTGGCCCGCGAAGCCTTTTGCGCTATCATTAAGAGGCGAGAGTAAGGAGTGATTGATTTTGTCAACACTGGTCATTGTTCGTCATGGTCAAAGTGAGGCCAACCTAGCTAATCTGTTCACGGGCTGGACAGATGTTCCGCTGACAACGCACGGCGTTGCCCAGGGACACGCGGTGGGACGCGAGTTGGCCCGACGTCATCTGTCCTTCGACCACGTTCACACTTCATACATGAAGCGGGCAATCATTACTGCCGATATTGTTTTGGATGAGCTGGGGCAGGATTACCTGCCGATTTATAAAACCTGGCGCCTGAACGAGCGACACTATGGTGCCTTGGCAGGCCAAAACAAGGATGCGGTCAAGGCAAAATACGGTGCAGAGCAGTGGCATCGTTGGCGGCGAGGATTCACCGACGTTCCGCCGGCTTTGCAACACCGCCAGTGCGACCGGCGTTATGATCGTTTGGGGGTCCAGATGCCGCTCAGTGAAAGCCTACAGATGACTCAGCGCCGGCTCCTGCCTTATTGGGAGGACCAGATCGCACCGCGATTGTTGGATGGCAAGAACGAGTTGATCGTCGCCCACGGTAGCAGTTTGCGGGCGTTGATTAAGTATCTTGATCGAATTCCTGATGAGGACATCGACCAGGTCGAAGTGCCTAATGGCGAGCCCATCATTTACCAATTTGATGAACAACTGAACATTACTAAGAAAGAATTAATCCAAGTTAAATAATCTTCGTGAGGAGGACTTTGCTGATGCCAATCCATGAACTTCCTAACAACCCGACCTTTGCCAACCAAGTTCAGTTACTGGAAAACGTTACTTATGCCGCTGCCGATGGTGAACCACTGGGAATGGACCTCTTGGTTCCTTGGACAACGACGCTGAAGGCTGATCATGCCGAAAAGCGGCCGCTAATCGTTTTTGTTCAGGGAAGCAGCTGGACGACCCCTAACCTTGGAAGACAAATTCCTCAGTTAGTACCATTTGTCCAGGATGGTTATATTGTTGCTACCGTTCGTCACCGGAGCGCGGCGGAGGGACATCCCTTCCCAGCCTATCTTGAGGACGTCAAAACTGCGATTCGTTACCTGCGAGTTAACGCCAGTCAATATGATATTGATCCTCAGCGGGTCGCCATTTGGGGAACCTCATCTGGTGCCAATGCGGCCTTGCTAGTCGGGTTGACGCCTGACGATCCTCGCTACCGTTCAGACGTCTTCTTGAACGAAAGTGATCGGGTCAATGCAGTTGTAAGTTGTTTTGCACCGACTGACGTCAAGGACACCTTTGAGTACACCGCTAAGGTGCCAGGGTCGGATCTCTTGCAGTACTCTCTTTTTGGTACCGACAAGGACGAGTGGGATGCTAAGAAAAAAGCCATGAGCCCGCTCTACCAGGTCAAGAAAGACAAGGATTACCCGCCATTTATCTTGCTGCACGGGGATGCCGATAAGAAGGTGCCCTATGACGAAATGGAATCGATGTATAAGGCATTGCAGGACCAGGGCGTGGATGTCGAAGCATACCGGGTGAAGAACGCGGACCATGAGCGTGATTTTTGGAGTCCACGGGTATACTCGACGATTCACCGCTTCTTGGACCAAGTTGAAAAGCCAAGTCGTTAACCGCTAATTGATGATTAAGGACGAAACGAAGCCACCCGGCGTGGTTGGGTCATGCCGGGTGCTTTTTTCGCGCCAAAATGGGAAAGGATGATTATAATTTTGATTACGATGGCAGGAATGATTGGGGCTGGGAAATCGAGTATGACCAGCATTCTGGCTCGTCAGTTGGGAACTAAGGCTTATTTTGAACCGGTGGCTGATAACCCGGTGCTTCCGCTGTTCTATAAGGGCAACGAAATTGCGGCCAAAAAGCGGGCAGCGGGGGACAAGGACGCGACAAACCCCTATGCCTACTTGCTGCAAACCTTCTTTTTGAACCGGCGCTTTGCGATGATCAAGAAGGCCATGCGTGACGACAATAATATTTTGGACCGTTCGATCTACGAAGATGCTCTTTTTATGAAGATGAACACCGACATGGGCAACGCGACAAAGGTCGAATATGATATCTATCGTTCTTTGCTGAATAATATGCTGGAAGAACTGCCCTATGCTGCTCATAAGAAAGCCCCTGACCTGATGGTAATGATCGATGTTTCTTATGAGACGGTGATCAAGCGGATCAAGCGGCGGGGACGGAAATATGAACAGGTGAGTGCTGATCCTTCCCTGGAGGGTTACTACAAACGTCTCATTCGCTACTATGACGAATGGAAAACGGAATACCATGCTTCTCCACTATTGGTGATCAATGGTGATCGTTACGACTTTATGACGAGAATTGCGGATTGTCGCCACGTTTTGGATCAAATTTACCAGGAACTCCACCGGATCGGTTCTCTGACTGACGAACGCTTTAGTGAATTGGAAGCTAAGCTGCCGCTCCTTCAATTATCAGATTTGACAACCGATCAAAAAGAAAATCATTAGCAAACTGGTAACTACTATCTGCCGGCAATTTTATCGATAGTACAACAATAGGGGACTGTGACATAAGTCTCTAATAAAGAACGGAGTTGGATGAAATCTTCGGATTTCATTCAGCTCCGTTTTCCTTT
>NZ_CANDNU010000010.1 GCF_947387495.1 Limosilactobacillus difficilis
GATTTGGTTATTAAACTAATTCTACCCGTTATGGGTTATTTTTTTAATTTATGTTGCACTTGAATTGTAAATTCTCATCATAAAAAAATACCCCCAAAGTCGATTTCCAACTTTGGGGGTACGCATCAAATCCCGTCTTTTTTATAAGTGTTTGAACATCAAACTCGGATCTGCATTTAGGTCCAGGCCGGCCCGGTCGCCATAGCGATAGTTGACGTAGGCTGCCGCCCCAATCATTGCCGCATTGTCACCACAATATTTCAGTGGGGCCTGCAAAACGCTCAAATCAGGGAACTTCTTACTGAGATCATGACTCAAGCGATTGCGCAAACCGTGGTTAGCAGCTACCCCGCCGGCTAAAATAAACTGTTTAGCCGGGTAGCGGTCGAGAGCCCGTTCAGTTTTCTCAGCCAGAACGTCTACAACTGACTGTTGAAAACTAGCAGCCAGATCAAGCTTGTTTAGCTCTTCTCCCCGTTGGTGGGCGTTGTGCACAACGTTGATAAAGGCACTCTTCAGACCACTAAAGCTAAAGTCATAGTTAGCTTCTTTTTCCATTGCCCGTGGAAAATGGAAGGTATCAGAACCTTTAGCTGCCCATTCATCAACCGTTTTGCCAGCCGGATAATTAACTCCCATCACCCGGCCAATCTTGTCATAGGCTTCACCAGCCGCATCATCACGCGTTTCCCCAATAATTTCATACTCATGTTCGACCGGCATGTAAACTAATTCCGTATGCCCGCCAGACACCAGGAGGGCCAATTGAGGATAAATAAACTCACCGACCAGACGAGCTGCGTAGAGGTGCCCAGCCATGTGGTTAACCGGAACGAGTGGCAGGTGGTGCGCCCAGGCAATTGCTTTGGCCGCCGTTACTCCTACCAATAGCGAACCGACAAGACCTGGCCCATAGGTCACAGCAACAGCCGCCAGTTGACTATAGTTCACTGCGGCCCGTTCCAGAGCTTCGCGAGTGCACTTCGTGATCTGTTCGATATGGTGGCGGCTCGCTACTTCCGGTACGACGCCACCAAAACGCTGGTGGCTCGCAATCTGTGTGGCCACCACATTTGACAGAACCTTGGTTCCGTTCTCAACAACCGCTACACTGGTTTCATCACAACTGGACTCAAAGGCCAGAATTAAAGTTCGCTTCGTCAAAAGCTACTCCCTCCCTTTAACTGTGCGACCATGTCGAGCGCATCGCCATGATCATCATCATAATAACGATATTTCACCCGGCCGTCCCGGAAACCCAGCCGATGGTAAAGTCTCTTAGCGTTCTCATTTTTAACCCGGACTTCCAGGCTCATCGTTCGAATCTGATAGCACCGAGCCACCGCCATCTGCGTCGTCAGCAAAGTCGTCCCAATCCCCTGCTGCTGATAAGACGGACTGACCGCAATGTTGGTAATGTGGGCATCACTGCGTTGCCAGTTGAAGGAACAACCTGCGTAGGCGACCACCAGGTCATCATCCTTGGCGACCAAGTAGAGCCGGTTTGCTTTCGTCAGCTCAGCTTCAAAAGCCAGATTGTTCCATGGTGCGCGGCCGTAATTATCCCGTTCGATCTGGACCATCGCCGAAATATCTGCCTCCCGAGCTACCGTAAAATAATACAAATGGTGACCGCAACGCTGGTAAGTCGGTGAGTAAGTAATGCGGCGCTGGGGCAAATCCAACGATGCCGCCAGGTAACGCCTAAACCTCGCGAACATAATTCTGGTGCGGAGCGTTCGGGTGCTGTTTCTTCCATTCCACTTCTGCCTCCGTCAACAGAAGGTAGTGGGGCACGAACGCATCCAAATCCTTAACAGTCTCGTGATCTTCACCGAGCAGACCAAGCTTGAAGGGGTCAGGAATCGCATAACCGTTTGTCAAGAGCGTCACATTGGCCGGCAAGTGACCATCAAAATGCTGGTTGATCCGCTTGGTCAATTGTCCTACCAGGATCACCGGCTCTTTGCACTGACCGAGGCGCTGAACAAAGTCCGTCATCGCCAAGTGTTCATCAGCTTGCCGGTTGACCAGCTGCGAATTCTCCCATTGGTAGACCCCGCCATAAATGTTGCCACGCCGAGCATCAAAGAAGGGGGCAATCAATGCTTTCGTCGTCGCTGGCACGTTGGCAGCGAGCACTGCCAGACTGGAAATCCCGACCAGGTCGATTCCTAGGGTGGCAGCCAATACTTTCGCCGTTGTCACCGCAATCCGTACCCCCGTATAGGAACCCGGACCCTGGGCGACCACAATCCGCTCAAGGTCGCCAGGCCGCCATTTCAACCGGCTCATTAGCTGGTCAATCGTCGGCATCAGGTAAATACTGTGGTTACGGACCATGTTCAAGGTCGTGGCTGCCAGCAATTGCTGATCTTCCAACAAAGCGACCGTCATCGGGTGATTGGAAGTATCAATCGCCAAAATTTTCATGGAAAGGCCTTCCTTTCTTCTTTACGAATGCTTTAATGTTAACCCCAAACAATCATAACGCAAAACCGGGTGAAATGTTCGGTAGTTGATCGCAAAACAAATGAGGGACTGGTGAAAACCAATTGATTTTCTCAGTCCCTTATTTATTAGCGGTTATTGCTGATTATCATAGCCGTTGGGATGGGTCGAATGCCACTTCCAGGCTGTCGCAATGATCTTTTTAACATCATCGTACTGCGGCTGCCAACCAAGAACCTGGCGGGCCTTATCACTAGCGGCTACCAGGGCGTCTGGATCACCCGGCCGTCGCGGTGCGATCTTAGCAGGAATCTCCTTGCCAGTCACTTCACGAGCGGCTTCCAGCATCTGTTTGTTAGAAAAGCCGGTCGAGGAGCCCAAATTAAAGGCGTTGGACGGGTTACCGGCCTGCAAATACTTGATGGCCAGAATGTGGGCATCGGCTAAGTCCATTGGGTGTACGTAATCCCGTACATTGGTACCGTCTGGGGTATTGTAATCATCACCAAAAATGCTCAATTCCTGGCGCTTGCCCTCGGCCACCTGCAGGATGATCGGTACCAAGTGCGTTTCTGGATGGTGATCTTCCCCAATGGTTCCGTCCGGCTTGGCTCCCGCAACATTAAAGTAACGCAGGGCAACAAAATGAATGCCGTAAGCCTGATCGCACCACTTCATGATCTTTTCCATGGCCAACTTGCTCTCGCCATAAGGGTTGATCGGAACCTGGGGATCGCTTTCCTTGATCGGCATGTGTTCCGGAATCCCATAAGTTGCCGCCGTCGAAGAGAAGACAATGTACTTGATTCCGTGGTCATGCATCGCTTCCAGCAAAGTAATCATGCCACCAGTGTTGTTGTCAAAGTACTTCAATGGCTTCTTCATCGATTCAGCAACCAGGGAAAAAGCTGCAAAGTGAACTACCGCTTCGATCTCTTCCTGATTAAAAATTTTATCCAGGAATTGTCGGTCGCGAATGTCGCCCTGGTAAAACTTCGCCTTCGGGTTGATGGCCGCACGGTGGCCAGTCGACAAATTATCGGCCACCACAACTTCATAACCCTTTTCTACTAAGTCGGCGACCATGTGGGAACCAATATAGCCAGCGCCGCCAGCCACTAAAATTGACATAATTACTCTCCTTTAAACCATCTTTAATCCATTACAGGCCAAATTCTACCACAAAGTCAAGCCTTCTGCAGGTGTTGAATGCTCTCCGTGCTCAACTTATGATCCATGTATTTGAACATGAGCCCTTCTCGCAAACCATTATTGCTGAACATCAATTGTTTCAAATTCAGTTGCCGCAACAAAGTCATCAAAGGCAATAAACCACCGACGATCACATCAGCCCGGGCAGATGCAATTCCGTGCATGGCAGCCCGCTCTTCCCGCGTCGAAGAAATCAACTGGTGCATCATCGTGTAAGCGTCAGTCCGGGTCATCGTCAAGCCGTGAACCGAGGGAACCGTTGCTGAATCTGCAAAATGCTGCCAGCGGTAGGCTTTGGCAAGGGCCCGGTTGGAACCACCGAGGGCAACGATGCGGCTATGACGAGCACGGTTCAGCCACCGCTGGCTAGCCAGGAGCTCATCCACCTGGACAACTGCGTCATAGAGATTTGCCGCTGTAATCTGGTCACCAAGCTGATACCGCTGGGAGAGCAGCACTGAACCGACCGGCAAACTGACCGCTTCTTCTGCGTAACCATCGTCAACCAAGATCAGTTCCATGCTTGCGCCGCCGGTGTCGAGGATCAGACCGTTGCGAATCGGCAGGGTCCGACTCACTCCCACGTAATCAAGGTAGGCCTCACGCTCACCGGAAATCACATTAATCTGCAAACCGGTTTCGCGGACAACCTGGGCCAAAAATTCGTCCTGGTTGGTAGCCTGCCGAACTGCCGCCGTCGCAACAGAAATCAGCTGCACATCACTAAATTTTTGGCAAATCTTCTTAAAACGCTTCAGCGCTTTGATAGTTCGGGCAATCGGTTCCGGTTTCAAAAGCTTTTCTGATCCCATGTTGGCGCTCAAGCGAACGTATTCTTTCTCGTAGGCGAGAACCTTGTACTGACCGCTATTTGCCAACTGGGTGATGCGCAGGCGAACCGAATTACTGCCGAGGTCGATGACCGCCAAATTAGTCATGTTGGTCCCCCTTTTCTGGATCACTGAGGTGCAATTTCGAAACATGGCGGGTCAGTGTTTCCAAGACCGTTGACATATGCCGGCGGTTCTTGCGTTGCCGCTTTTCAGCCGATTGCTGAGCCACTGCTTCATCAACGAAGTACTGTTGCGAATCAAAGGCCGGCTGACCGTCACGATCGATCATTTCGTATTCGGTGCCGTGCAGAACACGGGTGTTAACGTTGTCGCGCCACATCGCATCAAAAATGTCGATGGCCCGCTTCTTGGTGTCGTTTTCCAAAACGGGGAAGAGTTCCTCGACCCGCCGATTTAGGTTTCGTGTCATCATATCAGCGCTAGCCAGGTAAATCTCATCATGGCCGTTGCTCTTGAAGTAATAGATCCGCGAATGCTCGAGGAAACGGCCGACGATACTATGAACCTCGATGTTGCCTTGCAGCTCCGGTAAATCGTTCCGCAAGCAGGTGATCCCACGCACTAACAGTTGAATTTTGACACCTGCTGCCGCCGCTTCATAAAGGTGGGCGATAATCTGTTTATCGGACAGCGAGTTCATCTTCATCCGAATCAGTGCTGGACTGCCGCCCTTCGCCACCGCAATCTGCTCGTCGATCTTCAGATTGATGAAGTTGCGGATGCCGTGTGGTGAGATGTGTAATTTGTGGAAGTACCGTGGCCGGGCAAAACCAGATAGCATGTTGAAGAGGTTGGTCATGTCGACGCCGATCTCGTAATCGCAGGTAAAGAGCCCCATATCCGTGTAGAAGTGTGCCGTCACATCGTTGTAGTTCCCGGTTCCCAGGTGCATGTAGCGACGAATTCCGTCTTCGTCACGTCGGATAACCAAGGCTAGTTTACAGTGAGTCTTCAGGCCGACCAGACCGTAAACCACGTGGCAGCCCATCCGCTCAAGACGACGCGCCCAGCGGACGTTGTTTTGCTCGTCAAAGCGGGCCTTCACTTCAACCAGTACCGTCACCTGCTTACCCGCCTGGGCCGCCTGTCCCAGATACTTAATGATTGGTGAATTGCCAGAAACCCGGTAGAGGGTCATCTTAATCGCCAACACCTGAGGATCGACAGCCGCTTGGTGGATAAAGTTCACAACGGCTTGGAAGTTGTCGTAAGGGTGTTGAACGAGGTGGTCTTTTTGCCGAATCGTTTGGAAAATATCGTGATCCATTGAGAAGGACGGATCGAGGTAGGACTTAAATGGCTTGTAACGAAGGTCATCATGCCCTTCAACCATCCCCGACAGCTTCTTCAAGAAAGTAAGGTCAACGGGACCGTTCACCCGGTAGAGCGACATATCACTGACCCCTAAGTTATCAATCAGGTGGTTCACCAACCAAGAATCCGTCTTTGCTTCAACCTCCATCCGCATGACGGAACCGTGCTCACGAGCCCGCAGTTGGTGTTGAACTGCCCGCAGCAAGTCAGAAGCATCTTCTTCGGCCACGTCAAGGTCCATATCCCGGCTAACCCGGTAAGTCCCCGTTGCAAGAATCCGGTAACCCGGGAAAAGCTCATTCAAGAATTGCTTGATCACTTCGTCTAGCAGGACAAAGGTATTTTCGTGCGGTAGTTTGACGAGCCGCTTATAAATTTTCGGCACCCGGACCGTGGCGAATTTGTCATGGCCTTCGTTGCGGTCATCATGGGGTTCCTGAGGCCGCCGTTCAACTTCCTGGTCCCCTTCCAAGATCTTTTGCTGCGTCTCTTCATCATCTTCACTGCGGTCGCGTTCCAGCTTGATCGCAATGTTTAACGAATTGTTACTGATGAATGGGAAAGGACGGGAACTGTCGTCAGCCATCGGTGTCAAGACCGGCAGCAATTCCTCCCGGAAATAACGGTGGAGGAAGTTGCGCTGTTCTTCGCTCAGCTGGTTAAAGCGGGCAATGTTAATCCTCTGTTTGGCCAACGCCGGGATGATAACATCATTGTAAACGTGGTAGCGTTCTTCAACCATCCGGTGTTCTTTTTCGTTGACCGCCATCAGCTGCTCTTCTGGTGTCATCCCCGAAGCATCAGTCGTCGTCACGTTGGCCGCCATCAGTTTATGCAGTGAAGCGACCCGGACCATGAAAAATTCATCGACGTTGCTCTGTGTGATCCCCAAAAAATTGGCCCGTTCAAGTAAGGGATTGCTTGTTTCCACCGCTTCCTCTAGAACCCGGCCGTTAAAATCAATCCAGCTCAGTTCACGGTTGACGTAGTTTTGTGGATGATAAAACTTCTTATAATTTGACATCGCTAGTCTTCCTCCTTCGTGATCAAAACCGGCTTCAAACCATAGATAGCTTTAAACAGCTGCGACTTCTTCTGGAAGGCCCACTGCTCAACAACTAGGTCGTCATCGGCCTTCGCCAAAATCTGCAATTCATCATCATGCAGGCGCAGCCGGACCTGTTTAATTTTCTGTTGCCGCGAATCATCTAACGAATCCGCCATCCGCAAAATAGCAGCGAGCTTGCCGACAGTGATCTGGCTTTCAAGGTCAAGGGACGTGTTACTGCGCTGATTGATGTGGGGGCTCTCCATACTGTGGTAGCGGGCAACTTCTGCAACAATATGATTATCCTTGTCAGACAGACCGATCAACGGATTGGCCTCAAGAATATAGGCTGAGTGCCGGTAATGGGCCTGGGGATTGATGAAATTACCGATATCATCCACCTTGCTGGCGATCTCCAGAAGTAAGCGATCGTTCTGAGAAAGGCGGTGAATCGGCTGCAAGGCATCAAAGAGTTTGACAGCCAAGGCGGCTACAAACGCGTTGTGTTTAGAATCCGCGCCGTAACGCTGAGCCAGGTTGTCCGCTGACGTGCGGATCATCTGGGAAATTAACTGCTGACCACCACTAGCAGCTGTCGTTACCCCGTCCAAAACCGAAATGTTGGTGGCATAAACGTGCTTGGCATTTAGCAAGTGGATCACCCGCTCGGCCACGAGGTAGTTGGGCAAGACCCAGTTAACACTCTGTTCGTTGACGTCATAGTGACTAATGATGTACTGGTCCGTGGCCGTAATCAGACTCTGGTAACGTTGCTCAAATTCTTCCCGTGGCACTTCCCCCAGCTGTTCACCAGCCGGTACGAAGCTCTGGGCCAACGTAGAAACATTTTGAATTAACAACCGGGACTTCTTAACGTGGCGCAGTTCAGGCACCAAGTACTCCAACTTGCTAGAGATATAATCGAGGATAATTTCGCTCGGGTTGGTTGTCGTCTGCCGCAAGGTAGTAACCAGCTGACTTAACCGGGCCCCGCCGAGGTCGATATCCCAAGACATCTGAAATTTGCCGTGTCGGAAGTAAGCTAAGGTCGACGTGTTCAAGCCCATGCTGAGAACGTACAGGCTCTTCTTACTCAATTCATCGAAGTGCGGCAGCTTGGTCATCAATCGGCTTAAGGTGTCGGCGATCAGCTGACTGGTATTCAACCAGTGGATTTTTAGCCCCGTCCGTACTTCAATCTGGTCAGCAACGTAGCGAGCAGCGACCGGACTCAGGTCTTCGCGGTTACCGTAAAACTTAGTCTGCTCTACCCCGTAATCGGCCAGGACGCGCTGAAAACCGGTCAAACTATTCACGATCGCCACTAGGTTATGGGCGTAATTAGCAACCGGGTGAGCTCCCACCTGCATCGTCCCTGAACGAACCTCCGTAATCAATTTCATGGAAGGCCGTTCAAAGACCTGCAGAATCAGCTCATCCGGCTCCAAATAAATCAAGCCAAATGTTTTGTTTTTCACGACGCAACACTCCTATCGATTCTCGCTTCTTCTGTGCTCCTATCCAATGTCAATACACTTTCAGAATACCACCTTTTTCAAAATCTTTGTGAATTTTGCGCAAAGAAAAAAGGAGTTTCAAGTTTCCGCACGTTAGCAGTTCTCGCAACTCCTTAATTGTTTATTTATCTGTTCGTTTTTGCCATGCAAACTCGGCATCGGCACTCAGTTGATCATGGGAAAAGATCTGGTTGATCGACTTGACCGTCCCCCGCTCGTCAGTTGTCATCTGATAGCGGCTTGTTACTCGGGATGGATAGCGAACTTCGTTTTTATAACTAATATTGAACCGCCGCAGTTGGTGGGCGTTCAGAAAATCAGCCCCCATGGAATCTAGCATCCAATCAAAATAACGCACGTTGTTGACGTGCCGGTTGCCGTCGATATCAAAGTAACGCACCTGGTAGTGGGACTGACCATCCGCTACATCTGCCGACAAGGGATCCTGGTTCCGGGGACGGGTCAGCCGCTTCAGCTTTGGAGCGTGGAAGGGGACCACTAGCTCATCCGGAATGGCTTGGATCCGCCGCCGGCTGAGGTCAACAAAGCCCAACTGCCCGGTCATTGTCGCAAAACGAAATCCCGTTGCGTCCGCCAACCAAAACTCACGCTGAGCAAAGAACCGGTTGACGCCGACCAAGCTCGTTCCCAAAACCACTTCATCGCCAAAGACGGGTTGGCGTTGGCTGAGCTGGCCCTCATAACTGAGGATAATCCAAGCACCGTTATACTTTAATCCCGCCTGTCGCCCGCAGTTCAGAACATCAGCATGCCGTTCGGAGGCTAAGACCCCCATCGCCACCAGCATACTGAGGCTCGGATGGGAACTCTGGTCACATTCGTAATAGGCCAGCCGATGTTTCATCGTATATTCCTGCGGATTTTCCATCGTTTACTCCTCTCCGTCCAAATGGTGAAATTCCCGGTACAATTGCTGACGGTTAGCATGGTTTGCCCGTGCCACCTTTTTGATCGCCGCATTCGGGGCTAAACCGTCGTTTTCAATCAGGAGCTGGACCTGTTCCACCAGTGGCAGATCAGTCACGGCCGGGCCCGGTGCTGGAGCCTGCGGATTCGGATTGCCGCTGACTAAGACGACGAATTCGCCTCGGATTGTCGTTGTCTGAGCCCATTCCTGCAGTTCAGCCAGCGAGCCCCGTAAAAATTCCTCATAGCGCTTCGTCAATTCTCGTGCCAGCACCGCCGGCCGATCAGGGCCAAAGGCTTTAACCATCGACCCCAGCGTTCGCTTCAAACGGTGGGGCGCCTCATAAAAGATCAGGGTCTCTGGGCGCTTAGTCAGCAGCTGAAGCTCAGCTAGCTGCTGCTGGGGTTTGCGGTCCAAAAAGCCATAAAAAGTGAACGGCTGGGGAGCCAGTCCTGAAGCAATCAATGCCGTTAAACCAGCATTAGCACCAGGCAAAGGCACGACGGGGATTCCCTGCTGGGTGCAAGCAGCTACCAGCTCCTTACCAGGATCCGAAATTGACGGCATCCCCGCGTCGCTGCACTGGGCGATATCAAGTCCCGCTTGCAACTTAGCTAACAGTTCCGGCAGCCGGGCCTCCGTGTTGTGCTCGTGAAAACTAATCGCATGGGTCTTAATCGCGAAATGGTTGAGCAACATCTGAGTGTGGCGCGTATCCTCGGCCGCAATTAAATCAACCTTTTTCAGGACTTTGACGGCCCGCATCGTCATATCATCGAGGTTGCCGATCGGTGTAGGCACCAGGTAGAGGGTCCCCGTTGTTGGATTTGCAAAACTGCGCGTCGCTTGAATGGCCATCACCGATCGCCTCCCTTGGGCGCCCCGAGAGAGTGATCGCCATAAATGGTGTCAAGACAGAAGGTGCACGATTCCCCTTCGTCGAGCCGCTTGCCAAAATATTCGTTGCAAACATGGAAGCCCCGCTGGTACAGCTTCTTTAGGTTCTCCCGTGACGGGGTAAGCTTTCCCGATTCACCGCCAGTCGTCGCGGCCTCCTTAGCTGCCTGTTGGCTCACCAGCTGCTGCAGATGCTCATTTTCAATCGATAATTCCGCATTTTCTTCAAGAACCGCGTTGACTTCTTCCTGAAGACGCTTCATGTTAGCGACCAGGTCCTGAGTTTGCTGACTTAACCGGGCAAAGTGGTCGTAGAGGTCACTCTTATTAATACGTTCAACCATTTTGATTCCCCCGTCCTTGTAAAACATTGTGTAAACGAATGGTCAGTTGTTCACTGACATTTTGAAATGAGACGTTGCCATCTAAAAGCCGCCGGGTTTGCAAAGTCAACTCAGCCGCCGCCAGTAACCGGCCTCTGGCATATTTTTGAATTGTCTGCCGAATCGTTGGGAGGGCAAGCTGAAAATGAAGCTGTTCCTGACCAACGCCATTAGCAAGGATCAAGGTGTCACACCAGATCATCATCTGTAAATCGAGCAGAACTTGTTGATGCAGCCGATCCGTGGCCAGCTTCAACCAGTCGGTCTGGATCATTACAAAACTCAATAGTGAGCCGGCCACAAGCTGCTTATACCAGTCGACAGTCGTCTGCACCGCGTGGGTCAGCCAATCATCTTCTACCAGCTCCTTGGCCCGACGCACCGAATCGGTCAGTCCCCGCACAATCGGTTGCAATTGCTTGTCGATACCGGCGACATCGAATTCTGCCGTCAATTTTTCCGGGGACAAAGGTTGCAGTTCGACCACCTGGGTCCGTGACTGAATCGTCGGTAGAATCGCCGCTTTATTCGTCGTCAGCATCAGGATGTAGATACCTGGACCGGGCTCCTCAATGAATTTGAGGAGGCTGTTAGCTGCATTGACCGTCATCTTGTCCGCATCATTGAGGATAAAGACTTTGCGAAAACCCTCCATCCCACTCTTGGTAAACTCTGCCTTGAGCCGCCGTAGCTGATCAACTTTCAATTGTCGGCCAGCCGGGGTCGCCTCAATTACGTCGGGATGGTTATGGTTTAAAATCCGTTCGCACTCAGGGCAGGTGCCGTCCGGAGCGTTATCGTGCGGATGCTGGCAAAAAAGGCGCATCGCCAACCATTCAGCAATCGACCGCTTCCCGGAACCACTGGGGCCCACCAAGAGATAGGCATGGGCTAATTCATGCGCCGCAAAAACCCGCTGAAAGCGAGTGATAATCGCCGGTTGGAGATCTTCAGCTCGCTGAATTACCTTTTCGACCATCAGCTCGCTCCCGTCTAAAATTCCATGTAGCGTTCAACCGGCACGACGAAGCAAATCGCCCCACCCACCTGAACATCCACTGGATAAGATGAGGCGCCATTATCCAGCCCATTGCCGGGTGTAAGGTACTGGCGACGGGCCTGGGCATGATCCTTGATCACCTTTAAGGCCTCATCAACCCGTTCATCCTTGGAAACGATCATAAAAGTCGTGTTGCCTTCCCGCAAAAAGCCCCCGACCGAATTCATCTGGGTGACCCCGAAATGGGCGTCAATGCAGGCATTTCGAACGCGCTTGGCGTCTTTTGGTTGAACAATCGCAAAGATTAATTTCATTGAATGAGACCTCCTTAGGATTAGCCAAAAATGGCAGGATCAAATTGCCGCAACACGTCACCCGCGTCAGCAATGACCTTGTCAAATGGCTGAGTAGCATCGATCTTTTGAATCCGGGATGGATCCTGAGCTAGGAGCCGTAAATAGGCTTTCCGGACTCGGTGGTGAAAGGACAGGGCTTCCCGATCTAACCGGTTAACTTGATTCTGGCGTTTCTGAAGAATTCGCTGGATCCCTACTTCCGAGGGAACGTCCAAGTAGATCGTCAACTCTGGCATCACGCCCTGAGTCGCAAAGGCGTTGATATCCCAGACAGCTTGTTCACCGAGTTGGCGGCCACCACCCTGATAGGCAACGGAGCTATCCACGTAACGGTCGCTAAAAACAACTTTGCCAGCCGCAAGAGCTGGTTCTAACACGGAAACCACGTGCTGGCGCCGGGCAGCGGCAAACAGCAACGCTTCCGTCCGGTCATCCATCCCCCGATTGCGGTCATCAAAGAGGAGCTTGCGCAGTTGCTCAGATAAGGGATCACCGCCAGGTTCGCGCGTCACGAGTAAGCGTTGGCCCAGGCGGGGCTGAAATTTATCAACCAAGGCCTTGAGAACACTGGTCTTTCCCGCCCCATCCGGGCCTTCAAACGAAATAAAATGTCCTTTCATCTTCCACCTCTTATTGCTGAATCACGCCGGGATTAAGCTGACCATGGGCTCTACGATGCCGGGCCTTTTCGTAAAGGTAGAGATACTTCTTTTCTTGTAGTTTGGTCCGGTAATAAAGCTCGCTGTCGGTTTGCCCCTCGTAAACCGCCTGCTCGGTTTCAATGGCGTGGTTCCAACTCGCCTTAACGTCGTAAATCAAATTCATTAAACGATAATCACCGTACTTTTTGACCTGCTGTGGATCTGTCTTGAAAAGCGCCAACTTCAAGCCTCCTAAAGTTCCGTCCGCCCCTGGATCGCTTTCATCAAAGTCAAGGAATCGGTGTAGTCGATATCTGCGCCGGCTGATAAACCATGTGCCAAACGCGTCACCTTAATTCCGGCGGGCTTGATCAGCTTTGCCAGGTACTGTGCCGTTGTTTCGCCATCAACTGAGGCATTCGTGGCGACAATGACTTCCTTCACGTGCTGGTTGGTCTTAAGCCGTTTTAACAACGACGGGATGTTGATGTCCATCGGTCCCGTGCCGTCAGCAGGCGAAATGGTCCCGTGCAGGACATGGTACAAGCCATGGTAATCATTCATCCGCTCCATTGCCATGATGTCACGCGAGTGCTCGACTACTACGATCTGCGACTGGTCCCGGTTAGGATCTTTACAGATATCACAAGGATCATCTGCCGTAATATTTCCGCAAATACTGCAGTAATGGAGATCAGTCTTGACCGCTTGCAGCGACTGAGCAAATTCATCGACATCCTGCTTGGCCATCCCGATAGTGTAGAAAGCCAGGCGGGTAGCAGTCTTTTCACCGATCCCGGGCAGCTTCATGTAGCTGGCAATTAACTTAGCAATCGGTTCGGGATATTGAAGACTGCTCATCGTTAAATGCCAAGTCCTTTGGTGTACTTGCCCATCTTGGACTGGGTCGCATTATCAACCTTCTTTAGCCCATCGTTGACAGCGGCAACCACCAAGTCAGAAAGCATGTCGACGTCGTCAGGATCCACGGCTTCGGGCTTGATCTGCAGGTCCGTCAGCTTCTTATCCCCGCTAAAGGTAGCCACCACCATATCATCTGGTGATTTGCCAGTAAAACTTTCGGCGGCCAGTTCCTTTTGTTCTTTGGCCATCCGCTTTTGCAGTTTACGGGCTTGTTGCATCATCTGTTGCATGTTCATTCCGTTCATCATTATCTTTACCTGACTTTCTTTAATTGTTTTCGACTTTTACAATGTCACTGCCAAAGAGCTCCTCGGCCTTGCTTACCACCGGATCAGTCGGCTGATCGGCCGGACTCGTTGGCGCCGGAGCGGCAGCTTGTTTTGGCTCCGCATTGGTACCAGTTGAATCTTGGCCGCTTTGTGGCTCCCTCGACGGAGCCGGTGCTTTTGCAGTCGGCTGAACCCTTTGGTCCGGTTTCTTAATAGAATAACCGTGCTCCTTCAGGAAGTCAGCACGGATTTGTGGCCATTTATCAGCTGGGACAAAGGTCACCCGTCGGTCTTTACCGCAGAGTTGCTGGAGATCCTGCTGAATCACTTCGCTCAAGTTGCCCCCATTGGCTCGTTGGAGTAAAAACGGCTGCTTAAACGACAGCACAACACTGTCGGGGCCGGCAGCAGCAGGTGTCGCCAATTCAACCAGTCCCCGTTCCATGTTCGATAGCATCGACAAGAGATCACTCCACAGGGATTTCACCTCGTCGAGGTCGGTGCGGGTGGCCGTCTCGAGCACCTGGTACACTTGGTGCAGGTTCACCCGGGACGTTCCGGGATGACCCGCTGACCGCTTTCGAATGTGGGGGCTCGCCGGTTGCGAACTGACGATCGGACTCGTTGATCCCCGCTTTTGCAGTTGGGCCACTTCTTGCTGCAGTTGAGCTACCTGACTATTAAGCTGGTCAATCTTCGCTTTTGCAGGCCCCAGCTCTGAAGCCGAATGAGCCAAATCCTTACTGACCTGGCAGAGCTTGACCGTCAGCACCTCAAGATAAACGTCGGGGTGCGTCGTAAAGCGCATTTCATCCTGGGTCTCATTTAAAACATCAATCATGTCATACAAAACAGGAGCTGAGGCTGCAGCGCTGAGCTGTTGAAAATCCTCATCGCTCAAGCCCGTGCTTTCGACATGAACCAGGGATGGTGATTCTTGATAGAGCAAGACGTCCCGGATAAAGGAAATCAAATCCTCGATAAAACGCTGTCCGTCCTTGCCCGATGCCAGTAAGCCGCTCAAGCCCTTCAAGGCCGCTGCACTATCAGGCTTAGTCACCTGGAGAAAGTAATCCTTCAACAGTTTCTTGGCAACACTCCCCGTTACCAATAGCGCATCGTCGAGCTTGACGTGATTATCAGAAAATGACAAGACCTGGTCGAGGATGCTGAGTGCATCCCGCATCCCTCCTTCGGCCGCGTTAGCAATCACCCACAAAGCTTTTTCCTCATAAGTGACCTTTTTCTGATCTAGAATGTACTTCATACGGTCAAAGGCGTCCTGTGCACTAATGCGCCGGAAATCAAAACGCTGAACCCGCGAAATAATCGTCAGTGGAATCTTGTGTGGTTCCGTCGTCGCCAAGATAAAAATCACGTTGGCTGGCGGTTCTTCCAGCGTCTTGAGCAGAGCGTTGAAAGCCCCCGTAGAAAGCATATGCACTTCGTCGATGATGTAGACCTTATAATCCGCTTGCGTCGGGGCGTACTTGACTTTATCACGAATGTCACGGATTTCTTCCACCCCGTTGTTCGAAGCGGCATCGATTTCAATGACGTCGTTGAGCCGGCCTGCCGTGATCGCCTTGCAAGTCTCACACTGGTTGCAAGGCTCACCGTCCTTAGCATGGTGACAGTTAACGGCCTTGGCAAATATTTTAGCAGCCGAGGTCTTCCCCGTTCCCCGCGGACCAGTGAAGAGATAGGCGTGACTGATCTGCTTCGTAATGATCGCGTTCTTGAGGGTCCGGGTGATCACCTGCTGACCCACAATCTCATCAAATCGTTGGGGACGCCAAACTCGATAAAGTGCCTGGTAGCTCATCACGCTCTTCCTTTCTCTAAGATAATCTTCTATATTATACAAGTTTTTGAAAAGAGGCAAAACAAAAAAGGACAATTCATCACGTCCTTAAAAGAACACGTTTCCTTGCCCAAATTCAAAAACCGTCCGAAAATCCGAACGGCCGTCATAATCTCATTAACTTAGGACACAAGACTCATCAAACTTAGTGCTGCTTCCTTCCGGACCTGACACGGTTCGTAAGTGCGCCTTTGTCCTAAGGCCTTACGGCACTTAACATCATACACTACTTTCCCCAGTTTGACCAGTCAATTTAGGATTTTGCCGGCGCCAACGCCGCCGAGCTGCCTTTCTCTGGCGCCGCACCCGGCGGAAAAAGGTGCGCAAGAGTTGACTGCTTTCGGTGGCGCAAATGCCAGCGTGAACATCCACCTGGTGATTAAGCCGGGAATCCCCTAACAGGTGGTACAAGCTATCCACTGCTCCAGCCTTAGGATCCGGTGCCCCGTAGTAAAGATTCTTAATCCGGGCGTTGAGAATCGCCCCGCTACACATCATGCAGGGCTCCAGTGTGACGTAGAGGTCGCAATCTTCTAGACGCCAACTGTGGAGATACTGGCAGGCTTCAGTGATGGCAATCATTTCCGCGTGCATCGTCACCTCCTGCAGGTGCTCCCGCAAGTTGTGACCCCGGCCGATGATTCGCCCATTTTTGACGACTACGGCCCCAATTGGCACTTCGTCGATTTGTCCAGCACTTCGCGCCTCAAAGAGGGCTTCCTTCATAAAAAATTCGACCTGTTTGTCCATTTGTCAACCTCTCTGTTGCTTTTCTTGTCCACATTGTAACCGAATTCGGCTGTCCTTTCATCCCCTGCCAGTTCACATGACCAAACAATCATGCAAAAATCCAGTTGCTCCTCGCCCGGACGCCATGATAGCTCTTTCCTTCTTCACCACTAGATCTTGTGTTTAGAACTATTTTTATGTCCATATCTTGTGGTGAATCAGCTTGCAATTTACCTTTGACCAGGTATACTAGAAAACATCAACGAAACGCAAAGGAGATTCCTAGAATGGTTGAAGTCTTTTCCAAAAATAATTGCATCCAGTGCAAGATGACTAAGAAATTCCTGAAACAACACAACGTGGACTTCGTAGAACACAATATTGACGAGCAACCCCAGTTTGCCAACCAGTTGAAAGCGGAAGGCTTCCTCGCTGCACCGGTCGTAAAGACCCCGAACGGTGACGCTTTTTCTGGCTTCCGTCCTGACAAGCTCAAACAGTTAGCTTAATTTTCACCCCAACAGGCCGGATAGTTGACAATGCAAGACTGATGATCTCTCGGTCTTTTTTTATGCGCCACAGCAATATTAATTAGGAAAGCGAGTTTATCATGGCATTATCTGATATCGATATTACCAAAACTAAATATTATGATCTCAATAACGAGCTCAATATCCCCAAGGACGGCAAAATTCAACTCGACAAGGATGCCGAAGCTCTGGCCAATTTTATTGAGACCAATGTTAAGCCCAACACGAAGCACTTCGCTTCATTAAAAGAACGCTACGACTGGCTGATCAAAAATGACTACATCGAAGCCGGTTTTATGAAGCAATACTCCTCCGCCTTCATTGAAAAACTTTACGACTACTTAAAGGACCAGCACTTCCACTTCCACTCCTTTATGGCCGCTTATAAGTTTTACGCCCAGTATGCAATGAAGACCAACGACGGGGAGTACTACTTGGAAAATTACATCGACCGGGTTGCCATGAACGCCCTCTTTTATGCCAATGGCGATGAAGACCTGGCGATGAACCTCGCAGACGAAATCATTCACCAACGCTACCAACCGGCAACACCGAGTTTTCTAAACGTTGGCCGCAAGCGGCGGGGTGAATTCGTCTCCTGTTTTGAAATCCAAACGACCGACAATATGAACACGATCGGTCGAACGATCAACTCCGCCCTCCAGTTGTCCAAAATCGGCGGCGGCGTGGGGATCAACCTCACCAACCTCCGGGCGGCTGGTGACCCGATCAAAAAGATCGAAGGCATGGCAAGTGGCGTCGTTCCAGTTATGAAACTGCTCGAAGACAGTTTCTCTTACTCCAACCAGCTGGGGCAACGCCAAGGAGCCGGCGTGGTCTACCTGAGTGTCTTCCACCCCGACATTATCGATTTCCTCGGTGCCAAAAAAGAAAACGCGGATGAAAAAGTGCGGGTCAAGACCCTTTCCTTAGGAATCACCGTACCGGACAAGTTCTATGAGTTAACCGAAAAGGGCCTGCCAATGTATCTCTTCAGTCCTTACGACGTCGAACGAGTCTATGGGGTTCCTTTCTCATACGTCGACATTACAAAGGAATACGATAAGATGGTTGCCAACCAGGACATCCGCAAGAAGAAGATCGACGCCCGCGAACTCGAGGACGAAATCAGCAAGCTGCAGCAGGAATCGGGTTATCCTTACATTGTCAATATCGACACGGAAAACCGTGCCAACCCGATCGACGGCAAAATCGTGATGAGCAATCTCTGTTCCGAAATTGCCCAGGTCCAAGTTCCGTCCGTCGTTGCCAACGACCAATCTTATGAGACCTTAGGCACCGACGTCAGCTGCAACCTTGGTTCGACCAACATCGCCAACTTGATGGCGGGCCCCCACTTTGGCCGTTCCATCAAGGCCATGATGCGGGCCCTCACCCACATCAGCGATATCGAAAACATCGACGTCGTTCCATCCATTCAAGCTGGTAACAAAGCATCACATGCCGTCGGTTTAGGGGCCATGGGGCTACACAGTTTTCTCGCCAAGAACAAGATTCAGTACGGCAGCCCGGACGCAATCGAGTTCACCGGTACCTACTTCCTGCTCCTCAATTACTGGACCCTGGTCGCTTCCAACGAAATTGCTCGTGACAAGGGAACCACTTTTGCCGGCTTTGAAAAGAGCAAATACGCTGACGGTTCCTACTTTACTAAATACCTCAACCGTGACTGGACGCCAAAGTCCGCCCGGGTCCAAAAGCTCTTTAGTGACGCTCACATTAACATTCCGAGCCGGGATGACTGGCGCCGGCTCAAAGCAGCCGTGCAAAAGGACGGTCTCTACAATCGCTACCGGATCGCGGTGGCACCAAACGGTTCCACTTCCTACATCAACGACTCGACGGCCAGCCTAACCCCGATCGTTAACCGGATCGAAGAACGACAAGAAAAGATGATCGGCAAGATCTACTACCCGGCACCGTACCTGAGCAATGAAACGATGCCTTACTACCAATCAGCTTATGACATCGACATGCGCAAGGTGATCGATACCTATGCTGCCGCTCAACAGCATGTTGACCAGTCGATGAGTTTAACCATTTTCATGCGTTCCACAATTCCCGAAGGGATGTACGAATGGAAGAAGGGCCGCACCGACAAGATGACAACCCGGGACTTAAACATTTTGCGCCATTATGCCTTCCAACGGGGCATCAAATCGATCTATTACGTTCGGACCTTTACCGATGACAACACAGAAATCGGCGCTAACCAATGTGAAAGTTGCGTAATTTAATTGCTGGCGGCATAATAGAGAAGTTAAAAGCGAATTAAATCAACAATTAGGGAGACAAAATTACGATGGCATTGAAGAGCTATAAAGCGATCAACTGGAATGAAGTTTCGGATATGATCGACAAAGCAACTTGGGAAAAATTGACCGAACAATTCTGGCTCGATACCCGAATTCCGGTTTCTAATGACCTGGATGACTGGCGTTCCTTAGACGATGACCACCGCTGGTTGGTAGGCCACGTCTTTGGTGGTTTGACCCTGCTGGATACTGTTCAATCTGAAGTGGGGATGACTGCTCTCAAGCAGGACGTCAAAACCCAGCACGAAACGGCTGTTTTAAACAATATTCAGTTCATGGAATCGGTTCACGCCAAGAGTTACTCAACAATTTTTTCCACCCTCAACACACCGGACGAAATCCGGGAAATTTTCCACTGGTCTGACACGGAAGATTACTTGCAAAAGAAGGCCGTTCGAATTGCGAATTTGTACACCGATCCGTCGGTGGACCCACTGAAGAAAAAAATTGCCAACGTCTTCTTGGAAACCTTCCTCTTCTATTCCGGCTTTTACACCCCCCTGTACTACCTGGGCCACAATAAGCTAAACAACACCGCCGAAATCATCAAGTTGATTCTCCGGGACGAATCCGTTCACGGCACTTACATCGGCTACAAATTCCAGGTAGGGATGCACGACTTAACCGAAAAGCAGCAACAAGATATGAAAGATTGGATGTACAACTTCCTGTACGAACTGTACGACAACGAGGAAAAGTACACCAACATGCTCTACAATGATGTTGGCTGGACTGACGACGTTCTGACCTTCATCCGCTATAATGCTAACAAGGCGCTGATGAACCTCGGCCAAGAACCACTTTTCCCAGATACCAGTTCTGATGTCAACCCAATCGTGATGAACGGAATTTCTACTACCACGTCCAATCACGACTTCTTCAGTCAGGTTGGCAACGGCTATCGCAAGGGCGCGGTCGAAGCGATGAGTGCTTCTGACTACCACGTGATGGATCCGAATAAGAAAGAAAACAAATAACAAAAAAGCAGCTCGCCTCCGTCTTTATAATGATTCCGAGCTGCTTTCTTTATCTGGAGGCTAATCATGAATAAACCTGCTTACCGCATTCGACCGATAACGGTTGATGACATTCCCGCTTTACAAGAGATCTCGCGTGAAACCTTTAAAAAGACCTTTGACCCCTACACCGCTCCCGACGACATGGCCCGCTTCTTGAAGGAAGATTACGAGACTGCTAAGATGCGCTCTGAAATTGACAATCCTAACAGTCGCTTCTTTTTTCTGGTGGTCAGTGACCAAGTCGCTGGTTATCTCAAAGTCAACGTTGGCGACGCCCAGACAGAAGCCATCAAGGACAACGCCCTGGAAGTGGAACGCATCTACCTTCGTCAGCAGTTCCAACACCAGGGTCTCGGCCTGATCTTAATCAAATACGCTGAAAAGATTGCCCGCCGCGAAGCCAAGGATTATATGTGGCTGGGTGTTTATGAGCATAACAAAGTCGCCCAAAAATTTTACGCGCGCGACGGTTTTAAACGGGTCGGTCAGCACGTCTTTCAGGTCGGCTCAGATCCACAAATCGATTTTCTGCTCGCCAAAAAACTGTAAAAAAAAACTGCCAGCAAAAATTGCTGACAGTTTTTATTTTTGGCGAAACTACAATTACTTAAGGGTAACAGTAGCACCGGCATCTTCCAGCTTGGACTTGATGTCGTTAGCTTCGTCTTCGCTAGCGTCCTTCTTGATTTCGGAAGGAGCACCGTCGACAAGCTTCTTAGCGTCCATCAGGCTGGCACCAGTAACGTCCTTAACAGCCTTGATGACCTTAACCTTGGACTGACCTGGTTCAGTCAGTTCAACAGTGTATGAGTCCTTAGCAGCAGCAGCGCCACCAGCAGCAGCACCAGCAGCAGCAACTGGAGCAGCAGCTGAAACGTCAAATTCGTCTTCGATAGCCTTAACCAGGTCGTTAAGGTCTGAGATTGATGCTTCCTTCAGAGAAGCAATGATAGCATCCTTATCAAAAGCCATGTTTATAATCCTCCAATAAATTGTCTTTTTTGAATTCGATAGGTAAGATGAAGAATAACCTTATGCGGCTGCATCGTCGCCCTTGTCGGCAACGGCCTTGACAGCACGTGCGACCTTGCGAACTGGATCTTGCAGGCAAGATACCAGGGTAGCCAGCAGTTCTTCACGACTCGGCATCGTAGCGAATTCATTGATTTCGTCCAGAGTCTTAACACTCTTTTCAATGAAACCACCCTTGATGGAGAGTTGGTCGTGTTCGTCAGCGAACTTCTTCAAGATCTTAGCTGGGGCAATTGGGTCTTCGTTAGAGAAAGCCACGGCAGTTGGGCCAACAAAAACACTCTTCAGGTCTTCGTAGTCAGTGCCTTCCACAGCACGTTCCAGAATCTTGTTCTTGATAACCTTCATTGAAACGTCGGCATCACGGAGCTGCTTACGCAGGTCAGTAACTTCGGCAACCGTCAGACCACGGTAGTCAACAACGATGGCTGATTCAGCGGCGTTCAATTCGTCAGTCGTTTGCTTAACGATTTCGGCCTTTTTAGCAATAGCTGCTTCACTCATCGATTTCACCTCCTGAATGCGAAATTGAAGATTAGGATTAAAAAAATCCCTATGACCGCAGACATAGAGAAGGAATTTCATTCTTCCTCGGCAGGTAAATTGAGGCTTGCGCCACCTGAGTCTTAGGCAGAGTCATATTTAAATCAACTCCCATAGAATAACATATGTCTCTGCCGATTGCAATTGGTCAAAAGGGATTTCTTAATTCTGTTTAGCTATGCCGACCGGTATCGACCGGCAGAGTGCTGAAGGAACGATTTTCCAACGCCGTCAGCAACGCCCGAACGGTATCAAGCGCCGTCAGCAGCGGCACGTTGTGGGAAATAGCAATCTGGCGGATGATAAAGCCGTCCGACGTCTGGGCGATATCATGGCCCATCGTATTGATGACCAGGTCGACCTTCCCGTCCTTAATGGTTTGCAGGATGTTATCAGCCTGCCCCTCGTCTTCGTGTACCTTGGTGACGGTGGTGACATGGAGCTGGTGCTGCTTGAGGAAGGCAGCGGTCCCTGCCGTTGCCATCAGCCGGTAGCCGATGTTAGCAAAGCGCTGAGCCAGCGGCAAGATCTTCTCCTTGTCGTTATCTTCAATCGTCAGCAGGACGGTCCCGTTATCCGGCACTTGCATCCGGGCACCAGCAAAGGCCTTGATCAAGGCCTTCGGGAAGGTCCGGTCGGAGCCCATCACTTCACCCGTCGACTTCATTTCTGGTCCTAGGTAGGAGTCCACATCGGACAGCTTGTTGAAGCTAAAGACCGGAGCCTTGACGTACACCTGCTTCGGTTCAGGTGCCAGGCCATCTGGATAGCCTTGCTCCTCGAGCGATTCACCAAGGATAACCCGGGTCGCCACTTGTGCCATTTCGATCCCGGTAATTTTACTCAGGAACGGCACCGTCCGGCTGGCCCGCGGGTTGACTTCGAGGACGTAAACTTGACCCTTGGAAACGATAAACTGAATGTTCATGATGCCGACACACCGGAGGGCAATCGCCAGCTTCTTGGTGGCGTCAACGATTTGTTGCTTGATCTGGTCATCGAAGGTTTGCGACGGGTAAACCGCCATAGAGTCGCCAGAGTGGACTCCGGCGTGTTCAATGTGTTCCATGATTCCCGGCAGCAGCACCCGCTTGCCGTCACAGATCGCATCGACTTCGCATTCGGTCCCGTCCAAGTAGGAATCGATCAGGATCGGGTGTCCACCGGCATCGACATTCGTGTTCTGCTTGAGATAGTCCTCCAGTTCCGCGTCGTTGTAGACGATTTCCATCGCCTTCCCACCGAGAACGTAGCTCGGCCGAACCAGAACTGGGAAGCCGATCTTGTGGGCCGCATCGATGACTCCTTGGTGGTCAGATGCGGTCAAGCCAACTGGCTGGCGCAGATCAAGGCGTTTGATGATCTCATCAAATTCTTCCCGGTCTTCGGCCAGGTTGAGGTCGTGAACCGTCGTGCCAAGGATCTTGACCCCGTGTTCCTTGAGACCGGCCGCAAGGTTAATCGCGGTCTGCCCCCCGAACTGAACGATCACGCCGAGTGGGTGCTCCTGGTCAACTACATTGAGGACGTCTTCGAGAGTCAGCGGTTCAAAGTAGAGCTTATCAGAAATAGTGAAGTCCGTTGAAACTGTCTCAGGGTTGGAATTGATGACGATCGCCTTGTAGCCCATCCGCTGAATGGCCCGGACACTGTGGACCGTTGCGTAGTCAAATTCGACCCCCTGGCCAATCCGAATCGGGCCAGAACCGATAACCAATACTGACTTATCGGAGAGTTGCGTGCTTTCGTTCTCCGCATCGTAAGAACTGTACATGTATGGCGTCTGGGAATCAAATTCCGCGGCACAGGTGTCGACCGTCTTGTAGACCGGCACGATGCCATGCTCCTTGCGTAAGTGACGGACCGAATCCGCCGTAGTCTTCCACAGGCGCGCAATTGTGTAGTCACTGAAACCGTAACGCTTAGCAGTCTTCAACAAAGCAAGATTTTGGGGAGCATTTTCAAGCTGTCCTTCCATCTTCACGAGGTGTTGAACGATGTCGAGGAAGTAAGGTGTGATCTTGGTCAGCTCGTGCACGTTATCCAGGCTATAACCCCGCCGAAAGGCTTCGGCAAGGTAGAAGAGACGGTCGTCTTGCGGATGAACCAGTTTGGCTTCCAAGTCCTCATCGCTGGCAGCATGTGCCTTCGGACTAAAGAGATCTTTGTCGTCGATTTCCAGCGAGCGCACGGCCTTTTGGAGAGCTTCTTCAGCACTCCGCCCAATCGCCATGACTTCCCCCGTCGCCTTCATTTGACTACCCAGGCGGCGGTTAGCGTGGGTGAACTTATCAAATGGCCAGCGCGGAATCTTGCAGACAACGTAATCAAGGGCTGGTTCAAATTCGGCGTAGGTCGTCCCGGTGACCGGATTTTTAATTTCGTCCAAGTTCAAGCCGACCGCAATCTTGGCAGCCATCCGGGCAATCGGGTAGCCCGTTGCTTTAGAAGCCAGGGCTGAAGACCGCGAAACCCGCGGATTAACTTCGATGACATCATAATGGTAACTGTTCGGGTCAAGGGCTAATTGAACGTTGCAGCCCCCTTCGATTTTCAGAGCCCGAATCAGTTTAAGAGCGCAATCCCGCAACATCTGGTATTCGCGGTCACTCAAGGTTTGGGACGGACTGAAGACAATCGAGTCACCAGTGTGGATCCCGACCGGATCGAAGTTCTCCATGCAGCAGACGATCATCGCGTTGTCACTGGCATCCCGCATAACTTCAAATTCAATTTCCTTGTAGCCGGCGATTGATTTTTCAATTAAGCACTGAGTTTCCGGAGAGAGATCCAGACCATTCGCAGCGATCCGTTCCAGTTCGGCCCGGTTGTTGCACATCCCACCACCGGTGCCACCCATGGTAAAGGCTGGCCGAACGATAACGGGATAACCGATCTTTTCGGCAAAGGCAACCGCGTCATCGACCGTGCTGACGGTCTTCGAAGGCGGGACCGGTTCACCCAATTTCAGCATCAATTCCTTGAACTTTTCCCGATCTTCGGCTTCGTCAATGGAGTCAAGCTTAGTACCGAGGAGTTCAATCCCCAGTTCGTCCAAAATCCCGGTCTTGGACAGGGAAACGGCCAAGTTTAAGCCGATCTGCCCACCCAGGGTCGGCAGAATGGCATCTGGGTATTCTTGTCGAATAATCCGGGAAACGCTTTCGGTCGTCAGCGGTTCGATGTAGACCTTATCGGCAATTTCCGTGTCAGTCATGATTGTCGCCGGGTTGGAGTTCACCAGGACCGTTTCATAGCCCTCTTCGCGCAATGCCAAACAAGCCTGGGTTCCAGAATAATCAAATTCCGCCGCTTGACCGATGATAATTGGGCCAGACCCAATCACCATAATTTTATGAATATCAGTTCTCTTAGGCATTGCTCTCTTCCTTTCTGCGTTGGTCGACAATCGTCATGAAATCATCAAAGATCGAAACTGCATCGTGCGGCCCCGGCGCAGCATCCGGGTGAAACTGAACCGAAAAGGCGGGGTAGTGACGGTGCTGAAGGCCTTCAACCGTTCCGTCGTTGATTTCTACCCGGGTCACCATCAGCTTGTCCGGATCGATCGACTTCGGGTCCACCGCGTAGCCGTGGTTTTGCGAAGTGAAGTCGATCCGCCCCGTGGCAATATCACGAACCGGGTGGTTAAAGCCCCGGTGACCGAACTTCATCTTGTAAGTATCGGCCCCGTTAGCAAGGGCAAAAACCTGGTGGCCCATGCAGATCCCGAAGAGCGGCAGGTGTTTTTCAACTTCCCGGACCATCGGGAAGGCCGCCGCCATGTCCTTCGGATCGCCCGGGCCATTGCTGAGCAATACCCCGTCTGGTTTGAGATTTAAAATCTGCTCAGCGGTAGTATCATACGGCATCACGATGACGTTGCAGTCGCGACGGGCCAATTCCTGAAGAATACTGTTCTTGAAGCCAAAATCAATTAAGACAATGTTGCGCTTAGTGCCCGGGTTCGGGAACGGCGTCTTCGTCGAAACTTGGGAAATAATGTCCTTCGTCAGGTTCTTCTTCCGCAGTGAAGCCGCAATCTGCTCAGCCTGGTCGGAACTATCCGCGAGACGTCCCCGCAAAGTTCCGTGCTGCCGCAGTTTACGAACCAACTGCCGGGTATCGATGCCCTTCAGTCCCGGAATGCCATTTTGTTGCAAAAAGTTAGGCAAGGTGTCCTGCATCCGCCAGTTGCACGGGTGGTGGGCCACTTCCCGGCAGATCACGCCCCGGATGTGCGGTTGCATTGATTCGTAGTCTTCGAGGGTTACACCGTAGTTCCCAATCAGCGGGTTGGTAAAGACCAAAATTTGATTAGCGTACGACTGGTCCGTGATCGCTTCCTGGTAACCGGTCATCCCCGTCGAAAAGACAACTTCGCCGTCGCATTCCTTGTCAGCGCCGAACGCTTCGCCGGCAAAAACCGTCCCATCTTCCAAGATTAAGTATCGTTTCATCGAGTCTACCTCCTCTGGTAAACAACCTTGCCATCAACCAAGGTTAACATCGTGGTGCAATCAACCGTGTCGCCAGTAAAAGGCGTGTTCTTACCCTTTGAACGGTAATCGGCTTCTTCCAACTTGCGCGGCGTCTGCAGGTCAAAGACCGCGACGTCCGCTGGTTCACTGGGCATTAAGTAGCCGGCATGCTGAAGATGAAAAGCCTTCGCCGGAGCGACCGTCAACCAATGCAGGAGCTGGGTCAGACTGAAGACCCCCTTCTCCACGAATTCGGTATACAGCTTGTTAAAACACGTCTCGCTCCCGGTAATGCCATTAGTCGCGTGAACTAAATCATCGTGTGGCTTTTCTTTAGCGGCGTGAGGAGCATGGTCAGTTGCAATCATGTCGATGGTCCCGTCCAACAAACCCTCAATCAGCGCTTGACGGTCTGCTTCATTACGGAGCGGCGGATTCATCTTGTAGTAGGAGTCACAACCCACAATGTCCTTATCAGCCAGCAGTAAGTGGTGTGGCGCTGCTTCAGCAGTGACGTTCAATCCGTGAGCCTTGGCTTGCCGAATGAGTTCAACACTCTGCCGTGTGGACACATGGCACATGTGATAGTGCCCACCCGTCGCCTCACAAAGCATTAAGTCGCGAGCTAACTGGGCACTTTCACTGGCGTTAATTTTGCCGGGTAGCCCCAGTTCGTCAGCCTTCTTACCGGCATTAATGACGCCGCCAAAAAGCAGGGCATTCTCTTCGACGTGCGCCGCAACCACCGTATTGTTAGCCTTCGCTTGCTGGAGAGCATGGTACATCACATCGGAACGCTGGATGCCGCTGCCGTCATCGGAAAAGGCAAAAGCACCAGCCGCCAGCTGATCATGGAAATTGACGGTTTCCTGGCCTGCCCGCCCGACCGAAACTGGTGAATACTGCTTGATGTGCACGACGCCTTCCTCGGCATTGCGCGCCAACTGTTTCTTCATCAATTCTGGATTATCAGGAGTCGGGTCCACATTGGCCATCGCGCCGACCGTCGTAAAGCCCCCGTGGGCGGCGGCCAGGGTCCCGGTATGAATCGTCTCCTTATAGGTCTGGCCCGGTTCCCGGTAGTGAACGTGGACGTCAATCAAACCAGGGGTCACCAGATAACCACTGGCATCGAAGTCCTGGTCAACCTCTGCCGGCTCCGCCAGGTGATGGCCAAGAGAAGCAATCTTACCATCTTTTATCAGTAGATCGCATTTGACTAGCCGGTCATTGATATCAACCGTTCCCCCGTGAATCAGGATCGTTTGTGCTTTGTCTGCCATTATTCCAGTCCTCCCAAGTGCCGGCCGCGCAGGACACTTTCCAGCATGGCCATCCGCATGTAAACCCCGTTAACCACCTGGGTGACGTACAGGGATTTCGAAGCTTCGACGAGATCACCCGCCAATTCAACGTTGTGGTTGATCGGACCTGGGTGAATGATCACGGCATTTTCCTTCATCCGGTCATAACGGTCGTGGTTGATCCCATACTTCTTAAAGTAGGATTCTTCGCTAAAGCCCGCCTCGTTCGGGTCGCCGGCGTGGCGTTCGTGCTGGACCCGCAAGAGGTTTAAGACATCGACCTTGTCGACCAGGTCATCGATCGGCATATATTTGCCATACTTGTCAAACTTGTGGTCGTACCAGTATTCAGGACCCGAGAAATAGACTTCAGCCCCGAGTTTATTAAACATTTCCATGTTGCTTTTCGCTACCCGAGAGTAGTTGATGTCACCGACGATGGCAACCTTCAGCCCCTTGAAGTGGCCAAAGTGTTCATGTACGGTCATCATATCGAGAAGGCATTGGGAAGGGTGCTGCCCGCTGCCGTCACCAGCATTGACAATTCCCATATTGAGGTGCTGGGACGGTTTGGTGTGGATCAGTGGTTCATAGTAGGCATTCTCAGAATGACGCATCACTGCCAGCTTAACTCCAATCGCATTGAGCATCAGCAGGGTATCATAAAGGGTTTCGCCCTTGCTCATCGAACTGTGCGCCGTGTCGACGGGCAGCTCAGTCAAACCGAGTCTGCGTTCCGCCATCCCAAAACTGTTATGCGTCCGTGTTGAATTTTCAAAGAAGAGATTAGCAACGTAAACAGGGCTGGTCAACTTTGGCACCGCGCCCCCACGTTTAAAATACTCGGCCCGGTCAATCAGGGCTTGCACCTCGTCGGGCGTTAAATTCTCCACGCTGACAAAGTTTTTAAAGGCAGCATAGTGACGGTCATCCATGATATTTCCTCCTTCGGGTCTATCCAAGCCACAAAAAAACACCCCGCTGATCCGTGAAGGAGCGAGGTGTTTGCAGGATGGTTTAGATCGTCTCCAGCCATCGTATTTCACCGAAATCCCCTTGCTAGCCTCACGGGACCAACGTTAAAGGTTCATTGTCTTAAATTTACCTGCCTAAGGGCCAATTGTCAAGCCCCGGCAAGGGACGAAATCCTTTTATTAAAGGGATTAGCGAAATTATTATTTTTTGGTTTGAAAACGTTTCATTGCGGTGGTCGTCTGCCCGATAACCCGGATTGTCTCTTCGTAATGCTGGGCCACGTAATCAAACATCAGAAGATCAATTGTATAGAGCTGGCTCACCAACGAAGTAGTGGCCGCAGCACGGGAATGAGCTTCCCCAACGTCCTGGGTTAACAGGGTCCAACTAGCAAGACGGGCAGCCTTTGAATTTGCCCGGGCTGTTAAGACCACCCTGACCATTTCCCGTTTCTTGAGTTCTTGCAACAAATCCAAGACTGAGCGGGTTTGGCCCCAATTCGAGATGACAATAAAGAGCGTCTTCGGTTTGGCAGTCACCACCCGCATCATCGCCACGTGCAAGTCGTGAGTTGCGACTGCCAGGCAACCGATCCGGGTCAGCTTAATGGCTAATGATTCTGCCGCAACGGCGGAGGCTCCCGCCCCGTAAATCACGATCTGATCCGCCCAGGCCAGGGCATCGACAGTCTTGGCCACTAATTTCTCATCAAGCATTCGACTGGTCTCGTCAACGACCACCTTGTAGCGGCTGGCGAGTTTAGTGTTAATTGCCTTAGGATCTTCCCCCGGTTCAATTTCAAATTTCTTGCTGGACTTTTGATGTTGGTGCAGTTGCAGGGATAGCTGCATCTTCAATTCGGGATAGCCAGAATATCCTAGGGATTGAGAAAAACGGAAAACCGTCGATTGGGATACTCCGGCACGTTTGGCAAGTTTATTGATCGGCATCATCTGTAGTTCAGTGTAGTGATCACGCATATACACAGCCAGGCGCTGATTGCTCCCCCGCATCTGCCGGGCCGCCCGCCTGATTCTTCCTCGTAAGTCTTCCATGGTAAAAGTCCTCTTGCAAAAATGAGACTGCGACATAATATCACAACATCGTTAAAATATAAGGAATGATACAACAATAGCCCCTAACGTTCGTCAAAAGCGAACGCTAGAGGCCCATTGCTTGTCAGGAATAGCCCCAGCTTTGTATTGACAAAGCCATGAGCCATCCCCTTAATCATGATTAAGCTTAGAAGCTGCTCAGATCAAGCGTAACACTCGGCCCAAAAGTTGAGGCGATTGAAGCGTGCTTGATGTAAGTACCACGAACTGATGCTGGACGAGCCTTTGCAACAACCGTTTCGATTGCCTTCAAGTTTTCAACCAGCTTGTCAGTGTCAAATGAAACCTTGCCGAATGGAACAGCAACGTTACCGTCACGGTCGGTCCGGTAAGTAACCTGACCAGCCTTGGCGTCAGAAACCGCTTGGGCAACGTCCATCGTTACCGTGCCCGTCTTCGGGTTTGGCATCAAGCCCTTTGGCCCAAGGATCCGGCCCAGACGACCAACAGTCGGCATCATGTCTGGCGTTGCAATGGCAACGTCAAAGTCCATCCAGCCGTCCTGGATCTTCTGTGCTAAGTCGTCATCGCCAACGAAGTCAGCACCGGCATCCTTAGCCTGTTGTGCCTTTTCACCCTTAGCGAAGACAATAACCGTAACGTCCTTACCAGTACCGTTTGGCAGAACCAGGGCACCACGCAGCTGTTGGTCAGCTTGCTTGGTGTCGACGTTCAGGTTAAATGCAACTTCGACACTTGAGTCAAAGTTAGCAAAATCAATATCTTTAACTAATTGAACAGCGTCGTTAACAGCGTATTCCTTGCTGTCAACCTTTTTCAGCGCTTCTTGGTATTTCTTACCGCGTTTTTTAGCCATCTGTTGTTTCCTCCTTGCAAATGTGGTCTAACGGAGTTTACCTCCCACGTGAGACAGAGGAGCTTTTGCCCTCCTGCCCGGTAGAGCCGCGCTTAGCCTTCGACTTCGAAGCCCATGCTACGAGCAGTACCTTCAATCATGCGCATTGCGGCTTCAACGTCCGCAGCGTTTAGATCTTGCATCTTAGTTTCGGCGATTTCCTTAACCTGATCCTTGGTTACCTTAGCAACCTTCTTCGTGTTAGGTTCACCGGAACCGTGTTCAACACCAGCGGCTTTCTTCAGCAGTACTGAAGCAGGCGGCGTCTTGGTAACGAAGGTAAATGAACGATCCTCGTAAACCGTGATCACAACTGGGATCAACATCCCCTTTTGATCAGCAGTCCGGGCGTTAAATTCCTTCGTGAAGCCCATAATGTTAATCCCTGCTTGACCTAATGCAGGCCCAACCGGCGGTGCAGGTGTAGCAGCACCAGCAGGGATTTGTAACTTGACAACGTTCGCTACTTTCTTTGCCACGAGACAAAACCTCCTTAGTCCGTGTTGTGGTAATGATGGGGTATCAAAATTTGCCCCTCCCACAGTATGACAAACGCATACTAGGATAAATTAACATAAAAAACGTCCGATGGCAAGCATCAGACGCTGATTAGTGGTTGATTAAATACTTAGTCTTCGACAGTGTCAATCTGGTCAAAGCCCAGTTCAGTTGAGGTCTGGCGGCCAAACATCTCAATGTCCACTTTTAATTTCATCTTTTCGTGATCGACAGCGGTAACCTTACCGTTCAGGTCGGCAAAAGCCCCGGCAATGATCTTAACTTCATCCCCCACGTTGACGTTGATATCGGTCTGTGGGACATCATCACCCATCCGCTTCAGGATCCGGTCTGCTTCTTCTGGCAGCAGGGGGGTTGGTTTAGAACCACCACCGTGAGAGCCGAGGAAGCCGGTAACCCCTGGCGTGTTCCGGGCAATGTACCAGGCCCGGTCAGTCATGATCATTTCAACCAAGACGTAACCAGGGAAGGTCTTTTCAACCGTTTCCTTGGCGTTGCCATCCTTCACCGTCCGAACAGTGTCTTCCGGAACAACTACCCGGAAAATGTAATCCTGCATGTTCATCGACTGAACCCGTGATTCAAGGTTGCTCTTTACCCGGTTTTCATAACCGGAGTACGTGTGCAAAACGTACCAGCGCTTTTCATTTGTTTCCACGATTATTCTCCTTGTTCAACCTACTTTTGTCTAAAATAAAAAACCCCGTGTTCCACGAAGTTTTTAGCCATTAAGATTATAACAAAATTGGCGGTTGCCTACCAGTCCTACTTGACAAACCACAACATCAAAGAATGAATTAACCAATCAGCAATGGCAAAGAAAACGACGAAAAATAACGTCAGCGTAATCACGATTCCCGTATCACGCCGGTTTTCCTTTGCTGTCGGCCAGATGACCAAATGCATTTCATGAAAAACACTCTTGATAAACTTCATCAGACTACCCCCGCTCACCGTGTTTCACGGTGAATAGTGTACTCACCGCAATGTTTGCAATATTTGCGCAACTCCAACCGATGATCACGGTTAGGATTGACGGTCGTCGTGTAGTTGCGGGCCCCGCATTTTGAGCACTCCAGTGCGACTTTTCTCTTCGTCACGCAACCACCTCCACATACCTAGTAACTGTACATGAATTATTAAGCAAATGCAAGTTGTCAACTTCAAGGTCAGGGTCATTGGGCTAGGCGAACCAGTTTCCGATGCGCCCGCTCCAAACCACCCATGACCTTCTTGGGCGAGCAATGAAGCTCCTGGGCAATTTCGTTAATGCGAAAACCCTGCGTTTGTCGCGCAAAAACTTGATTTTCAAAAACGGAACACTGATCCTGTAATTCTCGATACAGGCTTATGCACTCCACCTGATCATGAACCGCAGCATGAATGTTAATGTCCGGCAAGGTCTCCTCGTGAATCTTACTGAGCTCTCCAATCTGTGCTGCCGGAATGCGTTTGCCAGCGGCCTGGAGACGGTATAAATCGCGGAGACGATTGCGCAGGGCTCGTTTATAAAACCAACAGAAGCGCACCTGTGTATCAGCCCGGTAACTGGCGATGGAGCGGATCAACGTCAGCATTGCTTCCTGCGACCAGTCCTCAAATTCCAGTCCGGGAATGAAGTGGATCCGCCAGATTTTCTTGATCAAGGGTAAATAATTAGCGAATAATTGCTCTAGATTATCACTACTCCCAAATTTAGCACCGGTAATAAGCGTCATTTCTTCCTGATTAGCGCGAATAAAATTTTCAAGTTGCATGTTACAAGTCTCCCCCAATAGCCTTGCAGCACTCACCAAATTTATTTACAAAAAAACGCAAACAAATTTCAATGATAATGCCAGCAAATTGCGTATCTATCTTTTGTTGGCATCAATAATTAACAATCTCACAGTTCATAGATTAGCAAAACACGCTATTACAATCAAGTGTTTTTGAAAAAACTTTCCAAGAGCGGTAATTAAAAAACCGTGGTCATCGCCACGGTTAATCGTCATCGTTATTGTTCTAGAGGATGGCGCGAGTTAAATCCCTGGTAGATCAGCAAGCTCGCTGCCACACTGGCGTTTAAACTCTGCACATGACCAATCATCGGGATTGTTAACATTTCATCACAACTCTTTTTCAGTAATGGCGAAATTCCCTTGCCTTCGTTACCGATCACAATGGCTACGGGCCCCTTCGCATCCCACTGGCGATAATCCTGACCCTTCATATCCGTACCAAAGAGCCAGACGCCCCGCTCCTTGAGTTCTTGGGCAGTCTGGACAAGGTTAGTGACCCGGGCAACCGGCACGTGTTCGAGCGCCCCAGCCGCCGTTTTGGCAACCACTTCTGTCAGTCCCACTGCCCGGCGTTTGGGAATGATCACCCCGTGAACCCCAGCCGCATCCGCTGTCCGCAAAATCGAACCAAGGTTATGAGGATCAGCTAACTGATCCAAAATCAAGAAAAACGGAGCTTCATCACGTTCCGCTGCCCGTTGGAACAGGTCGTCAATCGTCGCATAATGGTACGCCGCTACTGCCAGAATCACTCCCTGGTGGTTTTGGTGATCACTCATTTGGTCCAGCTTTGTCTTCGGAACGCTTGAAATGACGAGGTGTCGGCGCTTGGCCAGTTGAATAATTTTACCAATCGCATCGGACCGCAACCCCGCCTGGATAAAGACCTTGTTAATCTCTTGGTCCTTCGCTTTCAGCGCCGCAACGGCCGGATGGCGACCGATTATAAAGTCGCTTTTCGAAGAGTCGTGCTTATTAGTCTTCATGCTCTGTGCGCCCCGCTTCCACTTGATCGATGCACCACTGCGCTAATTCTTTGAGACGGGCAGTTTCTCCCGCCAGCTGCAGATACCCAAACAGGGCTTCAAACCCAGTCGAAACCCGGTAAGTAAGTACGCTCGTATGTTTGGCGTGCGTATAACTTTTCGCATTGCGGCCCCGTTTGAAGTAGGCCCACTCCGTCTCGTTCAGCACTTGGTCCTCTTCCATTAGCGAAATCAGCGCCGCCTGCGCCTTCGCTGACACAAAGTGCGTCGCCGCTCGCTGCAATTTGTTGGGACGGGTCAAGCCCTTCTCCAGCAAATGCTGGCGGATAAAGGGCTCGTAGACAGCATCCCCTAGGTAAGCCAGGGCAATGCCATTTAGTTGCTGGTAATCAAATTCTGTCATCTTATGCCTTTCTGTAACGGGTCCCCTGGGGAGTATCCTCCAGGATGATCCCTTGTTTCTTCAGTTCGTCGCGAATCTCATCGCTGCGCTTAAAATTGCGTGCCGCCCGGGCCTGGTTGCGCTCATCAATCATTTTTTTGATCCGCTCGTCGTCAATCGGCGTAGCAGCATTTTCCGTCAAATCGACGCCAAAAATGCTCATCAGTTGCCGAATCTGTTTGCTGAGGGCACTTAAACTGCCCCGCGCAACGGTCTTCCCCTGGGCGTAAACGTTGGCGTACTTCACCAATTCGTAGACGACCGCAATCCCGTTTTGGACGTTGAAGTCATCGTCCATCGCCTCGCGGAACTGCTGGTCAAAGTCCTTCACTTTGGCGGCCACTTCATCGTTAGTTCCTTCAACCGCATCACTCTGCCGATAAGCCAGATTTTGCAGTGCTGTCTTAATATGCCGCAGGTTATTTGTCGCATCTGCCAGAGTCTCGTCACTATACTGAATTGGCCGCCGGTACTGGGTCGTCGACATGCAGAAGCGCAGCACCTGGGGATCGACGTGTTGGATAATCTCGTGCACAGTGATGAAATTATGCAGGGATTTGCTCATCTTTTCGTTGTCCTTGCCGACCGTGACGAACCCATTGTGCATCCAGTAGCGGACAAATTTCTGGCCAGTTGCGGCTTCAGACTGGGCAATTTCGTTTTCATGGTGCGGGAATTCAAGGTCTTGGCCGCCGCCATGAATATCAATCGTCTTGCCAAGGTAGCGAGTGCTCATCACAGAGCATTCAATGTGCCAGCCGGGACGCCCCTTTCCCCACGGCGAATCCCACGAAATTTCACCCGGTTTAGCTGCTTTCCAGAGAGCAAAATCGAGGGGATCCGCCTTTTTTTGAACTTCGTCGGCACTGACATGTTCACTGGCCCCGGTTTCAAGATCGTCTAGTGACTGGCCAGAGAGCTGCCCGTAATGCTGAAACTTGCGCGCTCGGTAGTAAACATCGCCATCCACGACGTAGGCATAGCCTTTGGAGATGAGCGTCTGCACAAATTCAATAATCTGCGGAATGTTCTGGGTAGCCCGGGGATGCATGGTAGCCGGTTCAATGTTTAGTGCCTTCGTATCCTCCATAAAGGCTTTGATGTACTTATCAGCAAGGGCTGGCACCGTCGTCCCCTCTTCATGAGCCTCCCGAATCATCTTGTCATCGACGTCGGTAAAGTTGGAAACGTAGCGCACGTCATAGCCTAGATACTCAAGATAACGTCGCACCGTGTCGAAGGCAATCGCGCTGCGGGCATTGCCAATATGAATGTAGTTGTAGACTGTCGGGCCACAGACATACATCGTTACCTTTCCCGGAGTAAGTGGGTGAAATTCTTCCTCTTGGCGCGTGAGGGTATTGTAAATCTTTAGCATGGTCGACAGCTCCTTTGTTCTTTAATGACTTCATCTTACCACAGCTAGAAAGCCTCTGGGTGAGCAAAGTGTTGCCAAACTTATTCTTGACAGACACCATCACCCGTGTTTATCATACTTGTAAATTAACAAGGAGGCAGTCAAATGACTAACAACAACGTCAAAATGAATAACTACTGTTGTTGTGGATCGCGTCTTAGGCGACCCATCATTTTGGCGTGCCCCCAGCGGGCAAAATAAGATCAACTTACCCCACGTCAACAACAGTGGATCAACTAAGACGCAGATTTCGTCATTGCGAAAGCTGCGTCTTTTTGTTTTCCCTAAATTATTGTCCCCCACGAATCACCGAAAGGAAGCAAGTTATGATTTACCACTCAATCGATCAATTAATTGGCCACACACCACTTCTCGACCTTCCAATCGACGTCCCCAATAGCAGCCGAATCCTGGCCAAGCTCGAAATGCAAAATCCAGGCGGCAGCGTTAAGGACCGGCTCGGTTTAGAAATAATTGAGGAAGGAATTCGCCAGGGCCGAATCATTGCCAATCATACCCACATCATCGAGCCAACCGCTGGCAACACCGGCATTGGTATCGCCCTGGCTGCCCAAAAATATCACCTGCCCGTCACCTTCGTCGTGCCAGATAAATTCAGCCCCGAAAAGCAGGCGATCATGAAGGCGTTGGGAGCTACCATCATCAACACACCGTCAGATGCCGGGATGAAAGGTGCTGCTGTCAAAGCCAAAGCACTGGCCAAGCAAACCCCTGCTGCTTACGTTCCCATGCAGTTTACCAATCCCGTGAATCCCTTAACTTACGAGCGGACTCTCGGCCCCGAGATCATCGCCGACTTAGCCGGTCAGGAATTAACCGCCTTCGTTGCTGGAGCAGGTACGGGTGGCACTTTTGCCGGCACCGCTCGCGCATTGCGGGCTGCTTATCCCGATCTACAGGCCATCGCTGTGGAACCCGAGGGCTCGATTCTAAACGGCGGACCGGCCCACCAGCACAGGACCGAGGGAATCGGCGTTGAAATGATTCCACCATTTTTTAAGGGGCTCAAGATCAACCAAGTCCAAACCATTGCGGATCACGACGCCTTTCGACAGGTTCGACGAGCAGCTGCCGAGCTCGGTCTCTTGATCGGCAGTTCCAGCGGGGCTGCTCTGCAAGCCAGTCTCAACGTCGCCCGAATCCTGCCGAAACATTCAACCATCGTCACCATCTTCCCCGATGGCAGCGACCGCTACCTCGGTGAAGGCATCTACGATAAAGATTAAATTAAATAACAATCATCAATAGGAGGCACTCATTATGAAATTTAACACTCAACTTATCCACGGCGGCATCAGCGAAGACCCAGCAACCGGCGCCGTTTCCATGCCAATCTACCGGGCCTCGACTTTCCGGCAAAAGGAGCTCGGCGCTCATCCCAAGTGGGAATATTCCCGGACGGGCAACCCAACCCGGCAAGCCTTGGAACAATTAATTGCCGAATTAGAAGGAGGCGTCGCTGGCTTTGCCTTTGCTTCAGGGTCAGCCGCGATTCACGCCGCCTTCACCCTTTTCTCAGCCGGCGACCACATCGTCGTGGGCAAGGACGTTTACGGCGGCACTTTCCGTCTCATCAACAAGGTGCTGAAGCGTTTTGGCCTCGAATTCACGACCGTTGATACTTCCGACCTCGCCGCAGTTGCTGCCGCCATCCAGGAAAACACCCGGGCTATCTACTTTGAAACGCCGACTAACCCCCTGTTGCAAATTACGGACATCAAAGCGATCGCCAAAATTGCCAAGGAACACCAGCTCTTGACAATTGTTGATAACACCTTTGCCTCTCCCTACAACCAGCAGCCATTGAAACTCGGCGCTGACATCGTCCTGCACTCCGCTACCAAGTATCTGGGCGGCCACTCAGACCTGGTAGCCGGCCTTGCCGTCGTCAACAGTCAGGACCTAGCTGACCAGTTCGCTTTTCTGCAAAATTCGATTGGCAGTCAGCTAGGTCCCGACGATAGCTGGCTGCTCCAGCGGGGAATCAAAACTCTGGCTGCCCGGATGCGAGTGCACCTCGAAAATACGGCGGCTATCGTTGACTTCCTGACGAAGACCCCCGAAGTCGCTAAAGCTTATTACCCGGGGCTCACTGATTTTCCAGGTCATGAAATCGCTGCACGTCAGATGAAGCATTATGGGGCGATGATTTCCTTCGAATTGCAACCCGGCCTATCTGCCAAGCAGTTCGTCGATCAGCTACAGTTAATCGGTTTAGCCGAGAGTCTCGGTGGGATCGAAAGCCTAATCGAAGTGCCTGCTGTTATGACCCATGGCTCGATCCCTCGAGAAATCCGCTCAAAGACGGAATCAAGGATGAGTTGATCCGTCTGTCTGTCGGTCTGGAAGATCCTGCGGACCTCATCGCCGACCTCAAACAGTCGCTGGCAAAGTTAAAATAGCGGCACAAACTTGAAAGCAGTGGTCAAAATGTATAAGGCAGCAAAATACATTCAGCAAGTTGATCCCGCGGCTAGCAGTCCTTGGGAAGTCATTTTTACCTACGCCGGCTTTCACGCTCTCGGCTGGTACCGGGTCAGCCACTGGCTCTACCAGCATCACTGGCGCTTTGGTGCCGCCATCGTAGCTAATTGCGGCAAGTTCTTTACCAAAGTTGAGATCCACCCCGGTGCCCAAATTGGCCACCATGTTTTTATCGATCACGGCTACGGAACGGTAATCGGACAGACCGCGGTTATCGGCGATTACGTTACCATTCTTCATGGTGTCACCCTGGGAAATCGCCGGCCAGGCAGTCAACCAGGCCAAGTACGCCATCCCCGTGTGGGCAGTCATGTCTTCATCGGCGCACACGCCCAGCTCCTTGGCAATATCCACATTGGCGATCATGCTAAAGTGGGGGCCGGTGCCATTGTCCTTCGGGACGTTCCGGCAGGGCGGACCGTCGTGGGTAATCCGGGACATTTGATATAAGTACATCCCCCAATAAATAAAGAGCTTAAAATAGGTTAAAATCCTGCAATATGATATCCAAAAGGCCTCAAGCATTCGGAAAAACCGAACGTTTGAGGCCTTTTGTGCTTACTAGAAGGTGCAAACGAAGTCGTAATCGACCTCTGTTCCGCTCCCCTTTATTTTCTCAAATCTTTTACCGCCTGAATTCCGGCCTGTCGCCCGAACACCACCGTTTCCGCAATCGAATTGCCGCCAATCCGGTTATTGCCATGCAAGCCACCGGTGACTTCGCCCGCCGCCAGTAAGCCGGCAATGACGTTCCCATTGGCATCCAGCACCCGCGTCTGCGGATCGATGTGCAAACCACCCATCGTGTAGTGAACGGCCGGTGCAACGTGAATCGCGTAGTAGGGAGCCTGGGTCAGGGCGTGGGCTAACGATTGCCGCCCAAAGTCTTGATCGCGATCCGCCGCAACCTGCTGATTCCAGTGGTCGACCGTTTTTTCAACACGGGCGGCTGGTAAACCAATTTTTTTAGCAAGGTCGCCCGGCTTTGCCGCCGTCTCAACCAATCCCACCTGATCATAAAAATCGATAGCCCGGGCTCGGGAGCGAACCCCCGCATCAAAAATCAGATAAGCACTGTGTTCTGGCAAAGCAGTAATGGCATTGCTGACGACACGCCGGGTCGTCAGTTCGTTAACAAAACGCCGACCAGCTGCATTCACCAAGATCGCTCCTTCGCCACGGACCGCTTCGGCAATCAAGTAGGCATGTGGCCCATCCTGTTGTACGGTCGGGTGCACTTGAATCCACGACAGATCGCGGCTAGCTGCCCCGACCATCTCACCGAGCTTTAAACCGTCGCCCTGGGCGCCTTCCTGGTTCGTCGTAGCGTACCCAGCTAAGTCAGGACGCAAACGGCTGATCAGGGCCGCATTGGCGCCAAATCCGCCCGTTGCTAGGACCACCACCGACGCTTGAATCTGCCGTTCACCCGCCGCAGTCTGGACCGTGACCCCGTCAACAAAGTGACGTCCGGCGACAAGTTTGCTGCTCAAGGCCGTGACTTTCGTCTTAGTGAAGACCGGAATGCCGTGTTCAGCCAGCTGTTGGCGCAATCCCTTGACCAAATAGCCGCCAACCGGAGCTGTGGAGGACGGTCGGTGGGTCCGTTGGCGACTCATTCCGCCAGTAATGGTGAGCCCCGTCAACGGCATTCCGTGCTGCGTCAACCAGTCAATCGCCAAGTTGGCGTGGTGAACGAAGAAGTTCAGTAACTGGGGATCATTTAAGCGGCCGCCACCCTTCATCGTTTCCCAGTAGAAATTTGCCATCGAATCGATGACCCCGTGGTCGAGTTGAACCATTGTTTCTGCCGCGTTCATCCCCGACGAAGCCCGGCTGGTATTGCCCCCGACCTGGTCCTCTTTCTCTAAGACGGCGACCTGCGCGCCGAGTTCTTCGGCCTGGAGCGCTGCCGTCATCCCGGCACCTCCCGCACCGATGACCAGCACGTCATATTTTGCTGCAAGCTCTGTCATTGCCCTTCCTTTCTGCGGTTATCCGCACATTCCTGTTGATTGCTAGCGTCATTATATCATTAAGATCAATGCTGCTGCGCCAGTAATTCGATAACCGCCGCAGCGGGAATCCCAATAAAATAGCTGCCCAGGTCCAGTGCTTTCAGAACCTGTTTGATTGCCGCTGGCTGATAGGCCTGGCCCTTGAGTGCCTCTTCCACTCCGGCGACGTCAGCCGTCCCGAAAAAATCCCCATAAATTTTAACGGAACGAATCTTGGCGTCTTCGACCAAAAAACGGGCGTCAATCGTCCCACCAGTAAAGTGACGGCGCTTATGAATCGTGAAAGCTGGCGACTGTCCATAAACCCAATCCCAGTTATCATAGTAGCGTTGCCGGAGCTTAGCGATAGCAAGCCGATCACTGGTGGTCAGTTGGTAAGCCCGCGCCGTAATCTCGTTTAAGTCCGTCACCCCAAAAATCCGCTTGATCAGCTCATCGCGAAACTGTTCGGTCGTTAAATGCTGAAACGGGGGTGCTAAGTAAGGAGCAAGGTTGGTAACCCGCGAACGGACTGAGTGAATCCCCTTCGATTCGATCTTGTCGCGAGGTACCCGCAAGGCGGACCCGACCGCTGTCATGTCGACGTTATACATCAAAGTGCCATGGACAAAAGTACGACCGTTGCGGGTGTACATAGCGTTGCCGGAAAATTTGCGTCCCGCTATCTCCATATCGTTGCGCCCCGTGACGACAGCTTCTTTTGCGCCCATTTCGTGAAGGGCGGCGAGGACGGGTGTCAGCAAATATTTGAACTGGCCAAAGCGGGCCCGATCCGCTGGTTGAATGATGCTAAAACACAAGTTGCCCCGATCCTGATACATCGCGCCGCCACCCGACAAACGCCGTGTCACCGTGATGTCATGGCGTTGGCAATATTGCTGATTGATTTCTTCAAAGGTGTTTTGGTTGCGACCGACAATCAGACAAGGCCGCTCGATATAAAACAGCATCATCGGCAAGTGGATCCGAGATGAATTCATCAGGTGCTGTTCCGTTGCTAAGTTATCCCGAATGTCGTCGCTTTGCATCACATAGTAATCCATTTACGACTCCTATATATTGATCGGCAAACCCAGGGCCAAATCAGCGCAGTCCAGCACCGCCTCCCCGAGACTCGGGTGGGGGGCAATCGTGTTGGCAAGGTCAGCCACCGTCCGCCCACTATCAATTGCCAGGGACAGCTCACCAATCAGGTCTTCCGCGGCTACTCCGGCAATCTGGGCGCCGATCAGCCACTTTGCTCGTCCCTGGTAAACCAGACGGACAAAGCCCTGGGTCGAATTCATTGTCACGGCCCGGCCATTAGCCAGTAACGGAAATTTCACACTGTGAACGTCCGTGCGCCCTGCCTGACGCGCCTGCTCAGCTGTCAAGCCAGTTGTTGCTAGCGGTGTGTTGACATAACAAACTGCCGGCATCGCCCGCTTGCTTGTTGAAACATCACGTCCGGCAATCGCGGCCGCCACGATTTTTCCTTGGTAACTCGCCTTGTGCGCAAGGGCCGGTCCACTCACGACATCCCCGATCGCGTAGATGTGGGGAACGTTCGTCCGACACTGGGCGTTCACCTCGATCAGTCCCCGCGAATCCAGCACAACACCTGCTTGCTCTAGGCCAAGCTGATCGGTGTTCGGTCGTCGTCCCTTGGCCACCACCACGTAGTCGACCCGGGTTGAATGGAGCTGACCATCCTTTTCGTAGCCCACCTCAATGCTGTCGTCTTTGGCTGATAGCTGCGTGACCCGCGTCTTAGTTAAGATTTGTACGTTTTTAGCCGCAAAATCATCCATGGCCATTGCCGCCATGTCCGCTTCCCAATTTGCCATAATTCGACTCCGGGCTACCATAATTGTCACCTGGGAACCAAAATTAGCATAGGCACTAGCTAATTCACAACCGATATGGCCACCGCCAACGATCAACATACTCTTGGGAACCTCTTCCAGATCCAGCGCCCCTGTTGAGTCCAGAACTCGGCCGCCGATCGGCAGATTCTTGATTGTCACGGGGCGGCTTCCCGTCGCGATGATCAAATTGCGGTAGGAATAATCTGTTTGCTCGCCCTCGTGGCTAACCCTAATCTGGCCAGGGGCCGTGATGGTCGCCCTGCCCCACAGAACGTGGATGTGGTGTTTTTTAAAGAGGCTTGCGACCCCGTCTGTCATCCGCTTGACGGTCTGATTCTTGAATTGATGCACTTGTCCCATATCTAAAGTGACATCATCCGCATGAATGCCCATCGCACGAGAATGAAAGACTGTTTGCAAGTTATGACCAGCCTGGATCAAGGCCTTCGAGGGAATGCAGCCCACATTTAAGCAGACTCCCCCGAGAAAACGGTTCTCCACTACCGTCACATCCTGACCCAGTTCTGCTGCACGGATTGCTGCCACATAGCCGCCAGGTCCAGCACCGATCACCACCGTATCCAGGTGCTGCCCATCTACAATCGAGTCTGGCTTTGGCGCCGCCTCTTCTCGTTTTGACAAATCACTTGCCGACGTTGTCTGTTCAGCCGCAGCGCTAACTGGTTCGTCGGCACCGAGCAAGTCATCGATTGATTCATCTGTCCCAAAGGTAGTCTGGCCCGTTGACGAAGCGTCACCACCTGCTGAGGCATGATCGTTTTCATCATCCTGGTCACTTGCTGTTTGCTTGAATACAGCTAAAACCTGTCCTGGACGAGCCGTTTGCCCACTCGTCAACTTAATCTGGTTGATAATGCCCGTCACGGGCGCAGACAGTTCTTCAACGGCTTTACCCGCTTCAACCTGAACCAGGTCCTGTCCCTTCTTAACGTGATCGCCCTCGGCAAAATGCCATTGCCCCAGGGTAACAGGATCATTGCCGTTCACTGACGGCAGGCGCATCTGTTTTTCATCATCCATCATACTAGCCCCTTTACCATATAACTGTTAATTCTCATTATAACGCTCGGATACCACCGCCATTTGAACTTTCTAGCCACTTCCCATACAATTAAGCTGATTAATTAAGAAAGGTATTTTCATATGAACAGACTACCACTAGATTTCTTCAACTTGGATCGGATCAACGTCCATCATTCCAAGCATGAACTCAAGAAGCTGGGAAAAATGCAGCGCCAAAAGGTGCAACCGGAATTATTGGGAACCTACATCCCAGTTCACCGTGACGCCATCGAGATGATCAAGTCGACCGAAGCCAACATGATTCCTGAATTGCTGCCAATGCGTCACCAGCGAATGGGGGTCAACGACTTTACCTTTTTCCGTGGGACCGCCGAACTGATGGAGGCCGACCTGCGTCAGCAGAACCAGAGCGGAATCAGCACCATCATTTGCGGTGATGCCCACGTTAATAACTACGGCTTCTATGCCTCACCGGAACGAAAATTACTGTTTGACCTGAATGATTTTGACGAAGCGCGAATCGGGAATTGGGAAAGCGACCTCAAACGTTTAATGGTCAGTATCATCCTGGCCGGACGGGTCAATGGCTTTAGCGACAATGATCTCCGCCACATCTTAAAAAAAGTCGTCAAAGTTTACCGGCGCAGCGTTAAATACGATTATCACCAGAGTCTGGCCAGCAACTTCTACGCCTCCTTTGAAATACACGACATGATCCAAGAACTGAAAGAGTCAGCCGACGGCAATGTCAGTGGCACCAGTTTTAATAAGATCCTTAATAAAATTTTGGTCAAGAGTTCCAGTTCCAACTCCGAAACGATTACCAAAAAGATGACACATCTTAACAGTCAGGGCCAACGAGTCTTCAATGATAACCCGCCGCGCGCACGCCACGTCAGTCCCCGTCTCTATCAGGAAATTGTCAATGGCTACTACAGTTACCGCTCCCAGGTCCGGTCCGATGTCAGGGTCTTACTGGCCAACTTCACCATTTCTGATATTATCCGTTACAGCGTTGGTGTCGGCAGTTTCGGCACCCGTTGCTACTTGATCCTACTGACCGGCGTTGACGGCTCCCACCTGGTCCTTCAAATCAAGGAATCGTTGCCGCTGCGTTACAACTTGTTGTCCCTGCCAATCGTCGAAGCTGTCCGCCGCAGTCGTAATGCGGGCGAACGAATCGTCACCGCCCAAAAAGTTTTGCAGTCAGCATCCGACCCCTTCCTAGGCAGCACCCGTTTTGGCAACCGCTCCTACTACTTGCGGCAGTTCCGGGACATGAAGGAGTCAATCAATACCGCCAAACTGGACCTTGACGGTTTCCAACTCTACACTGAAACCTGCAGCCTGCTCCTAGCCAAAGCCCACTTCCAAAGTCCCACGGCGCCGATCATTTATGGCTACCTCAAGGGGCAAAAAAAGCTAGACCAAGCTTTAACTGAATGGGCATTTAACTACGCCAAACAGGTCAATCGCGACTTCCAGCGCTTCAAGGACGCCTTAAATCCAGACACTAAGCAACTCGAAATCAACTAAACTGAATAAAAGATGACATCAACAGAATTGGGGTAAAAAACAAAAAAGGTCTCACAATCGTTAGAACTCTGTCTAACAACCGTGAGACCTTTCCAATCCTGTTGGTGTTTTTATTTTTCTTTATCCAAGCGCTTCATCGCTTCGTTCAAACGCGCCGTCTGCTCAGCGTTCATCTTCGGATAAGACAAATTCAGAGCATTGAGCTTCTCAATAAGGATGTTAGAAACGACTAGCCGCTCGTACCATTTGTCATCTCCGGGAATGATGTACCAAGGATCGGCTTTGCTAGCCGTGTGGCGAATCATTTTTTCGTATGCCTGCTGATACTGGTCCCAGTACTGCCGTTCTTTAATATCATCCGGAGAAAACTTCCAGTTCTTTTCCGGTCGCTCAATTCGGGCTAAGAAGCGCTTTTTCTGTTCATCCTTTGACATATGAAGGAAGAACTTGAGGACGAGGTAACCACAGTGGTTGAGGTAGTGTTCATAATGGACCACGTCATGGAAGCGTTCCTTAAAGAACTCATCATTGACGTCGCTGAGTTGGTTCACGTTCGGCAAATTCTCGCCGGGCAGGATCTCTGGATGCACCTGCGGCACCAGCAGATCTTCATAATAAGACCGGTTGAAGATACCGATGACGCCCCGCCGTGGCAAATTGAGATTGACCCGCCAGAGGTAGTCATGGGCAAGTTCACGATGTGACGGGTGCTTAAAGCTGGCTACCTGAAAGCCAGCCGGGTTAATGCCCGCAAAGACATGAGCTACTAAGCTGTCTTTGCCGGCCGCATCCATTCCCTGAAAGACCAGCAGAACGCCGTAGCTATGGTTAGCAAAGAGTTTCTTTTGGAGATTCTTCAAGGGCTTGATGTTCGCCCGCAATTGTTTTTTAAGTTGATTATCATCACCGAGGTCTTGATCCGGGGCCGTTGCCGTTTGACGCAAATCCAAATCCTTGCCGGCGATCATGTATTGTTTGGTATTTATTTATATTTCCCTTCGCAATTCTTAATCATCCAAAACGTGGTTGTGTTCGGCAATCGTGTAGAAAATCCAGGCAACGATGCCAAAGAAGACTGGCCCAAAAGCAGTCCAAAAAGCGGTCATGTAATCGCCAGTCAGACATGGTTGAATGCAAGTGAAGAGAATTCCGATTGCAATCACAAGCCAGACAACAATTGAAGCAATCCAAGATATCCGTTGGCTGTGATAAAAGACAAAGGGCCGGTCCAAATTTTGTTTCATCTTGAAGAATGGGAAAGCCCCAATCAAGAAGAGATATGGTGCCGACGACGAAACGTTCATCATATCCATCAAAATCGTGTAGAACCGGTTAGCCGCGTCCCCACCAAAGGAAATGAAGATAACGATAACGCAAACGATAATGCATTGGATCCACATCGCAAATGATGGCATCCCTGCCTTGTTGAGCTTAGTCATCCGCTTTGGCAACAGCCGTGGATCACAACCTTCAACAAAAGATTTGATCGGTGAATAGACCATGACAAAGGCGGCCCCTAAACCTGAAAAGACATCGGTCATCCCGCTGAAACGAGCAAACCATTGACCGATCATAATTGAAGTTGCGTGGGAAGCACCAAAGTGTTCCCCCATCTTAACCCCAAGGTTATTAATCAGAACATATTCACAGTTGGCAATGTTAACATTCTTACCGCCCAGAACGTCGTACCAGTTTGCAGCAAAACCACAAAGGAAAATCAACAGAACATATAAGATTGTCATGATAGCCATTGAGATGATAATCCCCCGCGGAAAGGTCTTTTCTGGCTGTTTCAGGGAGTCCGTAATCCCAGCCATCGTTTCCAAACCACCATAAGCAAATAAAGCATAGACAATGAAGGATACCACCGCAATCGGTGATACAAAGGCTTTATTTGGTGAATGAATTAGGCTGGCACCGGTCAACGGCTGAGCCAATTGACCGTGATCCATAATCAACAAAATAATACTGAAAAGGATAAAGAGAGCACAAATGCCAAAGACAATTATTCCACCAACTGAAGCTACCCGAGCAATTTTACCAACACCATGCGTCGCAATCATCGTTACAATTAATAAAAATAAAATTTCAAGCAATCCTAATGATTGATTAGCACTTAGTCCCAAGATATGTAGCCCCTGGGTCTTATCCGATCCAAAGATCATTGTCGAGACAGAGACAAAGAAGAATTGAGTTGATGAAACAAGCCAGACAACCCAGGCAGCGAGCCAAATGAAGGTGCCAATAAAGGCTGTCTTTTCACCCACGGAACCGCGGAGCCAGGAAAAAATCCCTCCCTTGGCCGCTTTAAAAGTTGATCCGTATTCAGCAAACATCATTGCTGAGGGCAGGAAGAACAAGATTGCCGTCAAGGCATACCAAATAATACTTGCGTAGCCCATCTGATAATAGGCATTTAAAGAGTTACTAAAGCCAAAGATGGCTGAGAAGATCATCAGCACAAGACTGCCTAAACCAATCTTCGTGTCCACTTTGGGCTTTGATTCGTCGTTCAATGTAAGCGCTTCTTTCTGTATAAATATAGTTGATATACTGAATATTATACACTCTTTAAGCAGATTGAACCGAATGTTTCCATTAAATCTTATAAATATAATTTATGCCTGCATAAGAAAAACCACTAAAAGAAATTCATGAACTTCCCTTAGTGGTTTCGCAAAGCTAATTGATAGTGCCGACAAGAGGATTCGAACCTCCGACCTTCGCCTTACGAAGGCGCTGCTCTACCAACTGAGCTATGTCGGCAAAAAGAACAGGACAGATACTAGCGAACGCCAATACCTGCCCCTTAATAACTCCGGCAGTCAGACTCGAACTGACGACAACCTGATTAACAGTCAGGTGCTCTACCGACTGAGCTATGCCGGAATAATAAAGCGCGGCAGTGCCCTATCCTCGCAGGGAGCGATCCCCCAACTACTTTTGGCGCGCTGAAGCTTAACTGCTGTGTTCG
>NZ_CANDNU010000011.1 GCF_947387495.1 Limosilactobacillus difficilis
CTCTCATATTATGAATATGAGCTTTTGAAATAGCTCTAATTTAAAAGTATTAAGCGAATTGACTTCGCAAATGTTTTTGTCTTAATCAATGATTAAGGACCCTGCACATTTGTGTTTGTCGAAACTTTGTTCAGTTTTCAAAGGTCTACCTTGGCTGTCGCCCTGAGCGACAACACTTAATATCATATCAGCTTGATCAAGCGAAGTCAAGAACTAATTTTAATTAATTTTGAATTCGAATTGAAGCTGAAAGTCGACAACCTCTGTCCTGTCCGAAGTGACAAGCCTTAGCGGCGTCAACGGTTACTAACTATACCGGGAAGACAAGCGAAAGTCAACACCAAAATCAAACTTTTTTGAAGTTTTTTCTCGGAATAAATTCTGCGCCGCCAATTTTGGTTTACCTAAATGCAAGCTATTTTCTCAGATACTAAAAGAGACAGCCCCGCTGAGCTGTCCCTTTCCATATGTAGAATGCTATTTACTTCTTTTGATTCTCATGGCTATCATCCGCTGACTTAACTGCACTAGTTGCCGTCCAGTCATTAAGGTAAGCTGTCCCGTCCAATTGTTCTACTGGCTTAAAGGTGTTGTTGAAGTCAGTGTCCAGCTCATCGTTAACGTAAGTCTGGTGATAGAACTGGGCAAGGGCCATCAAAACAACTGGCAAGTAAGCCAGAACAGCAATCACGCCCAGGACAATCCCAGTCCACATCAACCAGTAAGTGCCAATATAGTTGCCATAGAAGGCAATCCCGCCGAAGACGGCGTCAATAACCAGTAGCGGGATTCCGACCATCGTCACCATCACTTCAATGTAGTTAGCCTTCCGGCCACCCATGTAGCGCCGGCTCGCCGTCAATGCATGCCGCATCGATTGGCCAAGGAAGGATGCCTGACGATCGCGGTAGAGAAAGGCCGACTGACTGTATTCGATCGTCTTCCACAGCACAACCAGATCGTTAGCAATCATCAGAATAATTGCCAGCCACCGCCATTGACCTGTAAAGCGGCTAATGATTGACAGTGGTAACTGCCACAGGAAGATAAACAGGCCGTTGTACAAGGCCAGACGCCACAACTGATTTTTCCGGACGTGTTTGAAGTAAGTCCAAATCGCACTCGCGTTGACCCGCATCCCTGGATGGCGTAGCGCATCGAGATAAGCATAACTGCTGCTCGTAGCAAAGAAGCCTACGAAGAACTCCAGTGCCACCAGCAAGACGGCTAAAATGATCACTTCAAGCAGTGCAAGCAAGATTGCCAGTGGTGACGCCATCCCATACATCATCATCGTCATCGAGATCCGCGACAATCCCAAGAAAAACAGCACTGACAAGGCGAGCATCAGCAAGAAACCACCGGCAACCGGCCAAATAGAACTACTGTACTGGCTCTTGACGTTGTCTTTCAGGTCATTGAAGAACTGCTTAATCGATAAGTGTTTCTTTTTCTTCATCAATATGCCAACTTTCTATATAAATTTACATTATCGCTATCATAGCATAATTGCCCCGAAGCACAAAGAAAAGTCCCAATTTACGGCATTCTTCACGGATTCTTCAAATTTAAAAAATCAGGAAAATAGCCTTTTTCCATCAAATGATCAGCTAGTTCTAGTCCCATTCCCGCCTGCGGTTGAATTTCTAAATAATGGCAATTATACTGGCTTTAGTAATCAGATTCTACAAACGGCCAGCTGCTTTTACTATTATTTTTATGTAATGATTCTAAACTAAATATTTTATTTAGATCGTTTGCGAAACAAGATTTTATCAGTCTGGGCAAAGTGGTAGTTAATTTCATCCATTGAAATAGCATATTAATTTATCATCCTATCAAGTCGGGCCGTACTTGATCATTAATCCCAACAAGCATGGGTAGTGCAGCCAGATACCGATCTAGCCGATTATTCTCGCCCACAGAATGAGGAGTAAAGGAGGTATTGCAAAATGCAACGTATCATGACAATTTTTGGCACGAGGCCCGAAGCCATTAAAATGGCCCCAATCATCAAGGCCCTCGAGGCGGACCTGGCACTAAAACCGATTGTGGTCGTCACAGGGCAGCACAAGGAGATGTTAGCTACCGCCCTAGCCGCTTTCCACATCCGACCGGACTATAATCTCCATCTAATGAAGAAAAACCAAACGCTTACCAACATTACAGTCGGCGCCTTAACTAAACTGGCGCCGATTATCAAAGAGAGCCGACCGGCAGTAACCCTCGTTCACGGCGATACCACGACGACGCTGGCCGCCACAATTGCTGCTTTTTACCAAAAAATTCCCGTCGGCCACGTTGAAGCCGGCCTGCGCACATACTCCCGCTATGATCCTTATCCCGAGGAGATCAACCGGCAAGTCACGGACGTCATCAGCAGCCTCTACTTTGCACCGACCGAAAGGGCCCGGCAAAACCTGCTCCAGGAGCACCATCACGCTGAACACATCTACGTAACGGGCAACACCGCCATCGACGCCCTTCGGCACACCGTCTATCCAGACTATCACAGCTCTGTCCTGGACCAAATCGATCCCGCCAAGAAACTGCTCCTGGTCACCATGCACCGGCGCGAAAATCAAGGAGTCCCGATGCGCAAAGCCTTGCAAGCAATCAAGGAAATACTGCTCTCCCGTGATGATGTAGAGATGATCTTTCCTGTCCATCTCAGTCAACAGGTCCAACATATCGCGCGCGAAATCTTTGCCGACGTTCCTCAGGCACACCTAACTGCGCCCCTCGACGTGATCGACTTTCACAACTTAACAGCCAAAAGCTACCTTATCCTCACTGACTCTGGCGGGATTCAGGAAGAAGCCCCATCGCTGCATAAACCAGTCCTCGTCTTGCGTGATACAACCGAACGTCCCGAGGGGGTCGCGGCCGGCACCCTCAAGTTGGTCGGTACCGACCCGGCCACGATCAAAAAAGCGCTCACCACGCTCCTCGACGACCAGCAACAGTACGCTACAATGGCCCGTGCCCAAAATCCGTATGGTGACGGCCATGCCGCCGAGAGAATCGTCACGATCTTAAAGAATTATCTCAACGGGAGGAAAGCATAATGAAACGCCTATGCCAAGTTGCTATCATCATTGCCCTGCTGGCCTTAACCCTGACCGGCGGCCTCAGTACCACGCGCATCCACGCGTCGCTGAACCCCAAAACCGGTATCAGGATTGGTACTCCACTCAAAGCAGCACCACAGTATTTGTTGCCACTCTCCCAGCATCAAGACCACTAAAAGACTAGTTTTCTCAATCCATTCATTTTCAGCAAAGGCGGTGTTCAACCATCAACCACGTTGCATTCACCATCTCGCTCGTCGGGATGCTCGTCTACACCTTTTGGGTCATCTGCTTGCTCCTCTTTGGGCAAAAGAGTCACAGTTCTGACGAGCAATATCATTTTTCAGACAAGTTTCGGCTCATCATCGTCGTCCCGGCGATGAATGAAGTTGGTGTCATCGGCCAAACAATCAGCCGCTCCATCAAAAGTACTGCCGAACTGCCGATGATCTCAATGGCCATTATCGATGATGCGTCAACCGACGGAACGGCTCGTGCTGCCCAGCAGGCCATCGCCAAGTATAACTGCCAAAATCGCGTTCAGGTGCTCAGTCGGCGTCAGCCACACGCCCAGCAGGGTAAGGGCAGCGCCCTAAATTGGGCCTACCGCCGCTTAATCGATCCCGCCAAAATGAGCGGTCACGATCGGAATCACACCATCGTCGGAATCCTGGACGCCGATGCTTATATGTCAAAACACGGCTACGAACAAGTCCTCGCCAATTTTGCCAACCACCCGCAGGTCTCACTCCTGCAAACCCGGGTGGGCATGATCACAATCCACAACTGGCTACAGCTCTTCCAGGACATTGAATTTCACGTCATCAATGACTGGATCCAAAACACCCGCAACCGGCTTCATAACGCGGCTGCATCCGGCAACGGCCAGTTCATCCGGGTGGCCGACATCAATTCTGCTGAACCATGGGGCAACGCCCTGCTAGAAGATTTCGAATTCAGCACCCGCTTCCTGCTTCGTGGTCAAAAAACCTATTACGCTAGTAACATCATCGTCTACCAGGAAGCTATCAAGCGGATCTTTCCCTTTATCCGTCAACGGGCTCGCTGGACCCAGGGCGGTCTCGACTGTCTCTTCAGCTATTGGCCATGGATCCTGAAAAGCACTCGGATCAGCCGCCTTGCCAAGCTGGAAATGACCTTCTACATGTTCATCCCCTTCATTACCCTCCTCTCCGGTCTGGCAAACCTACTGGTACTGCTTTACGTCTTCGTTAACATTCAGGACTGCTACCCAGTCGTGATCAGTCTATTTTTGCTCAATTGCATTATCAACAACATCATCGTGGCCGATTACCGGCAAAGTGCTGATCTTAACTGGTTATTCAGCTTACTTGTGATCATCTTTCTTGGCATCTATAACTACCTGCTCTACCCGGCGATCATCATCGCCTTTTACAAAAAAATTCGCGGCCAGCATGGTTGGGTCAAAACCATCCACGGTCGCGAAAAGCAGCGTTCCAGTTCTGTTGACTGATCTACTAACAAAACGTCAATAATTCAAAAAGACCCATTCGGCAATTCTCACGAAAAGCCGGATGGGTCTTTTAGTCGGGAAGGACTGTTATCACAGTCCCTTTTCTAGATGACATGATTAGTCAATGTCGTACTTTTCCTTCTTCAGAACATTGAGCTTGTCATCGAAGTCATAAACAACTGGTTGGCCGGTAGCCATTTCCAAGTTCATGATGTCATCGTCAGAGATGTTTTCGATGTACTTGCTCAAAGCACGCAGGGAGTTACCGTGGGCAGCGATGATGACGTTCTTGCCGTCCAACAGTTTCGGCGCAATTTCGTCCTGCCAGAGCGGGATAACCCGTTCCAGAGTTACCTTGAGGTTTTCACCACCAGGAATAGTCCGCGGGTCCAGGTTAGCATAACGACGATCCTTAGCAGCTGAGCCTTCGTCAGTGGCCTTCAGCAGCGGTGGCAGAACATCGTATGAACGACGCCAAATGTGCACTTGTTCATCCCCGTACTTTTCAGCGGTCTTCTTCTTGTTCAGACCCTGGAGAGCACCATAGTGACGTTCGTTCAGGCGCCAAGTCTTGAATTCAGGAATCCAAAGTTGGTCACATTCGTCCAGAGCGTAGTGGAGGGTCTTGATGGCCCGCTTCAGCACTGAAGTGTAGGCGTAGTCGAACTGCAGACCGTGTTCCTTGATAGCCTTCCCAGCAGCCTTTGCCTGTGCAACACCCTTTTCACTCAGATCAACATCGACCCAGCCAGTAAACTGGTTGGACAGGTTCCATTCGCTTTGACCGTGACGAATCAGTACAAGTTTTGCCATGAAATCTAGCCTCTTTCTTCTTAAAAATAATTGTTACACACTCATTTATTTTAATTCAAGTAAGGATAAAAGCCAATAGCATTGCCGAGATTGTTCCAACATTCCCAACGCAATTAAAAAATCCGCAGTTAGGCTGAATTCGCCCCACTGCAGATTTTTATCAATGGTTACTTCAGTGCCCGGGCACCAATGTCGTGGCGGTAGAAGCAGTCCGGCTCGTGCAACTGATCCAGATAGTCATACACCCGTTGTTGAGCCGTCTTCAGGTCTGCGGCTTCCGCGATAATCATTGCCAGCCGGCCGCCCGCGCCATAGAGGTCATCGAGACGACCGGTCACGTTGGCGTAATCAATAGTGATCCCGTCAGCGTCTGGCAGTTTCCCTAGAGCCGGGTAGTAAGCCGGATGGGTCGGATAGCCCTTCGCCGCCAAAACAACGCCGAGTACGGCCCGGTCATTTTCTTGAATCTCCGGCAGTGGCTGGTCATCAACGACTGCCTGCATCAGCTCAGCAAAATCCGTTGCCAACCGCGGAAGGATAACCTGCGTCTCCGGATCACCTAAGCGAACGTTATATTCAATCACTTTGGGACCATCAGCGGTCATCATCAAACCGATGTAGAGAACCCCATGGTAGTGGTAGCCGCCGTCAACCAAACCCTTAACAGTTGGTTCGACGACCTCCTTGACCATTGCTTGCCGGTCTGCCTGGCTCAGCTGCGGCAGGGGGCAATAGGAACCCATGCCCCCGGTATTTGGCCCCTTGTCGCCATCATAGGCCCGCTTGTGGTCCTGAGCCATCGGCAAAATCCGGTACTGGTCATCCGCAATCACGCAGAACAGGGAGTATTCCGGACCCACCAGGCATTCTTCCAGGACAACCGCCGTCTGCGGGCCAGCAAACATTTCGTGAAGCGTCTCTACTGCCGTGTCCCGATCTGGCACGATCGAAACACCCTTTCCACCGGCCAGACCATTTTCTTTCAAGACGACCGGGTAGTCGAAATCATCCAGCCCTTTGACGGCGCTGTCAACATCGGTAAAGGTTTCGTGCTTCGCCGTTGGCACGTGATAGCGGCTCATAAAGCGTAGAGCGTAGTCTTTCGATCCTTCTAGTTGGGCAGCTCGTTTGTTGGGGCCGACAATCTTTTGCCCCGCCGCTTGGAACTTGTCCACGATGCCGGCACAGAGGACGTTTTCCGGACCGACAAAAGTCCAATCGACGTGGTGTTCGATCGCAAACTGCAGCAAGCCGTTCAAATCCATTTCAGCGATATTAACTGGCGTCACCCCAGCCGTCAGCATTCCCACGTTACCGGGTGCGCAATAGACGTTGGCCACGTGCGGACTCTGCTTTAATTTTTTGGCAATGGCAAATTCACGACCGCCTTCACCAATGACCAGCAAAGTTAAATTATCCTTCATCAGTAACCCTTCCCCTCAAAACTAGTGACGGAAGTGGCGATGACCGGTGAAGACCACGGCCACGCCGTACTTATTAGCCATATCAATCGTCTCCTGATCCCGGATAGAGCCGCCCGGTTCAACCACGGCCTTAATACCGTGCTGGCCGGCAAACTCCAGGCTGTCGCCAAACGGGAAGAAGGCGTCTGAAGCCAAGACCGATTTGTCATCCAGAGCATCGCCGGCGTGCTTGACAGCGATCTTCAGGGAATCGATCCGGTTTGGCTGACCAGCACCGACGCCCAGCGTCCGCTCATCGTTAGCGACCACGATGGCGTTTGACTTGGTGTGCTTAACGGCTTTCCAGGCAAACATCAGGGACTTCAGCTGCTCTTCGGTCGGCTTCGTCTCGGTGACACACTTCCAGTCGTGGTAGTCTTCAGTCAGCGTATCCTGTTCCTGGGTCAGCATCCCGCCCATGACGGAAACGACTTCGCGCCGGGTCGGTTCGTTCTCATGGCTGAAGTCGACTTGCAACAGCCGAATGTTCTTCTTCTTCGCCAGCACGGCATAGGCATCGTCATCGTAGCCGGGGGCAATCACGATTTCCAGGAAGATCTTGTGCATTTTCTCTGCCGTCGCCAGGTCGACCTTCTGGTTTAGGGCAATTACCCCACCGAAGATCGAAACCGAATCTGCCTTGTAAGCCCGATCCCAGGCTTCTTCCAGACTATCACCGCGGCCAATCCCGCACGGATTCATGTGCTTCATGGCAACGACAGTTGGTTCCTCTTGGAATTCACGAACACAGCGGATTGCTTCGTCGGCATCCTTAATGTTGTTGTAGGAAAGTTTCTTACCGTGCAATTGTTTGGCTTCCAAAATGGAGAAGGTCTTTGGCATCGCGTCTTCGTAAAGCCAGGCTTTCTGGTGCGGATTCTCCCCGTAACGCATCGTTTCCTTGAGATCATAAGTCAGCGTCAGCTTTTCCGGATCCTCATTACCAACCTGCTTAGTCAGGTACTGGCTGATCAGGGCGTCATAAGCCGCCGTGGTCCGGAAGACCTTGGCAGCGAGCTTAGCCCGGGTTGCCAGAGTTGTGGTACCGCCGTTGGCCTTGATCTCCGCCAGAACTTCCTGGTAGTCCGCCTGGTCAGTAACCACCGTGACGTCCTGGTAGTTCTTGGCAGCAGCGCGCAACATGCTAGGGCCACCGATGTCGATATTCTCAATGGCATCAGCCAGCTTGACGTCCGGTTGAGAAATCGTTTCTTTGAATGGGTACAGATTGACGCAGACCAGGTCGATCGGCGTAATGTGATGTTCCTTTAGAGTGGCCATGTGCTCAGGATTGTCACGCCGGGCCAGTAAGCCGCCATGGACGTAAGGATTCAGCGTCTTGACCCGACCATCCAGAATTTCAGGGAAGTGAGTCACTTCTTCAATCCCGATCGTCTGGATACCAGCATCATCCAAGACCTTCTTGGTCCCGCCAGTGGACACGATTTCGTATCCGGCATCGACTAGCCCCTTGACAAAGGGCACCAGGTTACTTTTATCACTAACGCTAACAATTGCACGTTTCATGGATATCCTCCTATTGCTGATTCATGCGTTCTAAAATTACTTTTTTCAGGGCGGCCGGGAATAAGGTATGTTCCGTATCATGAACCCGGCTTTCGAGACTGGCTTCCGTATCGTCGGCTTTGATTGGGACCGCCTTTTGGGCAATGATCGGGCCGTGATCCAGGTGGGCATCGATATAGTGGACGGTAACTCCCGTCTCCTTAATCTTGCCCTGCTGGTAGTCATCAAAGGCTCGCTGGATCGAATTCAGGCCTGGATAAGCCGGCAACAATGCCGGATGCAGATTCAAAATCGCGTTCGGGTAAGCATTCAGGATTGTCGGTCCGACAACTCGCAAGTAGCCAGCCAAGGCGATGATGTCCACCCGGTATTGCTGCAGCAATTTTAATAAGCGCTGCTCGTACTTTTCCTTACCGCCGCATTCCTTGACCGTAAAGGCCTCGTACGGAACGCCCAATCGCTGGGCGCGTTTGATCACCGGAGCATCCGGATGATTACAAAATAACAGCACTTCCTCGCCAGGAATATCGCCTGACTGGAAGTGGTTGGTCAAAGCTTCAAAATTAGTCCCATTGCCTGAGGCCAGAATTGCCACTCTCATTTTAATTAACCTCACTTAATTACAATCTTGTCGGCATCTTTTGGCCGTGCCTGCAGCCGGCCCACTTCATAGAACTTTTCGTCTGCGGCCGCCAGCTTCTTCTCAACCGCTTCAACTTTTTCTGGTGCTACCGCGAGGATCATCCCCAGCCCCATGTTAAAAGTACCCCAGTAATCAGCCGGCTTGAGATTACCCAACTGAATCAGGTACTTAAAAATTGGCAGTGTCGGCCAAGCAGCAGAATCAATGACGGCCTGGAGGGAATCGCCAAACATTCGCGGTAGGTTTTCGATCAAGCCGCCGCCGGTGATGTGGCTGATCCCGTGCAGGAGATGATCCTGAACCAATGGCAAGACTGCCGGAATGTAGATCCGGGTGGGAGCCAGGATGGCTTCTCCGACGGTCTGCCCACCGAGTTCCGCGGGTTTAGCCGTCAGTTGAACATCATGGTCCTTGAAAAGGATTTGCCGAACCAGAGTGAAACCGTTAGAGTGAACCCCACTGGACGGCAGGCCAATCAAGACGTCGCCAGCTTGGGGCAAAGCCGCCGTCAAGACATCATCACGCTCCACGACTCCCGTCGCGTAACCGGCTAAATCGTACTCCTCCTGACCGTACATGTCGGGCATCTCCGCGGTTTCCCCGCCGATAAGAGCCGCGCCGGCCTGTTTGCAGCCAGCTGCTACACCGTGGACAACGCTGGCTAATCGGTTCGGATCATTGTGACCACAAGCAATGTAATCCAGGAAGAAGAGCGGTTCGGCCCCCTGGGCAAGTAGGTCGTTGACACACATCGCTACACAGTCGATGCCGACCGTATCGTGCTTTCCCATTTTCTGGGCAATCAGCAGCTTGGTCCCCACTCCATCAGTCCCGGAAACGAGAACCGGGTGTTTCACGTGTAACATTCCGAGATCAAACATACCACCGAAACTACCAATGCCACCCATTACGCCCTGGCGCTTAGTTGAGGCAACATCACTCTTGATTTTCTGAACGAGTTTGTAGCCGGCATTGACGTCGACCCCCGCTTGTGCATAACGATTCATTTCTTCTCCAACCGTTCCTTTCGCGCAATCTTTTCTTGTTCGTTCAGCGAAGCCAGGTAGCCAGCCTCATAATCTTCCAGCGGCGTCGGGTATTGACCGTTAAAGTAGGCAACGGTCAAGCCACCAAAGGGTGCATCCCCGGCGTCCGGAACGTCAATCGCCTTGATCAAGCCATCAACGCTGAGAAAACCGAGACTGTCACACCCCAGAATTTCCCGCATCGCGCTGACCGAATAATGAGCGGCAATTAACTCGTGACGCGTTGAAACGTCGATCCCGTAAAAGCACGGGAAGCGGAAAGTCGGGCTGGCAATCCGCATGTGAACTTCCTTCGCCCCTGCATCGTAGAGCATCTTGATAATCTGCTTGGAAGTCGTCCCCCGCACGATCGAATCGTCGACGACGGCGACCCGCTTGCCAGCAACCACTCCGCGAACAGCGGAGAGCTTACGACGCACCCCTTCTACCCGTAGAGCTTGGTTCGGTTGGATAAAGGTCCGGGCAACGTACTGGTTCTTAACCAGGCCCATTTCGTTAGGCACGCCGAGCTCTTCAGCGTAGCCGGACGCGGCCGACAGCGCCGAATTAGGAACCGGCACAACCATGTCAACATCAGCTGGCTGTTCCCGGGCCAGCAAACGGCCCATCCGCTTCCGAGCGTTGTGGACGGTGACCCCGTGGATCACGGAATCTGGTCGCGCAAAGTAGATGTATTCCATCGAGCAAATTGCCAGTTGAGTGTGAGTCGTGTAGTGGTCGATGTGTAGACCGTCGCGATCAACGATGATCAATTCACCTGGTTGGACGTCGCGGATAAATTTGGCGTGGACGATATCCAAGGCACAGGTCTCACTAGCGATGACATAACCGCCATCATCCAATTGACCGATACAAAGAGGCCGAATCCCGTTCGGGTCGAGGGCCGCAATCATCCGGTCCTTTTGCAACATCAGGAAAGCGAAACCGCCGTGAACTTCATTCAGCGATTCCTTCAAGGCCGTCATAAAGCCCTTCTGAATTTTTTCACGAATCAGGTGAATCAGCACTTCCGTATCGGTCGTGCTTTGAAAGACCGCCCCGTTCTTTTCCAGACGCCGACGCAGAGTCGTCCCGTTCACCAAGTTGCCATTGTGAGCGAGAGCGATGTCGCCATCATAGAAGTGGAAAAGGAAGGGTTGCACGTTCTGGATCGAATTCTGCCCCGTCGTACTGTAACGTACGTGACCGATGGCATAATCGCCTACCAGACGTTGCAGGTCCTTCGGGTTGGCAAAGGCCTTGGACAAGAGCCCCCGGTCCCGGTGCTGGTACATCTGCTTGCCATCGGAAGAGACGATCCCGGCCCCTTCCTGGCCCCGATGTTGTAAGTTGTGCAAGCCCAGGTAAACCAGCTGACTAGCATGGGGACTGCCGAAGACGCCAAAGACGCCACATTCTTCGTTTAAGCTTTTGACTTCATAAGGCATGGCAAAGCCTCCTCATAAACTTTTTCCAAGGTTGCGACGTTCTCGTTCAGGTATTGGCCACGCATCTGCGCTTGCAGGCGGTGATCAGCGGTGACCGTGCCAACCTGCTTGGCGTAGTCGCCGAGAGCCTGCTGAACCTCAACCGCGTGTTCAGCCTTGACGGTGATCACAAAGCGATCAGGCGATTCACTGAAGAGCTGGGCAGCGGTCAGGTCCGCGAGATCCAGTTTCATCCCCAGTTCTGTGTGGAAGAGGGTTTCGGCTAAGGCAACACCCAGGCCCCCTTCGCTCAGGTCGTGTGTACTCTGGACCAGCCCGTCTTGTTCGAGCTTCAGCAACTTTTTCAGGTGCTGGTGAACATCCTTAAGGTTCAACGGTGCCAGTGCTCCGCTGATGTCACCCTGCAGCATCTTCTGCAGTTCAGAACCAGCGAAGTCATCCCCGGTCTGGCCGAGCAGAAAGACAACGTTGCCGGCCTGCTGTGCCTTCATCGGGATAACGTGATTGATGTCGTGTACCAGACCAACCATGCCGACCATCGGCGTCGGGTGAATGGCCTTATCATCATTTTCGTTGTAGAGGGAAACATTACCGGAGACGACAGGCGTCTCAAATTCCTTGCAGGCATCAGCCATTCCCATGACGGAGTGGTGCAATTCGTAGAAAATTTCGGGGTCGTTAGGGTCCCCGTAATTCAGGCAGTCAGTGATTGCCAGCGGTTCAGCCCCGCAGGCCACGATATTAGCAGCTGCTTCGGCCATTGCCCGGGCCCCACCGATGTAAGGATCGAGGTAAACGAAGCGACCGTTACCGTCATTGGTCATCGCAATCCCCTTCTTGGTGCCACGTACCCGCAGGACACCGGCATCCGAACCAGGACCGACTACCGTGCTGGTCCGGACTTGGGAATCGTATTGTTGGGTGAAGTAGCGATCAGAGGCAATCGTCGGTTGTTGCAACATTTGCTTGAGCATGGCACCGGCATTAGCAACTTCTGGCACCCAGGCTGGAGCTTGGCGCGCTTGTTGCAGCCGTGCTGGTTCCCGTTCCTCACTTGGTTCTTCTAGCACATCGTCGACCAAGGTGTGGACCGGGATGTTGCAGACAACTTGTCCGTCATGGTGCAGAACATACATTCCGTCGTCCGTGATCCGGCCAATCGTCACTACTTCGAGGTCATAGTAATCAAAGACTTTCTTAACGTCATCTTCGTGGCCCTTCTTAACACAGAGGAGCATCCGTTCCTGGGATTCCGACAGCATAATTTCGTAGGCTGACATGTTCGGTTCCCGTTGCGGAACAAGGTCGAGGTTGAGGTCCATCCCGGACTTACCTTCCGAAGCCATTTCGGCACTCGAGGACACGATACCGGCCGCCCCCATATCTTGAATACCGACCAGCCATTCGGGATGCTCTTCAATAATCTCCAAGCAAGCTTCCATCAGCAGCTTTTCCATGAAGGGGTCGCCCACTTGGACAGCCGAACGCTGGGTAGCGTGTTCCTTAGAGAAATCCTTAGAAGCGAAAGTGGCACCGTGAATGCCGTCACGCCCGGTTTTGGCACCGACGTACATCACCGCGTTGCCGACCCCGCTGGCCTGGCCGCGTTCCATGTTTTTCTGGTCCATGATGCCAAGGTTAAAGGCGTTCAGCAGAATGTTGCCCTGGTAGCAAGGGTCAAAGGTAGTTTCCCCGCCAATCGTCGGGATCCCCATACAGTTGCCGTAGTCACCAACCCCCTTGACGGTTTGTTCCGCCTTGTAACGCATTGTGGCGTCGTGGGCGATTTCACCAAAGTGCAGGGAATCCAGTGACGCAATCGGCCGAGCCCCCATGCTAAAGATGTCCCGCAAGATGCCACCGACACCAGTAGCAGCGCCCTGGTAAGGTTCCACCGTCGTCGGGTGGTTGTGGCTTTCGGCTTTGAAGACGACAGCTTGGCCGTCATCGATGTCAACAACTCCGGCGCCTTCCCCTGGACCCTGCAGGATCCGCTTGCCCTTGTTCGGGAAGAGACGGAGCACCGGCTTCGATTTCTTGTACGAACAATGTTCACTCCACATCGCTGAGAAAAGACCGGTTTCGGTGTAATTTGGCAACCGGTGCAGGAGTTTGTCGGCAATGTAGTTGTATTCGTGTTCCGTCAGGCTCCAGTCGATATAGGGCTTCTTTTCCTTGATTTCTTCTGGTGTCATTGCTTGCTTCATGTTATGCCTCCGCTTTTACCGTGCCGTGGTCCAAAAGTGACTTGAAGAGGGGCAGGCCGTCCGTGCCGCCCAGAATTTCTTCCACCGCCCGCTCAGGGTGTGGCATCATTCCGAGGACGTTACCGCGCTCATTGCAAATCCCAGCGATATCGTTCAAGCTGCCGTTCGGATTTTCGTGAGCGTAGCGAAAGACCACCTGGTGATTTTGTTCCAGCTTGTCGATCGTCGCCGAATCAGCATAAAAACTCCCGTCACCATGGGCAATTGGCAGGGTAATTTCAACATTTTGCTGGTAGCGGCTGGTAAAGGGAGTCCGGTTATTTTCTACCGTTAAGCTGACCGGCTTGCAAACAAATTGCATGCTGTCGTTTTGCTTCAGTGCGCCGGGCAGAAGTCCCATTTCCGTCAAAATCTGGAAGCCATTGCAGGTCCCAAAAACCAGCTTGCCTTCCGAAGCCATCTTCTTGATTGCCGGAATGATGTTGGCAAAACGAGCGATCGCACCACAACGTAGGTAATCGCCGTAAGAAAAGCCCCCCGGCAGCATTACTGCGTCAAAGCCGGTCAAACTGGTCGCTTTGTGACTGACGTATTCAACCTGGGCGCCACAGACCGAGTGCAGTGCCTCATAAATGTCGACGTCACAGTTGGAACCAGGAAAAACAATTACCGCAATCTTCATTATTTGTCAGCCTCCAGCACTTCGTACTTGTAGGTTTCCATGTTAAAGTTCACCAGCAATTTCTCAGCGATGTCCTTGACGGCCGTCTCTAATGACGTCGTCGTTTCGTCAAAGGTGACGTCAAAGAACTTGCCGACCGTCACTTTTTGAACTTCATTGTGGCCGAGGGTGTGAATCGCATCCTGGATCGATGCGCCCTGGGGATCAAAAACTGAGGGTTTGTAGGTCACGTAAATGCGAACGGTCTTCATAATTAGTCCTCCTCTGCCAGTGCTTCCTGAACCCGGGACAGCACTTTTTCGTAAGTGTCAGTCAAACTGCCGAGGCCCCGACGGTAAACATCCTTGTCCATGTGGGCATTAGTCTTGATATCCCACAGCCGGCAGTTGTCTGGACTGAATTCATCGGCCAGGACGATTGAGCCATCGCTCAGCTTGCCGAATTCCAGTTTGAAGTCAACCAACCGCATCCCAGCGTCGGCAAAAAGCGGTTTTAACAAGCTGTTGACTTGGCGGGTCATGTCCCAAATCTTGTCAACTTCTGCCTGACTGGCAATCTGCAAGGCCAGGATGTCAGAGGTGTTGATCATCGGGTCGCCCAGTTCATCGGACTTGTAGAACATTTCTTCCACCGGTTGAGCAAGCGGGGCGCCTTCCTTAAGACCGTAGCGGGAAGCAAAGTGGCCGGCACAAACGTTACGTGTGACAACTTCCAGTGGGAACATCTGGCACTTCTTAACCAGTTCTTCGGTGTCGTTCAATTTCTTGATAAAGTGGGTCGGAATTCCCTTCTTCATCAAGTATTGGAAGATCAGCGTCGAAATTTCGTTGTTGAGTTCACCCTTGTCCTTGATCTGGTCGTGCTTCTTACCGTTTAAAGCAGTCGCCTGGTTGGTATAAACCACCTTCAGCACTTCGGGATCGTCAGTCTGATACATCTTTTTTGCCTTGCCAGTGTAAAGTAACTTGTCCATGATGAAACTCCTTTTGGTATAATCCGAACTTTAACATAAATGTTCGCCATATAAGTTCGTAAATTTACAGTTTCAGAATAACAGGTCGGTCAATTTTTTGCAAGAACAAATCCGAACTATTATTGGATATTTGGCAAAAGGAGTTACGATTTTGCTGACATTTAACAAGTAAAACGTTCAATCAGAATTAATGTTCGCTTTTTCCAAATAGAAAAGTTAAAAAAATAGCGGAAGATCACTTCCGCTATTCTTATCTTATTTATCTAGTCGGCTTAACAACCACCGGCTAGTCGCAATCGACAAGCCTGCAGCGATGCAAAAAGGCAAGAGGGCTGAAAAGTCCAGGTGGCAGACCTCAAAGAGCATAAAGAGGGCCATCAGCGGAGCCTGCTGTGAAGCCGCCAAGAAGGCGACCGCCCCAACCAGTGCACACTGGGTCAGATTGACCCCCGGGACGACCAAACCATAGAGCATCCCCAGTAAAACCCCGGCGGTACTGCCGAGCGCAATCGAAGGAGTCAGCACCCCGCCATAAGCTCCTCCCTTAATCGTCAGCAGTGTCACCACCAGCTTGGCCAAGAAACCGAAGAGCAGGAGGGCAATCGTCAGCCGGGAAACATGGCTGGTATTCATCGCCAACTGGGCAACTCCCCGGCCATTGCCGGCAATCTGGGGAAAGAAGGTGGCCACCAGGCCGGTCAAGAGCCCCACCAGTGGCAGCTGAATGAGCACGTGCCAGTCCACTGCCCTGCGTGCGCTCACCTGCTGCAGGGCTTGGCGGAACAGGGTCCCGCTAATTCCCAGTAATGGTGCCAGCAGGATCAGTAGCGGCAAGATTTGGTGGGGAAAAAACTTGGCATCTTGGCTGATGTAATAGTATGGCTGCCAGCCCTTAAAAAGCCCACCAACAAGGGTTGCAATCGCCGACATGGTGAAACTGACGGCCACCGCCCGCTTTGAAACTTTTTGATAGAGGATCTCCAGGCAAAACATCGCCCCCGTGATCGGAGCAATGTAGACCCCAGCAAAACCTGCCCCGGCCGCAGCCGCTACCAGCAGCCGGCGGTCATCGCCACTCAGCCGCCAGTGGGGATGGCGATCCACTAGTTGCTCCCAGTGCTGAGCAAGCATTGCTCCGGCCTCCCGCGGAGCCAATTCGCGTCCGATTGAGCCGCCTGTACCGACGTAAAAAATCTGGGTCAGAACGTGCAGGATGGTTTGGCAAAAGGGCATCATCTGCCCGGCAACTGCTTTTTTTAACTTCACGGGCCGGTAATGCCGCTGCATCCAAAACCAAATGACGGCAGCAATAATTGCCCCGATCGTGACAGCCAGCAAGCGCCGTTGCGCCGAAGTTCCCGTTGCCACCGGCATCAGGTCGTTCTCGCGAAAATGCAGGAAAAAGGATTCCACCAGGTCCAGCCATTTACTGAGCAGTCCCGAGCTAAGGCCCACGACAGCACCCATGATTGGCGTTGCCACTAGCAGGCCAGCCGTATTGTTGTTCTTTTCTGTATCCATGATCGTCCTCTCAAATGCCAGGGACTGTCTCCGCCCCTCGTTAAAGCACATCCAATTGCCTATTACACAAATGGCCCCCACCGTTGGGTTATCCCAAACGCTGCGAGCCAGGAAGTCGAGGTAGCACCAAGCTGTCAGTTGCGATGACGGGGTGATGCTCCCTTCTTAGCTATTATTGATTTTAGCCTATTTGACGCCGTAATCAAGGTCAGCTCCGTTGCTTTCAATCACGTGCTGGAACCAGTAGAAGGAATCCTTGCGGGAACGCTTGAGGCTTCCTTCGCCCTTGTCGTTCTTATCAACATAGATAAAGCCGTAACGCTTGTCCATTTGACCAGTGCCGGCGGAAACGAGGTCAATGCAGCCCCACGGGGTATAGCCCATCAGGTCAACCCCATCAAGGACGACCGCCTTCTCCATCTCACTGATGTGCTGCCGCAGGTAGTCGATCCGGTAATCATCGTGGATCTTGCCATCGGCGGTCACCTTGTCATAGGCGCCCATCCCATTTTCAACGATGAACAATGGCTTGTGATAGCGGTCAGTCAGCCAGTTCAAGCCGTAACGCAGGCCCTCGGGATCAACTTCCCAGTGCCAGTCCGTCTTCGGCAGGTTGTCGTTCGGCACGCCCGCGCTGTGCAGGTCCGTCAGTTCGTCAACCCCGACTTTATCAGCAGAAACTGTCATCGAACTGTAGTAGCTGAAGCCGACATAATCGACGGTCCCTTCCCGCAGGATCATTCGGTCAGCCGTCGTGATGTCTTGACGGTAGCCTTTCCGCTGGAGGTAAGTCTCCACTTCCCGTGGGTATTCACCGTTAGCCTGGACGTCACTAAACCAGTAACGCCGCTGAGCTGCCTCCTGGGCCAGCAGCTGGTCGGCCGGTTTGGCCGTCGCCGGGTAAATCGGCATGTAGTTGATCATGCAGCCGATCTGGAAATCAGGGTTGATCTGGTGACCAATCTCGACCGCCAGGGCACTGGCAACGACTTCATAGTGAGCTGCCTGGTACATCGCCGCTTCCCGGTTTTCACCCTTGCGGAAGAGCAGCCCCGAGTTAGTCGCCATCAGGAAAGGATTGTTGAAATCGCTCTGGTTATCGATTTCGTTGAAGGTCATCCAGTACTTCACCTTGTCACGGTAACGTTGGAAGCAAACCTTCGCAAACTTCGTAAAGAAGTCAATCATCTTCCGCGAACGCCAGCCGCCATACTGGTGGACCAGGTGCAAAGGAATTTCGAAGTGGGACAGGGTGATAACCGGTTCGATGCCGTACTTGTGGCAACAGTCGAAGAGCTTGTCATAAAATTCCAGTCCCTTCTCGTTTGGTTCGGCTTCATCCCCCTTTGGGAAAATCCGCGTCCAGGCAATCGACGTCCGGAAGCACTTGAAGCCCATCTCAGCCATCATCTTAATGTCTTCGGGATAGTGGTGATAGAAATCGATCGCGTCGTGGTTCGGGTAGATCTTGCCTGGCTCCACCGTGTCCGTAATCTCCCGCGGCTGATCAGCACTACCGACCGTCATCACATCAGCAACAGACGGTCCCTTACCGTCAACATTCCAGGCTCCCTCCAATTGGTGGGCAGCAACGGCGCCACCCCAGAGAAAGCCCTTGGGCATTTTTTCTTCAAACATCAAATCTTCACTCCTCGAAATGGAATTGCGATCAGTTTTCAGTCCTCATCAATCAGGCAATCGCTAATGTCTCTACTTTACCTGCCGAACTCTAAAAGCACAATGGAAACGCTTCCTCATTTTTAAAATTCCCTTAGCCGGCCAGCCATATATAAGAAAAGGCCGGTGAAACATGCTCACCAGCCCGTCAATTATTCAATTTTAGTCCAAACCAACCCGGTGGAAGATGTAGTCCACCCGCCGCAAGTGCCAGTGGTAATCAAAGGCGTCGTCGATGTCTTCCTTACTCAACTGCTTGGAAATCACGGGGTCCGCCTCCAACAACGGCCGGAACGGAACGTGTTCGGCCCAGCACTTAGCCGTCAGTGGTTGGATCGTGTCGTAAGCCTTTTCCCGGCTGAGGCCACTAGCAACCAGCTTGTTGAGCACCCGCCCGGAGTAAATCAGGCCATGGGTCAGATTCATGTTCTGGATCATCCGTTCTGGGAAGACGTCCAGGTTCTTCACAATCTGCCCAAAACGATGGAGCATGTAGTCCAGCAGAATGGTGGAATCCGGCAGGATAATCCGTTCCGCACTGGAGTGGGAAATATCACGTTCGTGCCACAGTGAGATGTTTTCGTAAGCGGTAACGATGTGACCACGCAGCACCCGTGCACACCCACAAATGTTTTCGGAACCAATCGGGTTTTTCTTGTGTGGCATTGCTGAGGAACCCTTCTGACCCTTGGCAAAATGTTCTTCAACTTCGTGGATTTCAGTCCGCTGGAGGCTCCGAATTTCCGTGGCGAATTCTTCCATACTCGTGGCGATCAGGCCGATCGTCGCGATGTATTCGGCATGGAGGTCCCGCGGCAACACTTGGCTCGAAATTTCCTGAGCACGCAGCCCCAGTGATTGACAAACCAGTTTTTCAACGCGGGGGTCAACCTGCGCAAAGGTGCCGACCGCTCCGGAAATCTTGCCGGCTTCCACACCCTTAGCAGCGTGGATAAAGCGTTCCCGATTCCGCTTCATTTCAGAATACCAGCGCGCCAGCTTAAGGCCAAAGGTTGTCGGTTCGGCGTGAACCCCATGGGTCCGGCCCATTTCCACCGTGTACTTGTACTTGCGAGCCTTATCAGCGACGATCTTCATGAACTCGTCGATGTCCTTGAGGAGGATTTCGTTAGCCTGCTTAAGGCGGTAACCCTGAGCGGTGTCAACTACGTCTGTACTGGTCAGGCCGTAGTGAACCCACTTCTTTTCTGGTCCCAGCGACTCAGAAACGCAACGGGTAAAGGCGATGATGTCATGGTGAGTCACGGCCTCGATCCGGGCAATTTCATCGACGTCAAACTTTGCGTTTTGCCGAATCTTTTCCACATCTTCAGCCGGGATCTTGCCCAACTTGCACCAAGCTTCATCAGCGGTAATTTCGACCTTGAGCCAGCTCTGGTACTGGTTTTCCAAGGACCAAATCTTACTCATTTTGGGGCGGCTATAGCGATCAATCAATGTTTATCCCTCCATACATTGGTATCATCAATTTCTTGCAGTGTTTTGTCGACGTCATCGGTCAGAATCGTGATGTGACCCATCTTCCGGTTGTGACGCACCTCGGCCTTACCATAATCATGGAAGTGCCAGTTGGGCTTTTCCTGGCTGAGCTTCCGGGCGCCAGCCACGTGCTGGCCCAAAACGTTGACCATCACTACCGGACTCAGCAGTTTGATCTTGGGCAGCGGCCAGTTGCAAATTGCCCGGTCATGCACGTCAAACTGGCTGAAATTGCAGGCTTCGATCGTGTAATGGCCGGAGTTGTGCGGCCGCGGAGCCAGTTCGTTGATATAGATGTCGCCATCTTCGGTCACGAACATCTCAACCCCCAGGATGCCCCGCAAATTAATCGCGTGAGCAATTTTAACGGCATCGTCCTGGGCTAACTGGGCAGTCTGGTCGCTGATCCGGGCTGGCACGATGCTTTCGTGCAAGATTTCATTCCAGTGGATGTTTTCACTCACCGGGAAAACTGCAACCTGGCCATCCGCGTTGCGGGCCACCATCACCGAACATTCGAGCTTGAAGTCAACCCAGCCTTCGAGAATGTCGTCGCCAAAGTCAATGATCTTGGCAACTTCTGGGTTTGCTAAGTCAGCATCACTGTGCAAAACCAGCTGGCCGTGGCCATCGTAGCCACCTTCTGAGGTCTTGAGAACACAAGGATAGCCCAGGTCGGCAATCGCTTTTTTCAGGTCCGCTTGGCTCTTGACCGCCCGGAACGGGGCCGTCTTCATCCCCGCCTGGTCGCGCAGAAAGGTCTTCTCCCGAATTCGGTTCTTGGTCGTGTACAGGAGATGAGTCCCTTGGGGCACACTAACCTTGTCTGCCACGTCCTCGAGGGCCTTCAAGTCAACGTTTTCAAACTCATAGGTCAAAACGTCCGACCGCCGGGCCAGTTCTTCGATGGCCTTGACGTCGGCATAAGGAGCAACGATCTGGTCGTCAGTAACTTGCCCCGCCGGACAGTGCGGCGTCGGGTCGAGCACGATGACCTTCATCCCACCATACTTGGCTGACAGCGCCATCATCTGGCCGAGCTGGCCCCCACCGATGATCCCGATGGTCTTTCCCTGCTCAATATATTGTTTAGTCAAGGTCAGCACTGCTTTCTACTGAATCATTATGCATCTGTTGCCGATACTTCTCAAGCTGATCTTGAAGGTCCGGCTGACTCGTCCCGAGGATTTCAAGCGCCAGCAAAGCGGCATTCTTTGCCCCGGCACTGCCGATTGCGGTCGTAGCAACGGGAATCCCTGTCGGCATCTGAACGATCGAAAAGAGGGAGTCTAAGCCACCAAGGGCCTTGGTCTGGCCAGGAACCCCGATGACGGGCAGAACGGTATTAGCCGCCGTCATCCCTGGTAAGTGGGCCGCCATCCCGGCACCAGCAATGATCACTTTGAGTCCCCGCTCCTTTGCCTTCTTAGCAAAGTCGAACATTTCGTTAGGCATCCGGTGAGCCGAGATGACGTGTTTTTCGTACTGCACGCCGAATTCATCCAGAATCTGGCAGGCGCCCTTCATCGTCGGCCAATCGGACTTACTTCCCATGATGACAGCAATTTGACAAGTCAATGTTAGTTCCTCCTCAGAGATTTTTACGATTTCATCATACCAAATCATCATTCTAGTGGCAAGACAATTTACGAACTTATTTAGGAAACGTTTCTTTTATTGTTCGCTTTTTCGTTTTGACAGTCTTAAGAGTAATTTAACTTGCCTTCAGCCAACCGGTAAGATATGCTATTGCTCAAAGGATGGTGAGGAACGTGATCGGCTTGTTAGTTACGCTGGCAGTCATTTGGCTGCTTTGGAAATTACTAAAGCTGTCGGTAATCCTTCTTTTCTGGCTGACCGTGATCGCGGTAGCGGCTTTCTTTATCAAGGCCTTCTTGATTCCCGCAATCCTCCTGATCGGCGGTATCCTCGTATATGGGTTTAACAGACTGTAGACAAACAAAACGGTTGCCCTTATGGACAACCGTTTTATTAATATGCAAGATTGAGGTTGGCAGTCTTAGAACAGACCCCGAATCGTCTTCCCATCATCGCTGATGCTCATGTCGACAGCGGCCGGGTGCTTGGCCAAGCCCGGCATGGTCATCATGGATCCAGAGAGAGCCACGATGAAGCCGGCCCCCATCTTCGGAACCAGCTCCCGAACATGGAAGTCAAAGTCCGTTGGTGCTCCCAGGACATGCTGGTCATCGGAGAAGCTGTACTGGGTCTTGGCAATGCAGACCGGCAAAGCCCCCCAGCCAAGGTCCTGGTAACGTTTCATCTGCCGCTGGGCCTTCTTGGAGAAGACGACCCGCTTGGCGCCGTAGTACTTAGTGGCAATCGTCGTGATCTTGTCAGCAATCGATGCCTGGTAATCGTAAAGCGGCTTGAATTCGTGATGCTGGTCCGCCAACTTGACGACTTCCTTCGCCAAGTCCTGACAGCCTTCGCCACCCTTGGCCCAGGCGTCAACCAAAGAAACCTTCACGCCGAGCTTTTGGCAAGTCTCTTCGACGGTCCTAATCTCCGCCTCTGAATCGGAGACAAAGTGGTTGATGGCAACAACCAGTGGCAAACCGTATCCCTGGATGTTCTTGATGTGACGTTCCAGGTTGGCTAAGCCCGCCTTCAATGCCGGGACGTTTTCTTCGGTCAGATCCTTACGTGCCACCCCGCCATTGTACTTAAGGGAACGAATCGTGGCGACGAGCACAACCGCATCCGGTTCCTGCCCCAAGACGCGTCGCTTGATGTCCAGGAATTTTTCGGCTCCGAGATCAGCACCGAAGCCGGCTTCCGTAACCGCGTAGTCAGACAGCTGCAGGGCCGTTTTCGTTGCCAGAACGGAGTTGCAACCATGGGCAATGTTGGCAAATGGTCCCCCGTGAATGATCGTCGGGGTATGATCAAGGGTTTGGACCAGGTTAGGCTTGATCGCGTCCTTTAACAGGATGGCAATAGCGTCGGTAAAGCCGAGTTCCTCAACCGTCACCGGCTTCTTGGCGTAGCTGTAACCCACAACGATCCGGCCGATCCGCTTCTTCAGATCGGCAAAATCTGCTGCCAGACACAGAATCGCCATCAGTTCGGAAGCAGCGGTAATGTCAAAGCCAGTCTGCCGGGTGATTCCCTGTGTGCGGCCGCCCAAGCCGGTCACCACATTACGCAGCACCCGGTCATTGACGTCTTCAACCCGCCGCCAAATAATCCGTTCCGGATCTAGCTGCAAATCATTGTCCCGCATGACGTAGTTATCAATCAGAGCGGCCAAAGTGTTGTTGGCACTGGTCAGAGCGTGCAGGTCACCAGTGAAGTGCAGGTTGATATCCTCCATCGGGACTACTTGGGAGTAGCCGCCACCAGCAGCACCACCCTTGATCCCAAAGACCGGTCCCATCGACGGTTCCCGCATTGCGATGGTCGTCTGGTGGCCGAGTTGGTTCATCCCGTCAGCAAGACCGATCATCACGGTCGACTTACCTTCGCCCGCCGGCGTCGGGTTCATCGCCGTCACGAGGACGAGCTTATGCTTCTTGGCTGGCGCCTCCTTGATTGGCAAATCAATCTTGGCTTTATACTTGCCATATTGTTCAATTTCATCAGCTTTAAGACCGAGTTTGGCAGCAACCTGCTCAATTGGAAGCATCTTGGCAGCATCGGCGATTTCAATATCAGTAGGCATCAGATTCATCCTTTCATAAAACACGAACGATTAAATTGATTTGTTGTCTATATCAGCTTATAACAAGAACTTACTAATAAGATATAGCTAATATTGCCGAATGTAAAGGCAGATTCCGAACTAATTTGCCTTTTTCGGTGTCTTTTTTGGGGATTCTTTCTTGACCTGGTCCCGCTGAACACCGAACACGTCTAAGAAGAAGGTAAAAATCGGCACCCCAACGATCAAGCCCCAGCCACCAAAGAAATGTTCACTGAAAACTAAGATGACAAAGGTGTAGAAAATCGGCAGCTCGGTCCGGCTCGACATGAACTTCGGATTCAGTACATAGGATTCCAGCATATGGATGCAGGTGATCATGATCAGAATATAAATTACATCCCGCCAACCGCCGACGGTAAAGGCCACCATCGACAGAGGAAAGAGCGAAATAATCACTCCAGCCACCGGAATCAGACTCAGGACGAAGACCATGATGCTCAGAGCAAAGATTTGCGGCATCTTCATAAAAATCAAACAGATCGTCGTGATCGCCGTATTGCAAAGAGCGATAAAGAACTGGGCTTCGATAACTACCCCAAAGGTATTGACAAAAATCTTACCAAAGTAGTGAACATCCTTGAACAGCCATGCCAGCTTGCTCTTCAAAAAGAGCCGCGAAAAACTATTCATCTGTTCCAACTCGATGGTGTAGAAAAAGCTGAGGATCAGCGACATAAAGAACGTCACTGTCAAGGCCCCAACATTGGTTAGCGTCGTCACGAGAATTCCCATCCAATGGCGGGTTTGACTAACGATGGTCGCGTTGCTGACGTAGTGATGGACGTATTTGATGATCGTCCCTCCGTTGTGCTGATAATATTTCACCATACTGTTGACAATTTTAGTAATCTGATTCACCAAAACGGGCAGATACCTGGTAATCGTTAAGTAGACCAAAATGATCAGCACCACATAAGTCAACAGGACGATGATCCATGACGGAACTTTCGTAAAGCAGCGTTGGATCAGCCGCACCCACTTGACGATCAAAAAAGTAAAGATAAAAGTAAAGAGGATCAAGTTCATCATCGGCCGCACCCAGTACAAAATGGCAATAATCCCCACTAACACTAACATGCGCCGGACAAAGTCGTTTCCCTTGATCTTCTCCCAAACGTTTGTCACAAGATCACTCCTCCGTATAAATTCCTTCAATATTATACACCGCGTCCCTTGTGACCAAGGCCAAACACGGGTGTATAATAACTACTATTACGAGTAGCAAAGGAGAATTTATCGATGCTCGAAAAAACGTTTTTGAAGTCCATTCTGAAGCACTCCTTTAACATTCCCGTACGAGTTGTTTTCTGGGATGGCAGTAGCGTAGACTATGGCAAAGGTGATCCGGAAGTTACCATTCGCTTCAATGAGAAGATTGCGATTCGCGATATCACCAAGAATGCTTCAATCGCCCTCGGTGAAGCATACATGGACAAACGGATTGAAGTCGACGGCAGTCTTCAAAAGCTGATCACTTCAGCCTACGAAAATGCTGGTGGCTTTATGCGCAACTCGAAGCTGCGCCGCATCCTGCCCAAGCAGGGTCACTCCGAAAAGGAAAGTGAAGAAGATATCCAAAGCCACTATGACGTCGGCAACGACTTCTACAAGCTGTGGCTAGACGATACTCTGACCTATTCGTGTGCCTACTTCAAAGATGGCAACCATTCTGACCTGACCCAGGCCCAGAAGGACAAGGTTGATCACATTTTGAAGAAATTGAACCCCCAGCCAGGACAAACACTCCTGGACATCGGCTGCGGTTGGGGTACTTTGATGCTAACGGCTGCTAAAAAGTACGACATGAAAGTCACCGGGGTAACGCTCAGTGAGGAGCAGTACCAATTCGTTCAGGACCGGATTAAGAACGAAGGTTTGTCCGATGTAGCTGAGGTCAAGCTGGTCGACTACCGGGAGCTCGGTGATCGGCAGTGGGATTACATCACTTCTGTCGGGATGTTTGAACACGTCGGCAAAGAAAACCTGGGTCTCTACTTCAAAGATGTCAGCCGTTACCTGAAGGATGACGGAATCGCCTTAATTCACGGGATCACCCGTCAACAGGGTGGCGCTACCAACGGCTGGATCAACAAGTATATCTTCCCTGGCGGCTACGTCCCTGGCTTGGCTGAAATCATCGGCCGAATCACCGAAAACAACCTGCAGATCTGCGATGTTGAAATGCTCCGGCGGCACTACCAACGGACCCTCGAAATCTGGGATAGCAACTTCAACAATAATCGTGACGAAATCACCGACATGATGGGTGAACGCTTCACCCGAATGTGGGATCTCTACCTGCAAGCCTGCGCCGGTTCCTTTGAATCTGGTAATATCGACGTTGTCCAGTACCTGCTGACCAAGGGTCCTTCAGGCCGGCACCTGCCAATGACGCGGGACTACATGGTCAAATAAAGAATTATCGTATACAGCAAAAGCGATCTGCCAACTACTGACAGATCGCTTTTTGTGTCTCATTAATTTTACAAGACCAGCGAGATCAGAAATACCATAACCAGACCGGTAATCACGGAAATCGACATCGACCGGGTAATATAGGCCGCAATGACGACGAAAACGGCCGCAATGATTTGGGCAACGTGACCTAGGGGAACGAAGTGGTAGCCCTCAGTCGTGATAAAGATCCCTTTAACCACCAGCGAGGTAAAGAGGCTCACCGGCACGTACTTCATCCACTCGTTGAACCATTCCGGAATCTTGCGCTTCGTAAAGATCCGCATCGGGAAGTAACGGGGAATAAAGGCCGCAATCCCGCCAAGAATGATGAGAAGCAAGTGATAGCTGATTCCCTTGTCATTGGTTACGGCAGTCAGCAACGGCAAAGTAGTTAAGAATTGTGACATCATCGTACCTCCCCGTTACTTCTGCGACTGATGCGAACCCGGCTGACTCGCTGTGCTTGTTGGTGCCGGTCTGCTAACTTTCTTCGCTTTGACCACCAGACGTTCGCCGGTCGATACGTCTTCGCCTGGAACGTCCTTTTGTTCGGCCGCGAATTCCTTCTTTGCTTCACTGTCTTCGACGGTGTCGCGCGTCTTTTCGGGGCGGATCATCCGTCCCAAAATCCAAGTATGATTCGGGTGCTTGGAATGCTTGCGCACCTGGTTTTCAACCAGAAAGCCGACGAACGATGCCAGCAGGGTAGCCACCACAATCCCAATCGTACTCTTCAGCATGGTCAGGAAAATGACTGACAAGACCGCTGACAAAAGACAGATAATGAAGGTCAGGTGATTGCGGACCTGCATGACAATCATGTACAAAAAGAGGGCCGTTAAGGCAAAGTCCACGATTTCCAAGTTGATCGACAGGGCACTGCCGATCAAAGCCCCAACCATGTTCGACACAGCCCAAAAAAGCAGGGAGTAATGTTCTACTAAAAGCGCCTGCTTCGGTTGCCACTTTTTATCCGTCGCAAATTTTAAATAGTTGATTGCGTAGTTTTCATCATTCATCGAAACAGCAAACAACAGGATAAAATGTTGGTTTTCCCGGCTCAAGTACTTTGACAAACTGGACCCCAGCAAAGCGTAACGCAATTCCAGGAAAAACAGCATCGTCAAAATGGAGAGTAATGGTGCATTAATGGTTAGCATGGAAGCAATCAGGAACTGAGCCCCACCGGAAAAAACTACCACTGATACGAGGAATGCCAGCACAAAGTTAAATCCGGCTGCATGAAGCAGGATCCCACACGCTAATCCAATCGGGATGTAGCTCAAACATAGCGGCATCGCGATGCCGAGTACGTATAACCATTCCGGTTCTTGCCTTGCTCTTTCTTTCGCTTCTTTACCCAATCAAGGTACCTCCATGGATCACGAAATTAGTGACAATTTGTTGAACGATTTTCTGTTAATTAGTCTACCACATTTACGAAATGGACGATACCACCCATCTAGCAGCAAATTCGGCTGAATGTCCTTTTTTAAGCCGCCAGTAGAACGATTAGTGCCGGTGGATTGCCCGCCAAGTCCGGACGAACCAGTTAGCTCGAGCCACACTCGTCTGCGCGGCAACCGGTACCTTGACTGAAGAAGAGCCGTCCAAGCACTCAAAACCACTCATACTGTAATTGACGGTTCCGACCGTTTCGCCCTTCTTTACCGGCGCGATCAGCCCGCCGTGTTTTGTACTCCGACTAGCTTTTAAGTCCAATGAGGTCGTCCACTGACTAATCTGTTGGCTGTTCTTCATCCAAATAGTTGTCGGCTTGGCAACGGCCAGGTTGGTCGCTGTTTGGTTCTTGCCATCCGGCACTACGACGGAGGCAACGCTGGTTGGCAAAGTCGAAACCTTAGTTAAAATGACCGGCTTGTAGTTGGTGAAGACGTTCTTATAGAGGTTAGCAGTCTGCGTAAAGCGAGCATCCCCGCCGCCATTAGCGTGCATCACGACGGTAATCAACTGGTGACCACCATAGTTGCCGGTGCTGACGAAACACGCTCCGGCCTTGTCGGAAGTCCCGGTCTTAAGGCCGTTGATTTTAACACTCTTGGGTGCTTGGGACTGGCCCGGCAGCATCTTGTTGAAAGTCTTCATCTGGGTCGTCTTTTGCTTGGTGGTCGGGAATTTTTCACTGGTGATCTTCGTGATCTTGAGCACTGACGGGTACTTGCTGATCAACCCGGCAGCCACCTTGGCCACATCCTTGGCGGACATCTCGTTTTCCAGCGACTTCTTCTGTCCCTTTAGACCGATAGTGCCGATCTGGCCGTTGGTTAATCCGCAGGCATTGTAGATCTTCGCATCCCGAACACCCATCTGGCGGGCCGTCTTCTGCATCTTGTTATTAAACTGAGCGGTCGTTTCACCCCGTGCTTGAGCAAGTGCCAGGGCCGCGCCGTTAGCCGACTGGATTAAGGCGGCGTCAGTGAGCTGCTTGACCGTGTACTTATGACCCGCAGCGAGGGGGACGTTGCTGAAGTCCTTCTTCTGCGACAGCTTGGCAATCGGCTGCGTCACTTTGACCTTGGTCGACCACTTCAGCTTACCGTCGTGAATCTCCTGTTCAATCACCGCTACCGTCAGCAACTTGCTCATCGAAGCAATTGCCCGCCGCTGGTTGGCGTTCTTTTGATAAATAATCTGGCCCGTTGACCGGTCAACCGCAATCGCGGCCTTGGCGTCAACCTGGGTGTCGGTGCTAGCGGCATTGGCCGACACCGACCCCGCAAAGCTAAAGCCAGCCGCCACCATTACCACCGTCGTGATGACAGTGAAAAATTTCTGCAAACCTTTTCTCATGCTTTCTCCTCCGTTGTTGTCTTTTGTTGGACTGGCAAATTGACGATAAAACTCGTTTCGTCGTCATTAGACTGCGCTGAAACTTCCCCATGATGCAAGTCCACGATGCTTTTGACAATGGCAAGGCCAAGCCCCGTCCCACCAGTCTTTTGTGAGCGTGAGCGTTCTACCCGGTAAAAGCGCTCAAAGAGGTGGGACACAGATTCAGGTGGAATCTGCTCCCCGTCATTAGCCACTTTGATTTGGACCATTGAACCGTGCTCGTGGGCTCGCAGGTGAATATAACTGGCGCCGTTACCATATTTCAACGCATTGGCTACCAGGTTGCTGAAGACCCGGCCGAGTTTCTCGGGATCGGCCTCAATTTTCAACGGCGATGGTACAACCCGTACGTTCAGCTCAATTCCTCGTTTGCAGGCTTCCAATTCAAAGCTCGCCGCCACTTGTTCAAGCAGTTGGCCGAGGTCAACCTGCATCATCGAAACCGGTGCCCCGCTTTGTTGAACCTTGGTGTATTCAAAGAGGTCTTCAACCAAGTTCTTCATCTGTTTTGCTTTTTCATAAGCCGTGTGAGTGTACTTGAGGATATCCTCCTCACTGCGGTACTGACGATCTTCGACCAACCCCAGGTAGCCAATGATGGATGTCAACGGAGTCCGCAGGTCGTGGCTGACATTCGTGATCAGCTCGTCCTTGGATTTTTCCATCTGTCGCTCATCATTCATCGAACGCACCGTGCTGTCCACCAGGGCATTCACGCTAACAATCACGTGCTGGGCATCACCGCGCAGCTTAAAAGGGATTCGGTGGTCCAGATGGCCGTTGGCAATGTAGTGCAGCTCGTTAATAATGTGGTGCATCTGATATTGCCGGTAACGGCGCACTAACCGCCAGGCGAGAACAATCAGATCAAGGACCACTAGGACCCCGATAACCCAGCCCTGGTAACTCCAAATCCGGATGTGGGTCGGGCTAAATACCAATGACTTCTTAATAATGTAGATACCGACAGCCACACCGGGGTTGGAACGGACAACATCCTGCAAGATGGTAATCACCGCCAAATCCAGCATCGCCAGTAAAATAATCGTAATAACCGCTTCAAAGAACAACGAGGTCTTTTCGCGGGTTGTCAGTTTCACAGTACTGCCTCCCTTCCCACAATCTTATTTATTTTAACATTCAAGTCCTGACCAGAAAAGCCAGGCTGCCAAATAAGAAAAAGGGCTGGAATCGTCATTAAACCCCAACCCTTCATCTCAATGTTATTCTCATTTATCCCTAATGAGCCTCGACTTTGTAGCCGACACCCCAAACGGTTTCAATCACCTTTTCACCACCGGTTGCGGCTTCGATCTTGTCGCGCAAGTGACTGACGTGTACCATGACCGTTTTAGCTGATACGACAGATTCCTGCTGCCAAACCCGCTCGAAAATGTCATCAGCACTAAACACGCGATTTGGGTGACTGGCCAGCAGGTAAAGGATCCCAAACTCCAGGGCCGTCAGCTGAATCGTGTTGCCGCTGATCGTTTTTACCTCGTGAGAATCCTTGTTAATCGTCAATGGACCGACTTCAAGAACGTCCGGCTGATCATTTGTCACGTCACCTTTGCTGCGCCGCAACAGTGACTTGACCCGCGCCATCACCTCAAGTGGGTTAAAAGGCTTGGTGACATAGTCATCAGCACCGGTGACCAACCCCTGAATCTTATCCATATCGGTAGTTTTCGCCGACAAAACCAGGATCGGGATCCCTGAATCTTTACGGACCTGCTTGATGACAGCCATCCCGTCCATTTCGGGCATCATAATGTCCAAAATGATCAGTGCAATATCAGGATTCGTGTTAAGTTTGGTCATCGCTTCTTTGCCATTATAAGCGGCGACTGGCTCGTAGCCCTCATTGCGAACATAAATTTCCAGCAATTGCACAATTTCTTTATCATCATCGACAATTAGTATCTTCACGCTTGAACCCCCTTAACCTGGAATTAGAAAGAAGGCCAGGCGCCAATGCCCGGCCCAATTGAATTCATCATTAGTAACCCGGACCAACCGGACCACCATTTTGCTGTGGCGCTTGCTGAGCCGGCCGACTCGGCGTGTAGCTACCGCCACCACCGCCAGTTGAACGGGCAGGCCGGTAAGTGCTGGTCGAGCCGCCACCGCCACCCGAAGTGCCGGTATTGGATGAACGGCTGCCGCCATTGTTGCTACCACCGTTATTGTTGTTACTGTTGTTACTGTTGTTATTATTGTTTGAACTGCTCTTGCTGCTGGATGACGAAGCGCTGCTGGACGAGCTGCTGGAGCTGTTGCTACTCGAGGATGAACTGCTAGAGCTAGACTCTGAACTAGCGTTGTGGACCCGCAAGTGGTAAGTCTTCTTGTCACCATTCTTAGCAATGCAGATGATATCATATTCGCCGGCATCACCAAAGGTGTACTTAGCCGTCCGCTCATGGTTAACCCGCTTGAAGACCCGGTATTCACTGCCATACTTGTGACCCACGATCCGAACCTTGTATCCCGCTGGAATAATAAAGCGCACCTTAGCCTCGCCATTGTCGTTCAGACGAACTCGCTTCGGCGACCAAGTGACCCGATCGCTTTCGGTCGTGCTTGCCACCGGAGAAGATGATGACGAGCTGGACGAACTGGATGAGCTGGCAACTTGGTCAGAGTGATTTTGACTCTGGAACGCATACGGGTTTACAAAACTATAAACCAAACCAGCCAAACTACCCACGAACACAATAATTAGAACCCAGTTTGAAAGGACGCCCAATCTCCCTGGATTCGCATTCCGGCCGCGCCGAATCCGTCCCATCTGGAACAAAAGTTTTAGGATAAAGATTACTGCTGAAGCAACCAGCAATATCCACAAAATGGTTTTCACTGTTATTTCCTCCACCGTTGTTTGCATCAATTATTACTAGTTTAGCATTGATAAACCATCCTGAACAACTCAAATCAAGCCCCAGATAGAAATATTAGCATCTTTTCCCGGGAAATATTGACCATAAGAAAAGCTCCCGTTCGTCAGTCAAAACTGAGGAACGGGAGCTTTGTATTTTGATCTCAAGGTCCAACTAGAATTCGCGCTTGTAGTTTGGTGCCTTCTTCGTAATTTGAACGTCGTGTGGGTGAGATTCACGCAAGCCGGCGTTGGTAATTTGGACAAATTGCGCTTTGTCAATCAAAGTTGGAATGTCTGGAGCCCCAACGTAGCCCATACCGGAACGTAGGCCACCAATCATCTGGAAGATTACATCGGCAACGTCACCCTTGTATTCTTCACGGCCTTCGATCCCTTCTGGAACCAGCTTGTTGGCTTCATTGACCCCGCCTTGGAAGTAACGGTCAGAGGAGCCATGTGACTGGGCCATAGCTGCCACAGAACCCATCCCCCGGTACATCTTGTACTTCTTGCCATTTTCTTCAAACAATTCGCCAGGAGCTTCGGTCGTCCCGGACAACATTTCACCCATCATGACGGCGTTACCACCAGCGGCCAGGGCTTTGACAATGTCACCTGAGTACTTGATCCCGCCATCGGCAATGATCGTCTTGCCGTATTCGCGAGCCACGGAAGCAGCATCGTAAACAGCAGTGATTTGAGGAACCCCTACACCAGCGACAACCCGGGTCGTGCAAATCGAACCAGGGCCAATGCCAACCTTCACGATGTCAACACCAGCATCGTAGAGAGCCTTAGTCCCTTCCGCCGTAGCAACGTTCCCAGCAATCAGCGTTACGTCTGGGAAGTGGTCACGAATTTCAGCGATCTTGCGCAGTACCCCAGCGGAGTGACCGTGAGCCGTATCAATAACGATCGCGTCAGCCCCTGCCTTCAGTAAAGCTTCGGCCCGTTCAAACGTGTCACTGGTAACCCCGACAGCCGCTGCAACCAGCAACCGCTTCTTATCGTCAACGGCAGCCTTTCCAAATGATGCTGGCAGTTCGACGCCCTTTACCGTAGAAACTTCGCCAGCTTGAGCCTGGATGGACATGTTCTTGTGAATAACACCCATCCCGCCTTGCAGGGCCATTGCGATTGCCATTGAGCTTTCCGTGACGGTGTCCATTCCGGCACTGATAAACGGCACGTTCAGCTTGATATTCGGTGCCAGGGTGGTACTTAAATCAACCTGGTTTGGCAGTACGTGGCTTTCGGCTGGAATCAGTAAAACATCATCAAAAGTTAAACCTTTTTTGGCAAACTTTGTATCCCAATTCGACATGTTTGAAGACACTCCCTTATTTAGATTAGCTACTACCTTACTATTAATACTGGCAGTGGTCAATATCCTTGGAGAATTTACTTGCGGCTTTGGCGCCTATTCGGCTGACGCGTACTAAAGGCACTGCCAACGATGTGGTATTTACGCCGGTAGTAGATGTCACCAAGGATGGCAACGACCCCGATGACCAATTCGATCCAGCTGTTTAAGACTGGGTTGATGACGTTTGGCAACAGGTTGACCAGCAGGTAAGCCAGTAGCCAGATCACGAAGGCGGCAATCGTTAACCCAATTCGCATTCCAACAGGACGCTTCTTCCAGCGGCCGGTAGTTTCGTCCTTAACTGGTTCCATCAACTTGGTGATGTAGCCAAAGGTCAACCCGCCGACAACCGAGATAATGACAATTGCCGTAATTCCGGCGGCCCCATTGACTTTCAGCTTGCCAATCGAGTTGTTCGGCAGCAGACCCATGATCCCGTACATGATCGTAAAGATTGCCAGCAGCATGATCGTGTTATCCAGGGCTAATTGCGGGAAAGAAGAAGTCTTCAGTTCATCTGGCTTTTTATTAGTGTCCGGGTGAATCAGCTGATGGGCATAGTGGGTTGGCGTTCCGTACATTGCCCGTGCCGTCTTGCCGCTCTTCTGGCCTTCCTGGAGGGACTTCACCGTTTCCTGAATCATTCCCGGAATTTTATCAGCTTTGGCTCCTTGTTCTTTCAGTTGCTTTTGCAGCTGGTAGATAAAGTCCTCGTTCTTCCGGGTCAGCTGATAGTTAGAAATTTCACTGGCAGCGGCCTGGTTGGCCTCTTTGATTTTTCGTGCCTGACGCTGCTTGGCATCAGCATTTTTCTTTTGCAGATCCTCGCTCATTATCGAATTCTCCTCTCTAGTTTTGACCATTAAACATTGAAGCGGAATTCAACAATGTCGCCGTCCTGCATGACGTAATCTTTGCCTTCCAGGTGGAGCTTGCCAGCATCCTTGACAGCTTGCATGGAGCCCAGCTGATCCAGGTCATCATACTTCATAATTTGGGCTGCGATGAAGCCCCGTTCGAAGTCAGAGTGGATAATCCCGGCCGCTTGCGGTGCCTTGGTGCCACGCTTAAAAGTCCAGGCACGGGTTTCGGGACCACCAGCAGTGAAGAAGGTTTCCAGACCCAGCAGCTTGTAAGCTGCCCGGATCAACCGATTCAAGCCAGGTTCCTTCACACCTTCCATTTCTAGGAAGTCGGCCTTGTCAGCATCGTCCATCTCGGCAATTTGCTCTTCGGCCGCCGCGGCAACACCGATGACTTCTGCCCCTTCATCCTTGACATGGTCGCGAATCTGGTCGATGTACTTGGCATGGTCAGGATCTGCCATTTCGTCTTCAGCGATGTTGGCCACGTAAAGGACCGGCTTAGTAGTCAACAAGAAGAGGCCCTTAACGATCGGCTTTTCGTCGTCACTGAAGTCGATCGTCCGCGCCGACTTACCAGCTTCCAGGACCGGCTTGATCTTTTCCAGCACGGCCAGTTCAGCGAGGGCTTCCTTGGAACGTCCCTTCGCTGCCCGCTTGACCTTGCCGAGGCGGTTGTTGACCGCATCTAGGTCTGCCATAATCAGTTCCAGGTTGATCGTATCAATATCATCGACCGGATCAACCTTCCCGGTCACACTGGTGATGTCATCGTCGTCAAAGGCCCGGACCACGTGCACGATGGCGTCAGTTTGCCGAATGTTTTCCAGGAACTTGTTGCCAAGACCTTCACCCTTGCTGGCCCCCTTGACGATCCCAGCAATATCGGTGAATTCAAAGGTTGTGTGGACGATCTTCTTGGCCGGAATCAGTTCTTGAATCCGGTCCAGACGCTTATCTGGCACCTCAACCATCCCGACATTCGGGTCGATCGTTGCGAATGGGTAGTTGGCCATTTCAGCCCCTGCCTTCGTAATTGCGTTAAACAGCGTTGATTTACCGACGTTCGGCAAACCGACAATCCCTGCAGTTAAAGCCATTGTTAATTAATCCTCCTCATTGTCAGCCCGTTCTAGGACTTTCTTCATACGTTTATCAAAGTTGTGGCGTGTCATCATAACGATGTGCCCGCAGCCGGTACACTGGATTTTAATGTCCGCCCCGACCCGGATGATCTGCCAGCGATTTGTCCCGCACGGGTGCGGTTTCTTCATCATCACGATATCGTTTAGTTTGTAATCAGCCATTTGGCACCCCCGTTAATCATCATATTTAATGCCCAGCAATTCTAAGACCCGCGTCAAGTCCGCATTACTGGTGTAAGGAATCTCAATTTTACCACGCCCCCGTTTTCGTGACGGGGCGACAGTGACCTTGGTACCAAAGCGGTTCTGGAGTTGGTTTTCGGCATCTCGCAAAAAGACCGACTTCTGCGGCGAATGACGCTTATGCACTTCCTTATTGGCACTGTTCTGGCGATTGACGATGTTTTCCAGCTGACGCACCGTTAAGTTGTCGGCCACCACCTGTTTAGCAATTTTCGCAAGCTGGCGCTCATCTTTTAAGCCTAGCAAGGTCCGGGCCTGGCCCATCGACAGCTGCCGGTTATCGACCATTTTTTTGACCTCTTCCGGCAAACTCAGCAGACGCAAATAATTGGCGATATAAGGCCGGCTCTTGCCCAGCCGTTTAGCCACCTGGGCCTGGGTCAAATTGAGTTTATCCATCAAAGTGGCGTAAGCCTGGGCTTCTTCCAGCGGCGTCAAGTCTTCCCGTTGCAAGTTTTCCAGGACGGCCACTTCCATCATCTGCTCATCGCTCATCTGCCGAATAATTGCCGGGATCGTCGCCTTACCGGCAATCTTTGAAGCCCGGAAACGGCGTTCCCCCGCAATCAGCTCATAGCGGGACAGCTGCGGATTTGGCTGCCGGAGGATCACCGGTTGGAAGACCCCTGACTTTTTAATCGAGCTCGCAAGCTCATTCAGGGCTTTCTGGTCAAAGTCGCGCCGTGGTTGGTAGGGATTGGGACGGATCTTGGCTAGCTCAATTTCCTGGACCGTTTCATCGTTGGAATCAGTTACGTCATTTTCCGCGAAGAGCGCTTCAATCCCGCGCCCCAACCCTGTTTTCTCATTCTTTGCCATGAGCAGCCAACACTTCCTTTGCTAGTTGACGGTAAACCTGGGCGCCAGTCGAATGCCGGTCGTAATCGACAATCGCTTCGCCATGACTAGGTGCTTCGGACAAGCGCACGTTGCGGGGCACGATCGTGTGATAAACCTGAGAGCCGAAGTATTTCTGAACTTCCGCATTGACTTGCTTCCCCAGCTTAGTGCGCCGGTCGTACATCGTCAGCAGGACACCTTCGATCTTCAACCCCTTATTAAAGTGCTTACGGACCAGCTGAATCGTGTTCATCAACTGGCTCAGCCCTTCCAGGGCGTAGTATTCACTCTGAACTGGGATCAAAATCGAATTTGCTGCTGTAAAGGCATTGATCGTAAGCAAGCCGAGTGACGGCGGGCAATCGATCAAAATGAAATCATAGTGGTCGCTCACATCCCCGAAAGCATCCTTCAGCCGTGTTTCCCGGGCCATCAGCGAGGTCAACTCCACTTCCGCCCCCGAAAGAGCAATCGTGGTCGGAACGATGTCTAACCCCGGATGGCTACTCTTGGTAATGACGTCCTTGAGCGGAACGTCATTAATCAAAACATCGTAAACGTTTTGGCCAATTTGGCGTTTATCGATCCCGAGGCCACTCGTCGCGTTGCCCTGCGGATCCAGATCGATGAGCAAAACCCGCTGGTGCAGGTCGGCGAGACAAGCCCCCAGGTTAATGCTAGTCGTCGTTTTTCCGACACCGCCTTTTTGGTTGGCCAGTGCAATCACATTTGCCATTGGGCTACTCCTCCTTTTTCGGAATCGTAATAATGAACTTGTAGGAATCGGCGTCGTTTTGCTCAGTTGCTTCAATCTTGACACCGCTTTGGTTGACCATGCGGATCGACTGACGAATGGTGTTCAGAGCGATCTGCGGATCAGTGGTCTTGTTGGTCTTCTTCGTCCGCCGGCGCCGCGACCGTTTTTTCGCTTTGGTCTTACCAGCACCGTTTTCCCCTGAGCTCTTCTTCACTGAAGTCGGGGCGTCAGCTGGGCTTTCATCCGGGGCAGGCACCGTCGTCTTACCTAATAAGACGTCAACGTATTCTTCCGTCTGCCGGACTGTCCAGCCTTCGTTGACGATGTCCATCAGCACATCGCGCTGTTGCTCCTCGTTCAGCCCCAGCAAAGCTCGCCCGTGGCGTTCGGAAATCCGGTGATCCAAAATTGCGTTTTGCACCGGCGGGATCAGCTTGAGGAGCCGCATTTTGTTGGCAATGGTTGATTGGCTCTTGCCCATCCCCTTAGCAAGATCCTTCTGGGTCAATCCATTCATCTTCATCAGCCGCTGATAAGCTTGGGCTTCTTCAACAGGACTCAAATCGGCCCGCTGAAGGTTTTCGACAAGCGCAAGGGAAGCACTCTCCTTGTCGCTCATCTTTTCCACGATGGCTGGGGCCTTCTCCCATTTCAGTAGTTTCATTGCCCGGAAACGCCGTTCGCCCGCGATGATCTCGTACTTGCTCGGTTCGTATTCCCGTAGCACAATTGGCTGGAGCAGGCCGTGCTCATCGATAGTTTGGGCTAATTCTTGGATTTCTTCTGGATTAAAGACCTTCCGCGGTTGGTAACGATTTGGCTCGATCTGATCAAGGGATACCGAAACCACTTGATTTTGTACATTCTTATCTCCGTGGTGCCTATTAAAACCAAACAAAGAAAATGCCATTCAAGATCCTCCCTTTTCTCTAGGCAAGCGGCTTCTTGGCCGGGATGCCCGGGCGCCGCGGATATTTACCTAGCGTCTTGTCTACTTTCTTTACAACAATGATCTGGCGCGGCTCTCTTTCGATTGGCAGTGCCAGCTTAGCCACTTGCTGGACCTGGCCACCGAGCTGTTTAATCGCACCCTGAGCTGCGGCCAACTCATCCTCGCCCGCTGATCCTTTGTAGGCAAGGAAAAGGCCGCCCACTTTCACCGCCGGCAAACAGAGCTCGCTGAGAACGCTCATCCGGGCTACCGCACGGGCGGTTACCAGGTCAAACGATTCGCGAGCAGCGCTTTTCTTGCCGGCAAAAGTCTCTGCCCGCTCATGCACCAGCTCCACGCCGGACAAACCAAGCTGATCCACCAGTTCACTCAGAAAATTGATCCGTTTTTGGAGTGAATCAACGATCGTCACCCTTAACTGGGGAAAGGCAATCTTTAATGGTAAGGAAGGGAAACCGGCACCAGCACCGACATCGCAAATTCTTAGCGGGCTCGTCTGTAACTGGGGTACAACCAAGGCTCCCGTCAACGAATCATAAAAATGTTTGAGGTAGACCGCCGATTGCTCAGTAATCGCGGTCAGATTAACATGCTGGTTAACTGTCACCAATTGCCGATAATACAAAGCAAACTGTTGCAATTGCTCGGCATTTAAATCAATTTGGTGTTTCAGTAAGGTATTCCGAAATTCATCCGGATTCATTCATTATCGCCCCTCTATGTGAAACATTATGATTGTTTCACGTCAGTTCTACTTTACCCTAAACGGCACTTGAATTCAACATTAGCGGGCCGATCAATCGACTAATAGGAAAAGGCTCCTAAGGTTGATAGAGCCGACCTTAGGAGCCTTGGTGAGAATTCATTATGATTGCTGCTTACAAGCCTGGGATAATTTGTAAAGCCGGGAAATTAGGGCACTGTGATTGTTCACTTTGAGTTTTGCATGCATATTTTCAATGTGTTTGTTGACAGTGTATTTGCTAATATCTAACTCCCGCGCAATACCTTCGTTCGTCAATCCCCGCAAGAGCAGTGCTGCCACTTCCCATTCCCGGGGCGTCAAAACGTTCTTCACCGGTTGGGATGAATCGGTAGCCGATAAATTGCCGGTCACGTTGATATAAAAATTTCGAAAGAGGTTATTGATGTGTTTAAAGACAATATCAGCGGTCTCCATCTCATCATCAGTGTACTTCTGGCCATGAATGCGGCTGATAGCATAGATGGTCATCAATGTCCCTGAATCATCCCAGAGGCCGAAGCCCATCGACCATTTAATTCCCCGCAGTTCGGTCGCTTTGGCGAGGCCGTCCAGATGCATCTTTCGCAAATCTTCCGGGCCAATCATCATCCGTTGGCGTCCTGATAGCTTTTGGTAGACGATGTTACCCGCTTCTTGAATCGATTTGACGTCGCCCAGGCCAGTCCACACATAGTGGTCACTTAATTTATTGCCGACGCGGGCTCCTTCACCCCACTCGTCAATCCATTTAATTTTACCGTCAGGATGCAAAAAAATAACCATTCCCGTATCAAAGTTGAGCAGGCGAATCAAATTGTTAAGTACGAAGCGCGCTAATTGTTCGGGATCGGCAATTGCACCGCAATTGAGTACAAACCGATCGATCCTTTCATAATCTATCATTATAAGCATCCCTCTTTAAATAGTATCCTAGGCTACTACACACCAAGCTGTTATTGTAGAAAAATAGCTACCTATCAATGAATATTATATGCTATTTGTAGTACTTATCGTTCGCTTAAAATAGTAGTCAAAATCATTTGAATAGTACTTCTTACTAACTGTGTAAAGTAGACGCTCCCAAGAGCCCTAACTCTAAGCCCTCGTTTTTAGCAATGAGTACGTCAGTAGTTACCCACTGTACTTAGTTAATAATAACACATACTCAATTATCTGGCCCGAAATATCCGGACAGCCACCAGCAAAATCACCCCATCAGCGACCAATTAATTTCAAAAAGCGGAATTTTACCACTGATTGCCCTTCATCGTTCGCCGCTAATTAAAAAGGCTTGGCCGCCGCAGCTAGCCAAGCCCCCTGATTTTATAGTTTTGCTTTACATCTTAATCTTGCTAACCTCATCTAAGAACCACTTATTGAAGTAATCAGCATCAATGTCGACGCAAACCTTTGCGTTTGTCTTGCCATCATGGTAAGCACCACGAATGTCGCCGACCAGCGCACCGATGGCCGGGCCATCAGTTTGGACATCCACCCACATGTCCTTCGTCTTAATCGCTTCAGGATGCAGGAGGTAGAAGATCGTGTTGACATCGTGCATCGGCCGGCCGGTGTTACTGCCGTCATTGTAATGAGTGATCAGCCCGTGCAGCATCTTCCCAGCTTCGTTCATCTGACCCAGCTTTTCAATTGTTTCAGCCGTCAGCAATGCCTTCAGCGTGATGTCCAGGCCAACGGTAACGATCGGAATACCGGAATTGTACATGATCTTGGCAGCATCCGGGTCGGTAAAGACGTTGAACTCGGCAGTACTAGTCATGTTACCGCCGGAAAGGGAGCCGCCCATCGCAACAATTTGCTTAATGTGAGACTTCACTTCAGGATATTCACTGAAGAGCAGGGCGATGTTAGTGTAGGAACCAGTTGGCACCAGGGTGATCTGGTCTTCAGCCATGATCGCATCGTGAAGTGCTTCGACGGCCGACTTATCAATAGCGTGGCCGTAATCGTTGCCAAAGTCGTAACCAGGCATCCCCGATTCGCCGTGAATGCGGGCCGCATCTTCGAATGGTTTGATCAGCGGCTGTTCAGCCCCGGCAGCTACCGGGATCTGGCCGCTCTTTCCAAAGAAGTGGACGATCTTTAGGGCATTAATCGTCGTCTTGTCGACGGTTACGTTCCCGGCCACAGTCGTCACCAGTTTCAGATCGATCTGCGGATCATTGATTGCCATCGTCAAAGCAGCAGCATCATCGATCCCCGGGTCAGTGTCCATAATAATTTTAGTTGCCACAGTAATTCCTCCTCAATTATGTAATCGCTTTAAATTACTTGTGTAGAAAAAGGGGCTTAGTGGGCAAGAATGCCGCTTCGCCCCTCAAATTAACTTTTACCAAACAAAGAGTCCAACAAAGGCAGCTGACAGCAGCGATACCAGGATCCCTGACAGCAGCAGGTAGCCAACGTTTTGGGAAATGTAGTCGTTGTGTTCTTTACCAACCAAGCCCTTGAAGGCACCGATGATCATCCCTAAGGTCCCGAAGTTGGCGAAGGAAGTGACGAAAGTCGTCAGAACAGCAACCAAGTGCGGGCTCATTGAGGCAATCTTGCCAGTAACGGAACCCATGACAACGAATTCGTTAGTAACCAGCTTCATCCCCATTTGCTGTGACAGGAACCATGCTTGGTGAACAGGCAGCCCCAACAGCCATGAGAATGGGAACATTACGACACCCAAGATGCTTTCCAGCGACAGTGGCTTCCAGAACAGACCAAGGATCTTGTCGATCAGGGCAGCCAAAGCAACGAAGGCGATGACGTTGGCAATGATGATCAAGATCAGCCGACCGGCACCCAGAATCGAGTCACCCAGGAAGGAGAAGAATGGTTCCTTCTTGCCGCTGTCACCTTGGTTACCAACCTTTTCAATCGTGTCGTCTTCTGGTGCAACCGTTACCGGGTTCAACAAACTAGTAGCGATCAGCGAGTTGACAATGTTAATCGGCACCGCCGTCAAAATGAAACGGGCAGGCATCATTTGAATATAAGAACCAAGAATCGAAGCCGTCACACAAGACATTGACATCATGGCCAAGGTCAAGTCACGTTCCTTCGACATCTTCCGTAATTGCATCCCAGAAACAGCCAGAACTTCAGTGTTGCCTAAGAACATCATTTCAACAGCAAAGAATGATTCGAACTTCGGCTGACCAGTAATGAAGGAAAGTCCACGGCCGATCCACTTGATAATCCACGGCAGTAAGCCAATGTAAGTCAAAATGTCGAATAGTGGAACAATCATCAGAATTGGCATCAGTGCGGAACAGATGAAGTTCAGATTCTTCGGATCGTACCACTTGCCAAGGGCGAACACCGTCCCCTTAGCGGAAACATCAACAATCCAAACGAAACCGTCAGCAGCGGCCTTAACACCAGCCCGGCCAGCTGCCGATGAGGTCAAGAACCACGCAAGCAAGAGGTTCAGAACAATCATAATCCCAATGGCTTTCCAATGAATGTGCTTGCGGTCCTTAGAAAAGAGGACCCCGATTGCCAGAAAGACAACCAGACCAATGATATTGATTAAAAGATACATGATCTTAACACCTTTCTATAAATGCTGTTCCTTTGGCAAGATAAATTGAAGAATAATTGCATCATACCTCTGTGAACTTAATAAAATTTACAATTTAAATATACCGCGTCAACACTGCTTTGTAAAACCTTTTACAAGAATTCTCTCCCTTAAATACCAAGTGAAAGCCGACCGTTGCTGATTCCATACCAATTTAAAAAAAGTCCAGCCAAGCCTTGCGGGGCTTTACTGGACTCAACCAATTTATTTTGCTCGTGATTTTTTCAACAACGGGTAAGCAATGAACAGAACGATGAACCAGATAACTGAGATAATCAAGGACGTCCGCGTCGACGCGTCAAACAAGAGCACGATGAGGACGGCGCAGAAAAAGATTAAGGTCAGCCAGCTGGTCAGCGGGTAACCAGGCATCTTAAAGGCAGCCAGGCCCGCAGGATTTTGACGCCGGTATTGGATGTGGCACCAGAGGATGATCAGCCAGACAAAGACGAAGTTGATCGTTGACACCCCGGAGACAATATTGAAGATTCCAGCCGGCATGATGTAGTTCAAAATCACGATGATAAAGAGGATCGCTGAAGAGAACTGCAGGGCTGCGTTCGGAACCGCCTTATTGCTCAGCTTGGTGAACCGTTGCGGGGCGTTCCCACCTGCCGCCAACGAATAGAGCGACCGGCTCGTACTGAAGATGGAACTATTGGTTGCTGATAAGGCGGCGGTCAAGACAACGAAGTTCAAAATGCCGGCAGCTCCGGTAATACCAATCGCCTTGAAGACCTGAACAAAAGGACTGGACGACGTGACGATCTGATTCCACGGGTAAACCGACATAATCGCGATCATTGAACCGATGTAAAACAGTCCGATTCGTACAGGAAGAGCATTGATGGCCTTTGGAATATCACGTTGTGGATTCTTGGTTTCCCCCGCGGTTAAACCGACCATTTCAATGCCGACGAAGGCAAAGACAACCATCTGGAAGGACATCAAAAAGCCGAAGGGACCGGTCGGAAAAAAGCCGCCGTGACTGACTAAGTTGGCAAAGCTGGCGTAGTTGCCGCCCGCAACGTGTGTGTGAAGCAGCACCATAGCCAAACCGATAACGATCAAAGCCAGGATAGCTAGCACTTTGATCATTGAAAAGGCACTTTCGAATTCCCCAAAAAGCCCGACGTTAATCATATTAATCAGCATCAGCAGAACAATGATCACCAGCGGCCCGATCCACTGGGGTAAGTTCGGGAACCAGTAACGGAGGTAAATCCCCGTCGCGGTCAAGTCGGCCATCGCCAAGCTCAACCAGCATGACCAGTATGTCCAACCGGTAATGAACTCCATCCGGTCACCCAAATACTGCTTAACGAAGTCGATAAACGAATGCTTGCTGGTGTCGGACATGATCAGTTCACCGAGTGCCCGCATCATAAAGAAACAAAAAATCCCGACAATTAAATAGGACAGGATAATGGATGGTCCGGCCTTGCGAATCGCACTGCCGGATCCCAGAAACAGTCCGGTCCCGATCGCACCACCGATGGCGATCATCGTAATGTGCCTGCTCTTCAGCGAGCGCGATAGTTTCTGTTGTTGTTCTTGATCTGCCATGTAGAGACCTCCTTTGATTAAAACAAAAAACGCCCCTGGTTCAACATACCAGGGACGTTCTTTCAACGCGGTTCCACCCATCTTCGCGGCCATTGTGACCGCCTCGTCGGTTGATACTGGAACCACCCATTCCACAACTGCCATTTGGGATTTGGCTGCCTTTCACCAATGTCAGCCTCGCTGCTCAATCCCTTAAGATTGTTATTTATTATACCTTGTTTTGTCTTATTGTCAAACGTTAGATAGCGTTTTCTTCATAAAAGTTCGTCTTTGGGAACAATTAACCGCCCTAGTTGACAAAGAGGCGGCGGGGTGACAAAATAATGCCAGATTAATAATTGGTGTGACGAAGGGCCCCTAGTAGGCACGTGTTCCCCGTTCTCAGAGAGTTGGCCGGCTGGAAACCAACACAGAGCACGTTGCTGAATTACTCCCTTCTTGTTCGTCACATACAAGACAGAGGTACGTTTAACGTACGAAGCTGGGTGGTACCACGAGTTTTCGTCCCAGGGTTGAGCAATCAGCCCCGGGATTTTTTAGTCACTGAGGAGGAAATAAAAATGGACATTATCGAAGATTTAAAATGGCGCGGCGCAATTAACCAGACGACCGACCAAGAAGGCCTGGAAAAACTGGTCCAGGATAAGCACATCGGTCTTTACTGCGGGGTTGACCCGACGGGTGACAGTCTCCACATCGGTCACTTAATCCCCTTCATGCTGCTCAAACGCTTCCAGCTGGCGGGCCACCATCCGGTCATCGTCATCGGTGGAGGAACTGGGGCTATCGGTGATCCTTCCGGCAAGAAATCCGAACGGGTATTGCAGACGATGGACCAGGTCAAGCATAACGAACAGTGCTTAACGGAACAGATGACTAAATTGTTCGGAACTGACAACTTCACAATCGTCAACAACCGCGACTGGTTAGGCCAGATCAGCCTGCTCGACTTCCTGCGCGATTATGGCAAGCTCTTTAATGTCAACACCATGATCCACAAGGAAATCGTGGCGAGCCGGCTGGAAGTAGGGATCTCCTTCACTGAATTTACCTACCAGATTCTCCAGTCAATTGACTTCCTCCACCTCTATCAAAAAGAAAACGTGCAATTGCAGGTCGGCGGGGCCGATCAATGGGGCAACATTACCGACGGGATCGATCTGATTCACAAGGTCGAAGGTTCTAAGGCCCAGGCTTACGGCTTGACCATCCCGCTGATGCTGAAGGCTGACGGAACCAAGTTCGGGAAGACTGCCGGCGGCGCCGTTTGGCTCGACCCGAAGAAGACCTCTCCGTACGAGTTCTACCAATTCTGGATCAACCAGGATGACCGTGACGTCGTCAAATACTTGAAGTACTTTACCTTCCTGAGCCACGACGAAATCGCGGCTCTGGCAGAGAAGGTCAAGAAGGAACCATGGAAGCGGGAAGCCCAACGCCGCCTAGCCGAAGAAGTTACCAAATTCGTCCACGGCGAAAAAGGGCTCAAGGAAGCCCAACGCATCACCAAGAGCCTCTTCTCCGGTGATATCGCTGATCTTAGCGCCGACGAAATTGAACAAGGGATGAAGAACATGCCGTCCGCCAACGTCAGCGCCGAGAAGAAGAACATCGTCCTCTGGTTAGTGGATGACACTAAGTTCGAACCTTCCCGTCGGCAAGCACGGCAGGACATCACAAACGGCGCGATCCGCATCAACGGCGAAAAAGTCACCGACGTCGATGCCGAGATCGACCCAGCGAGTCACTTCGACGGCAAGTTTGTCGTTGTCCGTAAAGGAAAGAAGCACTACTTCTTAGCTCGCGTCACTAAGTAACCAATTTTTCTTAAACAGTAAAACCGCTAGTGCCGGCTTGGCATTAGCGGTTTTTTGGGTACTTAGTCCGTGGAGAGAGTTAACTTATCATTAATGTGCTCAACGTTGATTGCTACGCTTTTTTGAATTTGGGCAAGGAAACACGTTCTTTTAGGGGCGCGATGAATTGCCCTACTTTTTGGCCGTATGTCATATGGATGACCTATAATGTGATATGATTGTGGGTATGAAAGACATAAACAGACTTACATATGGGAGGACATCAGTCTACAATCTGAATTACCATATCATTTGGGGAACTAAATACCGTAACAAGGTTCTAAAAGGTCATATTGAGGAGGTATTTAAACGTTTAGTAAATGAAATTGCTAAACAATATGGCTTTAAGATTGCTCATTTGGAAATCGGTAAAGATGATCATGTTCACCTATTAGTCAGCGCACCACCCAAACTATCAGTTACTAATATTGTTCGTTGGCTTAAAGGAATTACGGCATATCAGTTATTCCGCCAATGTCCAGAACTAAAAAACAGCTATTGGAAACGACAAGGACGACACTTGTGGTCGCCTAATTACTACGTAGAAAGCATTGGTGCCGTTAATGAGCAAGCTGTTGCTAAGTATATTGACGATCAGCGTAAAAAGGAGGTGAAATGAGAATGGTCAAGATTAATAAGGGGATTAAATTACGGCTATATCCAACAAAAAAGCAAACTGACCAGTTATGGCAAATGTTTGGTAATGACCGCAAGGTTTGGAATTTAATGCTGGGTATGGCTCAAGCGCGCTATCAAAATAACCCCAGCAGTTCTTTCGTGAAT
>NZ_CANDNU010000012.1 GCF_947387495.1 Limosilactobacillus difficilis
TCATTACCATTGGCATACTCTTCGACAGCCTTAAGCTTAGTGTTTATGCTAATTTTAGTCATAAAAAAATACCCCCAGAGTCGATTTCCAACTTTGGGGGGGTACGCATCATTCCGACTTCTTTTTGATTAACTGTGAGTGGGGAATCAATTAATGCTGATCTTCCCGGTCAAGCTGTAGCAAAGTACCAGTGTGGGCATCAGCTAAAAAATTGTAGTTGACGACTTGACCATCTTCAATCCGGCTGATCCCGCCGCGGTAGACATCCGCTTTAAAAGCAAAATGCTGGTAGGGTTTGGTAAAATGCTCAATCCAGCTGCCGGCCACGGGGCCTTCAGTCCGGAAATCGCGGCGGATCCTTCTTAAAATTTTATTAGCAGACATTTTGCGGTTGCCAAGCAGTTTGCCGATTAGGAAACCGGCCAGCCCGGAAGCTCCCAGAGTCGCAGAAACGACTAATGGTTTAAGTGTGCTATTGGAATCGTTCATGAAGTCTCCTTCTTTCGCTTTGACAATACGCTTATTCTAACACAATCCAAGTCCTTGGCAATTTTGCACAAGGTTAGTTATAATTTGTAAGGAAAGTTCACAATGAAAACAGGGAGGCCAATTATGGAAATTCTACCAAAGATGACGGAAGAACAGTTGAAAGCAAAGGTCCAAGATGGCAGTTACGTCCTCTTTTTTACCGCTGACTGGTGCCCGGATTGCCGCTTTATCAAACCGGCAATGCCGCAGATTGAAGAAGATTTTGCCAATTACCACTTCCTCCAGGTCGATCGGGACGAAAATATCGATTTGGCTAGCAGCCTCAACATTTTTGGGATTCCGAGCTTTGTTGTTTACCGTGATGGTAAAGAGATTGGCCGCTTCGTCAACAAGGATCGGAAAACTAAGCAGCAAGTTGAAGAATTTCTTCACGGCCTGAACTAAATGAGATAGAATATAAAAGCGGTGCAAAGCCGTTTAATTTTTGGAAAGGAAATGTGTCATGCTAATCGCAAGTTACAATCCAAAAGCCATGGGCGACGTGCTTGTGGTGATTTGTGCGGCTAGTACCGCTAGCCAAAAAGTTATTAAAAACTCTGGTGTCGTCGAGATTACTGATCAAAAAGATGGTCATCTCCTGGGCTACAACTTTTTGAATGCCAGTCAGTTATTGCCAGAGCTAAAAAATCAGAATGGTCAGGTCTTTTTGACTGACGATCAGCTCGCAACGCTTAACACCGCGATTCAAAAAGCTGGTTTCAGTGATGAACTGGTTGCTGATCACAAGCCGAAGTTTGTGGTGGGTTATGTTGAAACAATGAAGGATCATCCTGACTCAGACCATTTACATATTACGACGGTTGACACTGGTGATGAAAAGCTGCAGATTGTTTGCGGCTCACCGAACATCAAGGATAAGATTAAAGTGGTCGTTGCTAAGGTGGGAGCGATGATGCCGAACGGGGAGATTATTTATCCTGGCTCACTGCGTGGCGTTGAAAGCGACGGGATGATTTGCTCTGGCCGTGAATTGAAGCTGACAGGAGCCCCAAACCGTCCTGGTTGTGTCATCTTACCTGATGATTTTGCTGAGGTTGGTGCAGCTTTCGACTTTGAAAAGGGCAACACCTTATTTGCATAATTTAGATTGAGGACGTCTAGCCAATATTGGTGTACGTCCTTTTTCCAAATCAAAATGATTTTTAGAGAGAAGGACCAATAATGAGTGATAAATCATATTATTTCGTCGGCATCAAGGGAACTGGGATGGCTTCCCTCGCTCGGATCCTGAATGACGAGGGCAACCACGTTGAGGGCAGCGACATCGCCAAGCAAACCTTTACCCAGGGACCATTGGAACAAGTTGGTATCAAAATCCATAACTTTGACCCTGCTAATTTGAAAGATGGCATGACCGTTATTCAGGGAAATGCTTTTGGAGATGACCAGCCTGAAATTAAGCGCGCCCACGAAATGGGTCTGACCGTTCTCAGCTATCCTGAAGCTGTTGAAGAACAGGTTAGCCGTTTTACCAGCATTGGGATTGCCGGGGCTCATGGCAAGACCAGCACTACGGGCTTGCTTTCGCACCTTCTCCATGCTGTGGCGCCGACTGGTTACCTGATCGGGGATGGGGTTGGTCATGGCGAACCCGATGCCCGCTTCTTTGTCTTTGAGGCTGATGAATATCGTGACCACTTCCTGGCCTACCACCCTGATTATGCGATCATGACCAATATCGACTTTGATCACCCAGATTACTTTAAGGATATCAACGATGTTCGCGCATCCTTTGAGCAGTTCGGTAAGCAGGTGAAGAAGGCTGTTTTTGCTTGGGGTGACGATGAGAACCTGCGGAAACTGAAGCTGGATGTCCCGATTTATTACTACGGGACCGGCGAACAGGATGACTTCCGGGCCGCCAACATCCAGCGTGAGCCGTCTGGTTCCACCTTTGACGCTTACTTCCGTGATCAGTTGTTGGGCACTTTTACTATTCATCTTTATGGTGAACACAGCATCCTCAACAGTTTGGCCGTGATTGCTGTTGCGTACATGGAAAAGGTTGATCTCGAAGTCATTAAGGATGAGCTGGCCAACTTCTCCGGTGTCAAGCGGCGCTTCAGCGAAACTGACGTGGCAGATATGAAGATTATTGACGATTATGCCCATCACCCGTCTGAAATTCAGGCCACCCTTGATGCCGCACGCCAGAAATTCCCGGATCGGCAACTGATTGCTGTCTTCCAGCCGCATACTTACTCGCGTCTGGCTGCTTACTTGGACGACTTTGGTAAGTCATTATCCCGGGCGGACAAGGTCTTTGTTACACCGATCTTCGGTTCCATTCGGGAACATGCCGGTCATGTATCACGCCAGGATCTGGAAGACCGGATTGCTGGCAGTGAGGACATTGAAATGGACAATATTAAGCGCTTGTTGGACTATCACAATGCGGTGGTTGTCTTCATGGGTGCCGGTGATATTCCAAAATATGAAGATGCGTATAAGAAATTGCTGGCGCAACGCTAAACGCTTGCTTGATCAGCTGGCATTTGATAAGATCATGCCAAATTAAACAGTTAGCGATTTTTTAGTTAGATGGGAGGAATCTCCATGGATAACTTTCAACCAGAACAACAACGTAAAGCGGTTGTTGATACGAATGGGTTGACGAGTTTTTTAACACGGATGTACGGTACAATGGCCTTTGCCGTTCTAATCTCAGCAGTTAGTGCTTATGTCGTAATGAACCCACTTCGAACCCAGGTGTTAGGCTACTTCAGCCAGCATCCGGGAATGGTTTGGCTTCTGCTGTTACTGCCGATTGCTCTGTCGATTGGGGTATCGGTCAGTGCAACCCGCAACGCGGTCGGCGGTTTTCTGATGTTGATGGTCATGTCAATCATCTATGGTGTGGAATTTGCTTTGATTGCCGGAGTATACACGGCCGCCAACATCACAGTGGCGTTTATCTCAGCAGCGTCAATTTTTGTTGCACTGGCTATTTATGGTAGTGTCACCCACCGCAGCTTAGATCGAGCAGGTTCACATGCCTTTGCCGCTCTGATTGCTTTAATCATTGCTTCATTGATCAACATCTTTTTGAAGAGTGCGATGATTACCTACATTTTTTCTTACATCGCCGTTATTATCTTCGTAGTCTTGACAGCTTACGATGCCCAAAAGATGAAGCAGCTCTATGTCAACTATGCCGGTCAAGTTTCGACTAATGGCTTGGCGGTTACCGGAGCGTTGCAACTCTACCTCGACTTCATTAACCTGTTCATCCAGCTGCTTAACATTTTACAGATGGGCAGCGACCGGAATTAAATTACTTAAGCGTCCGCCTTGTGCGGGCGTTTTTTAGTCGTGCAAAATGTCTTCACTTGGCCATCTTTGGTACAATGTGGAAGTGAGAACAATAAGGGAGCGAAAACTTTTATGTCCAAAAAAGTACTGCTAATTGACGGAAATAGTATTATGTTTCGGGCATTTTTTGCCATGCATAATCAGATTGATAAATTTACTAACAGCGATGGGCTCCACACGGCAGCCATTTACGGCTTTAAATTGATGCTGGATCACGTCCTCAACAAGTTCCAGCCCGATTACGCTTTGGCAGCCTTTGATGCTGGCCGGGTGACTTTTCGGACCAAGATGGATAGCAATTACAAGGGCGGGCGTAATAAAACCCCTGATGAACTGGTTGAGCAAATCCCTTACGTCCACAAGCTCTGTAAATTGTGTGGCCTGACACCCTACCAGCTGAAAAATTATGAAGCTGATGACATCATTGGGACTCTTGCCAAGCAGGCTGATGAGCGGGGATACCAAACGATGATTGTGACTGGCGACCGGGATTTAATTCAGCTCAGTACAGCCAACAGTACGGTGGTGCGGACGATGAAGGGGGTTACTGACACGAAACATTACACCCCCCAAGTCATTGAGGAAGAGTTTGGAATTAAACCGGAGCAAATTATTGATCAAAAGGCCCTGATGGGTGATAATTCTGACAACTATCCCGGAGTAACCGGTATCGGTGAAAAGCGGGCCCTAAAACTAGTTCAGAAATTTGGGACGGTCGAAAAGCTCTACGAAAACATTGACCAATTAAAGACCAGCAAGATGAAGGAACATCTGATTGAAGATGAGTCAGTGGCTCGTGAAGACAAGAAGCTGGCGACGATTTTGCGTGATGCGCCGATCACGATCGGCCTCGACGATATCAGTTACCAGGGTGAGCAACGTGATGAACTGATTGAATTTTATCAGCAGATGAACTTTAACAGTTTTCTGGCGAAAATGGGGGTAGCTGCCGACAATGATCAGGTTGCCGCAGCGACCAAAGCGATCCATTACCAAGAATTAACTAAGGACAACCTAAACCTGGTTCATGATTTGCCGAACAGCGTTTCCTTTATCCTGGAAATTCCGGATGCCAATTACCATCTTTCACCGATGGTCGGCTTTTTAATCGGCAGCGGGGATACTTGGCTGGTTAGTCGCGATGTCAAACTTCTTCAGGAGCCGGTTATTGCCGATTTGCTGAATTCCCAGCAAGTCAAAAAGAACTGTTTCAATGCTAAGGAACAGATCGTTGGTTTGCACCGGCTGGGGATTACACTGCAAAACGTTGACTTTGATCTCTTGTTGGCTTCCTACCTATTAGACACTAACGACAATAATAACGACCTTGGCGCCCTAGTCCACCAACATGATTATTTTGACGTGCAGACCGACGAAGAGGTTTACGGTAAGGGCGCTAAGCGCGCGATTCCAGAAGATGATAAGACTTTCTTTACCCATTTAGCCCGAAAGGGGCGGGCAATCGAGGACCTACACGCTCAATTGCGACAACAATTGGCCGATCACGAGCAACTAGCGCTTTATCACGACATCGAATTACCGCTGACCTACGTCCTCGCCCAAATGGAAATCAATGGCTTTAAGGTTGACAGTCAATTGTTGAAGGAAATGGGCAGTAAGATGACGGAGCGGCTCACGGAACTCGAACAGGAAATTTACAATGATGCTGGTGAAGAATTCAATATTAACTCGCCGAAGCAGTTGGGTAAGATTCTGTTTGAAAAAATGGGCTTGCCGGTTATCAAAAAGACGAAGAGTGGCTATTCCACGGCGGTAGCGGTTCTGGAAAAATTGCGGGGCCAGTCACCAATCATTGACCACATCTTGACTTATCGACAGATTAATAAAGTTAAGTCAACTTATGTTGCAGGCCTTTTAAAGGTGATTCACAGCACTGACGGCAAGGTTCACACCCGTTATCTGCAGACTTTAACTCAAACGGGGCGGCTCTCATCTGTCGACCCGAATCTGCAAAACATTCCGGTGCGGACTGAAGAAGGACGGCAAATTCGTCACGCCTTTGTGCCAAGTCATGAGGGTTGGAAGATCTTTAGCTCTGACTATTCCCAAATTGAATTACGGGTCCTGGCCCACGTCACTGGTGATCAGAATCTGCAACAAGACTTCAAGGATGGCAAGGACATTCATGCCAGCACCGCGCGGCGGATCTTCCATCTTGCTCCTGGCGAGGACGTGACGCCAAATATGCGGCGCCATGCCAAGGCGGTCAATTTCGGAATCGTTTATGGAATCAGTGCTTATGGTTTGTCGCAGAGTATTCACGTTAGCCGGAAGCAGGCCCAGGAATTTATTGATAACTACTTCCACGAATTTCCTGGAGTGAAGAAGTACATCGACACGGTAGTTAAGTCGGCGCACGAAAATGGCTATGTTGAAACTTTGACCCACCGGCGCCGTTATCTGCCTGATATCCACGCTAAGAACTTTGCCCGCCGTTCTTTTGCCGAGCGAACGGCGATGAATACGCCGATCCAGGGCAGTGCGGCTGACATCATCAAAATTGCCATGATTCACATGGCTGAAGAATTAAAGAAGCGAGACCTGAAAGCCCGGATGTTATTGCAAATTCACGACGAATTGGTCTTCGAAGCGCCGGCTGACGAAATTGCAACGCTGCAAAAGCTTGTGCCTCATGTGATGGATTCTGCTGTCAAATTGGATGTACCGTTGAAGGTGGACAGCAAATGGGGCGATACATGGTATGATTTGAAGAAATAGGAAGGAGGTCGGGACGAATGCCCGAATTGCCTGAGGTTGAAACTGTTCGCCGAGGACTGATGAAGATTGCCAAGGGCCGTCAGATTAACGGCATCGATGTCTACTATGGCAAAATCATCCGTGGCGATGTTGAAGAATTTCGCCAAAATTTAATCGGTCAAACCATCACAGGGATTGACCGGCGCGGCAAATACCTTTTGTTTCGTTTCAGCAATGATTTGACGATGGTGAGTCATCTGCGGATGGAAGGCCAGTATTTTGCCCAGCCCGAAGGTGGACCGCTCGACAAACACACGCATGTTGTCTTTCACTTTACTGATGGCACTGAGCTTTGCTATCATGACACGCGCAAATTCGGTCGGATGCGACTGGTGCCGACTGGTTCGGAGATGCAGGTGGCAGGTTTGAAGACGATCGGCCCTGAACCAACCAGCAAGGATTTCACGGTTGATTACTTTACGAAAATTCTGCGGAAGTCCCGGGGCAAAATTAAGCCTTTCCTGTTGAATCAAAAGCATGTAGCCGGTCTTGGCAACATTTATTGTGACGAGGTCTTGTGGCAAAGTCGGATTAACCCTGAACAGGCAGCTAACACTCTAAGCTCAAAGCAAATCAAAACTCTCCATGACAATATTATTCAGGAAATCGCTACGGCTACCAAATATAAGGGAACTACGGTTCATACCTTTAAAAATGCCCAGGGGGATGCCGGCGGTTTCCAAGATCATTTGCAAGCTTACGGCCGCGCTGGCGATAAATGTCCCCGTTGTGGCACAAAGATGATCAAGATCAAAGTCGCAGAACGGGGGACCACATTTTGTCCGCATTGCCAAGCGTTACCAGAAAGTTAACGAGGTTGTGATCATGGAAATTATCGGTTTAACAGGTGGAATTGCGAGCGGCAAATCAACGGTAAGTGAGCAGTTTGCTCAGCATGGCTGGGCCATTGTTGACGCAGATGCGATTGCTCATCAGTTGACAGCGATTGGCGGGAAGGCACTCCCGCTCATTCAGGAGGCTTTCGGCGTTGATTATTTGCAATCAGACGGTTCCTTGAATCGTCGCAAACTTGGGCGTTTGGTTTTTGCGAATCCAGCGTTGCTGGAAACATTAAACGGAATCATGCAGCCGTTGATCCGCCAGCGAATCGCAGAAAAGTTTGATCAGGCAGCAACGGCGGGACAGCCCTATGTAGTCCTCGATGCGCCGACACTCTTTGAACAAGGCTATCAGGATGATTGTGATCAGGTAGTTGTCGTTAGTATTGACCTGGGAACACAATTGCAGCGATTGCAGCAACGCGATGGTTTTTCTTTAGCAGAGGCGCGTCAGCGAGTTGCCAGTCAGATGCCGCTGAAGGAGAAGGTGGCTCGGGCTGACTGGGTGATTGATAATTCTGGCAGCTGGCAGGCAACGTGGCTCCAGGTTGCTTGGTTGATTGATCACTTTAGTATGATATAGTAAAAGCAACCAATAGTAAGAAGAGGGGGTTACTATGATTTGTCCACATTGCCACCGCGATGGGTCACGGGTTGTCGACAGTCGGCCGAGTGAGGACGGAACGTTTATTCGGCGCCGCCGCGAGTGTCCACATTGCGGGACGCGCTTTACTACTTTTGAACGTTACGAAGAGACACCGCTGCTTGTAGTTAAGAAGAATGGCACCCGCCAACAATTTGACCGTAAAAAAATCCTTAACGGACTGGTTCGTTCAGCAGAAAAACGGCCGGTGAGCATCGATCAACTGACCCAAATTGCCAATGATGTCGAGAAAAAAGTACGTAGTCTCGGCGAAAATGAAGTTGCTAGTGCTGTAATTGGTCAGTATGTCATGGAAGAATTGAAGGATGTCGATGAAATTTCTTACATTCGTTTTGCCAGTGTTTACCGGCAATTTAAGGATGTTGGGGCTTTTATGAATGAACTGGAAACGATGATTAAGCAAAATAAGACATCCGCTGACAGCAAGACAAAGAAGTAAAAGGTGACGAATTTGGCAAAAGCAATCAGTCCCAAGAGCGGTTATTTGGTAACTACCTCCGCGGCCATTTCACAATTAAATAACCGCGAGTTAGCGGAATTTTACCAGCCACTGATGAGCACTGCTGCTTTTGCACTGATTCAGCTTTTAAGAACGGAGCTGCAACCGCACCCTAATCGCGACCAGTTGCGGCGGCATTCACACTTATTGGCACTTTTGAACGTTGGCCTTAATACTTTGACGGAAGCTCGTAACCAGTTGGAAGCCTTGGAATTGTTGCGGACTTTTTACGTCAGCGATGGCGAACAAAACTTTTTTGTTTATGATTTGCAGGCTCAGCTGACGCCACGCCAGTTGCTTAGCGATGACCTGCTGAGTACCTTGCTCCTGCAAAACGTCGGTCCAGAGCACTTTGAACGACTGGTTGACCTGGCTGGCCAGTACCAATATGACGTTGAAAACTTAGATGAGGACACTCACAGCTTTTTTGATGTTTTCCAACCTGATCAGGCGGAATTAGGCCGAGATGAAAAGGTCCTAAAAAATGCGAAGCAGTCACTCAAACTAGCAGCGCATGAGCGGGTCGTGCAGCTTCCCACTGACGGTTTTAATTATGGAGTTCTCGCCCAGCAGTTGCGCCAAGACGGGGTAGCTAGTGAAGATCTGCAAAAGTATCGGGAACTCATTACTACAAATCACCTGTTGTACGGTCTCGATGAGGTTGCTTTGCGTAAGTTAGTCCTTCAGGCTGTCGACTGGGGTGTTAAAAACAGCTTTCAGCCACGCCGCTTTCAACTTGCGGTGGCAGCTTCCCAGGGGCAAAGAAAAGCCCCGGCCACTGTCGAAACCAAGCCAGCTTTGGCTGAACCACAGAAGGAAAGTCAGCAACTCTCTTTATCGACAGAAGAACAACAGCTGGTGGCGGTTGCCAAAAAACTTGCCCCTCTCCAATTTTTAGCGACCCTGAAGAAACAAACTGGGGGTGGCTTTGTCACTAGCAACGAGCGTTATATTATTGCCAACCTTATAAAAATGGGGATGGCAACCGATGTCATCAATATCCTCAGCTACTATGTCATCATTAATCAGGAGCTGCCAACTCTTCGCAAAAACCTGGTCGACACAATTGCCAATAGCTGGCAGCGAGCCGGCATTACTGATGCAATTGCCGCGCTAAAAGAAGTGGGACAACATCAAAAAAGGGCTCAGAAATCGACAAAGCGGCGCTCCGCTAGTCGTTATCGGCAGCGCGGCCAGGTAAAAGAAAAGCTACCTGCTTGGGCGCAGACATCGGCAGATAACCATCCGAAGGCGACTGATGAACAATTAGCTGAATCAAAAAAATTACTGCAGTCACTTCATCGAAAACAAAAGCACAATCATAAAGAAGGAGGGCCGCGTTCATGAAATCAGTGGGCAACGAAATGAAATCGTTATTTGCTAACCATGCAGCCGAGTATCGGCAAAAAGAGCAGCAGGTCATGGCTGATCCTGATGTCCAAGCCTTTTTGCAACAGCATGCGGACCAGGTTGACCAGGCGATTATCAAACGCAGCATGTCCAAGCTCTTCGAATTTTATGATGAGAAACAACGGGCAGCTAAAGGACAGGTGACGGTGGCACCGGGCTATAGTGCCCACCTCCAAATGGGTTACCGCCAAATCGATGTCGTCTACGTACCAACGGCGCAATTAAAGGAACAGCGGAAAAAAGAAACGTTAAAAAAACGGCTGCGGTTGCTGAATATGCCTCGCTTTATCCGTCAGGCAAGCTTTGATGACTTTTATATGGATGAACAGTACCAATCTGCCAGTCGGCAAGCGGCTTTCAATGCAGCCATTAAATTCACACAGGAATATCAGCCAGGGAGCTTTGTTCCTGGGCTCTATCTCTACGGGAGCTTTGGCGTTGGCAAGACCTTCCTCTTAGGAGCAATTGCGCACCAGCTGGCTTTGCAAGGTGATACAGTGACGATGCTACACTTCCCAAGTTTTGCGGTCCAGATGAAGAATTCAATCAAGGATAACACGACTGAAAACCTCCTCAACACTGTCAAAAGTGCTCCGGTTTTGATGATCGACGATATTGGGGCTGATGCGATGTCAGCATGGATTCGCGACGATGTTTTCGGAATCATTCTGGAATATCGAATGCAACAGGAATTGCCGACCTTCTTCTCTTCCAACTTTAGTATGGAAGAATTGGAGGAAGAACACTTGGCTGTTGATGCCCAAGGAAACCAGGAGCCGCTGAAGGCCAAGCGTATTATGGAACGTATTCAGTTCTTATCGCGAGAAATGCCAATGCTAGGGCCAAATTTGCGGCAAAAGCACGGTAGAGATAAGGCTTGACATTTAGGATGACTTTGGTTATTCTAGTAATCGTTGAAAGAAAAAGCAGAAGCACCCGCTTCTCGCCTTGGTTACTAGTGTGGCCGGGCAAACGAGATGAAATAAGGCAGTATCACGGAAAGATAGTGCCGAATGGCGGGATGTGTGTTGCATCCCGCTTTTTTGCTGGTTCTTTCGCAACATAATTGGAGGTGTGTTGCTATAGCTCAAGGAATGATTGTCAATGACGGCATCCGTGCACGTGAAGTGCGGTTGATCGGTCAGGACGGTGCACAGCTGGGCATTAAGTCCAAGCGGGAAGCCCTTCGGATGGCTGAAGATGCTGGTTTGGACTTGGTATTGGTTGCCCCAAAGGCGCGGCCAGCTGTTGCTCGGATCATGGATTACGGGAAGTACCGCTTTGAAATGCAAAAGAAGGCACGTGAATCCCGTAAGCGGCAAAAAACTGTCGCCGTCAAAGAAATTCGCTTAAGCCCGACCATTGATACCAATGACTTCAATGTTAAGCTGAAGCGTGTGCAAAAGTTTATCAGCAAGGGTGATAAGGTTCGTGTTTCGATCCGGTTCCGCGGCCGTGCCATTACGCACAAGGATATTGGTCGTGACATGATTGAAAGAATGGCTGAAGCAACCAAGGATGTTGCCGATGTTGAGCAACGGCCAAAGATGGAAGGCCGGAGTATGTTCCTGACATTAGCTCCGAAGACTGATAAGGACAACAAATAATTTAAAGAAGGTAGGATTATCTTATGCCAAAGATGAAAACTAATCGCGCTGCTGCAAAGCGTTTCAAGAAGACCGCTAAGGGTGGTTTCAAGAGTGGCAATGCTTTCACTAGTCACCGTTTCCACGGCAAGACCAAGAAGCAACGTCGTCAATTGCGTGGTACCAGCATGATGGACCATACTAACGTAAAGCGTTACAAGAAGATGCTTCCGTTCAACTAAGCGACGGATTGATTACGAAATAAATAGGAGGATACCACAATATGCGAGTTAAAGGTGGAACTGTTACGCGCGCACGGCGCAAGCGGATTATGAAATTAGCAAAGGGCTACCGCGGTTCAAAGGGGACGCTCTTTAAGACGGCTAAGGACCAAGTGATGAAGAGCTACACTTACGCTTTCCGTGACCGGAAAGTCAACAAGCGTAAGTTCCGTGAACTCTGGATCGCGCGGATCAACGCCGCTGCCCGGCTCAATGGTTTGAGCTACAGCAAGTTGATGCACGGTTTGAAGTTGGCAAAGATCGACATCAACCGGAAGATGCTGGCGGACTTGGCTGTCAACGACGCCGACGCTTTTAAGGCGGTTGCTGATGAAGCTAAAAAGGCATTAAACTAGTTGAAATTAAAAGCGGGGTCTGGCGATTGACTGTTGTCGAGCCTCGCTTTTTCTGTAGCAAAAATTTGAAAACACTTGCTGATTTTAACTATAATTAATGGTGTAGTAACTCATTTGGATATAAAAGGGGTACAAGATGTTTGAAACTTTTAAACCAACCTGGATGGTGAAGACAGCCTATGCCATTTCGCCAGCAGCGCTCAAAAAGGCAGGAATTCGGGCCGTCTTTAGTGATTTGGATAACACTTTGACAGCATGGAATAACCCGAACGGTACCCCTGAAATGCGTGTATGGATGAAGGAGCTTCATGATGCAGGGATTCCGTTGATTGTGATTTCTAACAACAACGTTCGCCGAGTAAGCCGAGCGGTTAAGAGTTTGAACTTGCCGTTCATGGCTCGGGCTTTTAAACCCTTGAGTTTTGGAATTACTAGAGCCCGCAAAAAGCTAGGCCTTGACCCTGATGAAGTATTGATGGTCGGCGATCAATTGATGACTGACGTCTGTGCAGCTAACCAAGCGGGAGTCCGGAGCGCCTTAGTTCAACCGCTGGTTAAGACGGATAAATGGGACACCCAAATCAACCGTTTTTTTGAGAAGCGGGTGATGAAGCAGTTAAAGCGGCAATATCCAGAGCAGATGAAATGGCGGGAGAAAATTAATGACTGAATCATCAGATGACGAATTACGTTGTATTGGTTGTGGAGCAATCATTCAATCGACGGATCCTCAAGGCGTCGGTTATACGCCCCAATCAGCGATTGAAAAGGGCTTAAAAAATAACCAGTTGTATTGTCAGCGCTGCTTTCGTCTGCGACATTACAACGAGATTGCACCAGTAAGCTTAAATGATGATGACTTTTTGCGCGTGCTTAACCAGATTGGGAACCAGGACGCGTTGATTGTTTATGTCGTCGATGTCTTTGACGTTAGTGGTAGTTTGATTCCTGGCCTCCACCGCTTTGTGGGTAAAAATCCCGTTCTCTTGGTAGGTAATAAGGAGGACTTGTTGCCACATTCGTTGCGGCGATCCAAGTTGACCGACTGGGTCCGTCAGCAGGCCAATGCAGCTGGTTTGCGGCCACGGGACACCGTTCTCGTTTCTGCGAAGAAGCGGCACCAGATTGATCAGTTATTGGACAAGATTGATCATTATCGCCAGGGTAAAGACGTCTACGTCGTCGGAGTTACCAACGTGGGTAAGTCCACTTTGATCAATGCCATCATCAAGCAACGCAGTGGGATTCAGGACTTGATTACGACCTCACGTTTTCCGGGGACAACACTTGATAAGATCGAGATTCCACTGGATGATGGACACAAACTAATTGACACTCCAGGGATCGTTCATGAAGAACAGATGGCTCACATTTTACCGCCCAAGTATCTCAAGATCGTTGCACCACAGCGGGAAATCAAGCCCCGGACCTATCAGCTCAATGCCGGACAGACCCTGTTCTTAGGGGCAATTGCTCGTTTTGATTATGTTGTCGGTTCCCGGGAGGGGTTTGAAGCATACTTTGACAATGGTTTGATGATTCACCGGACTAAGCTGGCCAACGCGGATCACTTCTACCAAAAGCACGCTGGTCAACTGTTAACACCGCCGACCCGAACGGAGTTGGCTCAGATGCCGCCGCTAGAACATCATGAATTTTCAGTTACTCACAAGAGCGATTTGGTAATTGAAGGTCTCGGCTGGATTACCGTACCGGCTAATTCCAGTGTTGTTGGCTGGGCACCAAAGGGTGTTGCAGTTTTAGTGCGCAAAGCAATGATTTGAGGGATTAAAATGAAATTACGGGGAAAACAGAAACGTTTTTTACGGGCGCAAGCCAATCATTTGACGCCGCTCTTTAGCGTTGGCAAAAACGGTTTGACAACCGCCTGGCTCGACCAGCTGGACGGAGCCTTGAACCGTCGTGAACTGATCAAGGTTAGCCTGCAACAAAATACCGATGTGACGACGGAAGACGTCAAAGAGATGATTGAAAGTCAGACAGAGATTCAAGTGATCCAGATTATCGGGAAGACCCTGGTTCTCTTCAAGCAGTCTGATCACGAAAAGCAACGCGATCTGTCGTTGAAAGTGGCCAAAATTTAAAGTAAAGGAAGAAGCAATTGTGCAAAGAAAAACTTCAGTAGCATCATCTGTGATTCCACAAGTTCGGCCCCAACGGGTCCAATTCGGACGCCGTAAACGTGTTGGCATTTATGGGGGGACTTTTAACCCCATCCACAATGCTCACCTCTTAGTTGCCGATCAGGCTGGCAAAGCCCTGTGCTTAGACCGGGTACTGTTTATGCCAGATTATCAGCCGCCCCACGTTGACCACAAGAGCGCCATTGCTGCTGAAGACCGGGTGAACATGATTCGCCTGGCGATTGCCGATAATTCATTTTTTGGTTTGGAATTAGACGAAATTAACCGCAAGGGCGTCAGTTACACCTACGACACGATTAAGCGCTTGAAAAATCGTCATCCGGATACTGATTTTTACTTTATTATCGGCGGCGACATGGTTGATTACTTGCCAAAGTGGCACAAGATCGGCGCCTTAGCTAAGATGGTCCAATTTGTCGGTGTTCGGCGTCCCAAGGCCAATAATATCAGTAAGTATCCGGTGATTTGGGTGGACGTGCCGCAAGTTGATTTCAGTTCGACCGACATTCGCAAGCGAATCGAAGACGGCCGGTCTATTCGCTACTTGGTTCCTTCCGCTGTCGAGGACTATATTGAGGAGCATCATCTGTATTATGACAAGCATTAGTGATTATTCCGAACAGCTCATCCCCCTGACGCGGGACGAGCTAGTGGCAAAGTTGAAAATAGCGCTGGATTCGAATCGCTTTCATCACGTTCTTCGTGTTGAACAGACAGCAATCGACCTGGCAAAGGCCAACGGGGTTGATCTTGAAAAGGCCAGCATTGCCGGTCTGTGCCATGATTACGCCAAACAGCGTTCGGATGCTGATTTTTTAGCTGCCATTGATCGTTATGGCTTAGCGCCAGATTTAAAGAATTGGGCTAACCCAATTTGGCATGGTGTCGTTGGTGCCGAACTGGTCAAGCACGAGCTCGGCGTTTGGGATGAAGACATTCTCAATGCCATTCGTCACCACACGACCGGCGACGCGACCATGAGCCTGCTCGAGCAGGTGGTATACATGGCTGACTATATTGAACCGGGTCGGGACTTTCCGGGAGTCGAACAAGCTCGGCAGTTAACCCATAAGTTGCTTGCCCTGGGGGTGGCCTACCAAACTAAAAGGACTTTGGAGTATTTGCTTGATCATGGTTCACCAATCTACCCGGCAACGATTCTGACCTATAATGCTTGGGTGCCCAAATATGAAGGAGAAATTAATGGATAATAGTAAAGATTTATTAGAAATGGTTATTAAAGCGGCTGATGGTCGACGGGCTGAAGATATTGTGGCCCTGAAAGTTGACCAAATCAGTCCGATGGCGGATTATTTCGTAATTATGACCGGTGGTTCTAACCGGCAAGTACAAGCGATTGCTAACGCTGTTGTTGAAGCTGCCCATGAAAATGGGGTCGAAATTGGCAGTGTTGAAGGCAAGAACAATGCCCAGTGGGTTCTGATCGACCTGGGAGATGTGGTGGTTCACGTCTTTCGGGAAGAGACGCGGCAATTCTACAACTTGGAGAAACTCTGGGCTGAGACACCAGAAGTTGACGTCAGTCAGTGGGTTAAAGACTAATGGCGATCTATTCGAGTTTTGCTCAGGTTTACGATGCCATCTTTGACAAAGAACAGTATCGACGGTGGGCGGACTATGCCGTCAGTCGCATTTTAAACAGGCGGCCAGCAGTGCTCGATTTAGCGGGCGGAGCTGGCCGCTTGGCAGTTTTATTAGCACAGCGGGGGATGGTGATGACCAACCTCGACCAGTCTGAAGAGATGCTTGCCTTAGCGAGTGAACATGCCGGTGCAGCAGGGGTGGACGTTCGGCTGATTGCTGCAGATATGCGGCAGCTGGCTGGTTTACCAAAATATGACGCGGTAACTTGTTTTGCCGACTCGTTGAATTATTTGCCGCAACCCGAAGACGTTCAGCAAACTTTGGAACAAGTCTTTAGGCACATCAAAGATGGCGGGGTTTTCCTTTTTGATGCGATCACGCTTTACCAATGCGACGTGGTTTATCCGGGTTATATGTACAACTACCAAGATGAAGATGCTGGCTGGGCTTTTATGTGGTCGAGTTATGCTAATGACGACGTTAATCATGGAGTAATCCACGACCTAGCAATTTTTCAGCAGCAAGATGATGGCAGTTACCAGCGCTTTGCTGAAACTCATTTTGAACGAGCATATTCACTGGCCTGGTGGCGACAAAGTTTGCTAGCAGCCGGTTTTAAGGACGTCCAGGTTTCGGCTGATTTTGGTCAAAAGTCTCCTGCTGACAAGACCCGACGGTACTTCTTTGAATGTCACAAATAGGTGGTGAAGACAATCCAAGCAGTAGGCATAGTAGCTGAATACAATCCCTTCCACAATGGTCATCGTTACCATTTGAGCAGGGCACGAGAAATGACTGGTGCTGATGTGGTTGTTGCCGTTATGAGCGGTAATTTTACCCAGCGCGGTGAACCGACAATCCTTGATAAGTGGACCCGCGCCAAACTTGCCCTCCAAAACGGGGTCGATTTGGTGGTTGAATTGCCAATCTTCAATGCAGTAGAGCCTGCCCATCTCTTCGCGCGCGGGGCCTTGATGCTTTTGAGCGAGCTGCAGGTTTGCGACGTTGTTTTTGGAGCTGAGCACCCTGACTGGGATTTTGCCGCGATGGTCCAGGCCGAACGGCACTTCTCTAGTAGCGAATTTCATCGCTATAACGCGACTTTCGCCACCCAGTTTAACCAGGAACTTCAGACGGTGACGGGGCATCAATTGACAAGTTCGAATGATATTCTGGCCTTTGCCTATGAGAAGGCAAAACAGCAGCTGGGCTTATCGCTTAACTTGCTCCCTTTGCAACGCCGGGGCAATGATTATCACGATCAACGCATCGAGGGACGTCTGGCCAGTGCGACCGCGATTCGCACAGCGGTGGTCAAGCACCGGTCGCTGGAACAAGCGGTGCCGTCGTCCACGGCGAAAGCTTTGCAACATGTATCGCAGGTGCCGAGCTGGGCGCGGCTTTATCCCTTGTTACGGAATCATCTGATTCAAGCACCAGTGGAGGAACTAGGATCATATTATGAAGTGGCTGAAGGGCTGGAATACCGAATGAAGGAGGCCGCTAGTCGTCATCTAAGCTTTGATGGTTTCAACCGGGCGGTTAAGTCCAAGCGCTATACATATGCCCGCTTGTTGCGAGCATATCTCTACACCCTGTTAGAAATGACTAAAGAAGAAGTGCGAACACACCAACAGAGGCCTTACCTACGCGTACTCGGCTTTACTACGCGGGGACAGGCTTACCTACACGCCATTAAGAAACAAGTCAGTATTCCCCTTGTGACCAACGTCAATCAAGATCTCCGCGATCACGATCTGGCTCTCGATTATCGGGCCGGCAAACTCTACCAACTCTTTAACGGGGCGGAGCAGGATCTTAAACACGCTCCCTGGCGGATTGCTGTCAAGGAATAAACATTGACAACTAATAAGTGACCTAGTATAATTCAAAATGTTGCATTAGGAGGTTTGGCAATGAAATGGTCTTTACAAGAAGCAAAGCAATATGCTGACCAAGCCCTTCATATTACCAAGACTTTCCAGCTGGATTCGTCTCTGACCCAGCGGTTTCCCAAGCAGGTATTAGCAGCCCAGCCTGTCCAGGTTGATGGCTATCTAAGTTATGAGCGGGGAGACGCGACGCTGTCCATAAATGTCAAAACGACGATTACAGTTCCATCGAGCCGGTCTTTGGCCCCGGTGGAGTTGCCATTAGACTTTGATTTTACGGAGACTTATATCGGTGATGAGACGCACCGCGAGCGTTATGATCGCGATGAAATTGTCTTCACCATCGATCCAGACGAATCCGCTATTGATTTGGACAATGCTTTGGTTGAAAATATCTTTGAGCAGATCCCCTCGCGTGTTTTAACGGAGGACGAAAAGCAAAAGCAATTGATGCCGCACGGCAAAGGCTGGACGGTGATCAGTGACCAAGAGCATCAACAACGCAACAGTGAACAAGTTGATCCACGCCTGGCGAAGTTGAAAAATTTATTTCCTGATCAGGATGAAAAGCATTAGCCGGCGGTTAAAAACCTTTGTGGATGATTCTTTTATAAGGAGGTGTCTTAAATGGCTGTTCCAGCACGTAAGAAGTCTAAGATGCGTAAGCGTACTCGTCGGGGTCACATTAAGTTGACGATTCCTGGCTTGGCACCTTGCCCAAATTGCGGTGAACTCCGCAAGTCACACATGGTTTGCCCTAACTGCGGTTACTACGATGGCAAACAGGTTGTTAAGACTAACAACTAAATCAAAAGAAAAGTCCTGAAGAAACCGGTTCTTCAGGGCTTTTCTTTTCCTATGTTACAAAATAGTTGTTCTCACGTTACAGATTGATTGCTTTTCCCCTTTGCAGGTACTAATTTGCTATATTGGATAACGGTTAAGAAAAAACTTTTGGGGGAAAACATTTTGTTCGTTCCGCATATGTCGCGCCATTTTATCAATCGCTTGGGTTTGCTGACACTTTTATCTTCAGTTGCCTTGATGCCAATTCAGACGGCCGCTGCTGTTTATCATCAACACCAACCAGTCAAACTGGTCACTCAGCTGACGGTTCCTAAGTCGATGTCAGCAGCCAACAGTCTTAGCTCTTCCCAAAACCGGCCTAGTAGCTCTGATGCGGCCATGAGCACAACGACAAGTGATAGTCAGTCCGCCGCAAATACGATTTTGCCGGTGGGGACCAGTACGGATTTCTTTACGCCCAACACCGTGTACGGTTTGCGACCGGACGGGACAGGGCATGTCGCCGAAGATCCTGACAAAAATAACGGCGGGGTAGAGCGTTGGTACCTGGGGGAAGAGCCAGAGGACATCAAGCCGTACTTGCAAACACCGCGGACGGCTGGGTTAGCATATCAGGATCCTAGCGGTTGGTTCAATGGCAAAGGGGTCGCTGCTGACCAGTGTGTTGGTTTTGCATCGAGTTACTTTTATGCCTTGTGGGCTCAAAAGGGTAGCGAGCAACGGCTTCCGCAGGTTAAGGTTGCCATGGGCGGCGATGCAGCTGCCGACTGGGCGAAAGCGGTGGGCGGTCACACAAGCTCGGTACCCCATGCCGGGGCAATTGCCGGGACAGGGCATGACCACCCTGAGCCGTTAGGTACCAATCCCTATGGTCATACTTTCGTCGTCATTCATGTCTTGGCCAATGGTGACATTATTGCGGCCGAGCAGAATGGTCTTTACTCTGGCGGCAATAATACTAAAGGAGCAGGGACGAACCAGTGGAACTACATGCTGATTTCAAAGCATTGTTATCACGACATCATCCATGCGCAATTCTTTACGCCAAGTTACGATGCTGACAATCAGAGTCGCTGGCAATTAAAGTGGTAGACGGCTAACAGTGAAATTCAATGAAGCGCGGACGTGGTGAATGGCACGGGCCGTGCTTTTTTGGAAGTAGACGATCTGAGCAAAATCAAAGAAAATTTTTAATGATCTGCGGTAAGCATGCCGCGAAACTATGCTAAAATTAAAAGGTGTTACGGTCCCAAAAGGGATCCCGAGATTAATAAAGGGAGTTTAAAAATGAGTCGGATTTTAATTATCGAAGACGAAGAGAATCTGGCACGCTTTGTGGAGCTGGAATTAAAGCACGAAGGATACGAAACGGACGTTGAGCTGGACGGCCGGGAAGGCTTGGATGCCGCGTTGAATCAGGATTTTGATGTCATTCTTTTGGATCTGATGCTGCCAGAATTGAACGGACTTGAAGTTGCCCGGCGGGTTCGGGAACTCAAGGATACCCCAATCATCATCATGACGGCTCGTGATTCTGTGATCGACCGGGTTTCTGGCTTGGATCACGGGGCGGATGATTACATCGTCAAACCTTTTGCAATCGAAGAATTATTAGCCCGGGTACGGGCCTTGTTGCGGCGGATCAATATCGAAGATGGCAACAACGAATCTCACCAGACGACGGTGACTTATAAGGACCTGACGATTGAAAAAGAGAACCGAGTTGTTCGGCGTGGTGATGAGGTCATCAACCTGACCAAACGGGAATACGAGTTGCTACTGATCTTGATGGAACATATCAACGTCGTGATGTCCCGGAAGGATCTTTTGAGCAAAGTTTGGGGCTATGACTCTGACGTAGAAACGAACGTGGTGGACGTTTACATTCGTTACCTCCGGAACAAGATTGACCGTCCTGGCGAAAAGAGTTACATCCAGACCGTTCGTGGGACGGGCTACGTTATTCGCTCCTGATTTGAAGGTGAATTTTCAATGAGTAAACGTCAATTAAAAAAAGGGAACCGTTTTGTCTCACTTAAAGTCAAGTGGGCACTGGGAACCGCACTTGGCTCCCTGATTATCTTCGTGGTCTTGGCCATGACCCTTGTTTCGGCGTTTACAACGGATCTGTTGCGTCAGGAACGTCACTCGTTGCAGACCAGTGCAGCAACGGTGACCCAGCGCCTCGATAGTTCCTTTCGAACTGAAAAGCAGTTCGATTCTCAATCCGTTGCCGGTCTGTTTTACCAGCGACCGCGTCATCTTGAACACGAAGGCTCTTACTACCATCAATCAATAGCACAGAGTCTGTCAAATGCTGATTTGACGATCAATGTTTACGACGCCAAGGGGCGGCTTCTCTTTGCGACAGGGAAGACCCAATTGACGCTACGACGTGGAGCCGATCAGCAAGTGCACCGGGTGTGGGGAACATCGCACCAGATCTATGTTACTTATCGCCGCCTGAAGAGTCAGTCGACAGGACAAACTCTCGGTTATTTGCAGGTAGAAAATCATTTGACTTCCTACTATCAACATTTGCGACGATTGCGGCTGGTCAGTTTACTCCTGCTGATTCTTGTTATTATTGCGGCCGGCTTGCTTGGCTATTTCCTGTCATTTGTTCTACTGCGGCCATTGGACGACATTCATGACACAGTCGTCGCCGTTCGTAATGATCCGGTCAAAGACATCCGGGTGCCGGCGATGAAGCGCTATGACGAATTGTCAGAACTGGGGCAGATGGTCAATGAGATGCTGGATCAGATGCAACGCTACATTGATCAGCAGGGGCAATTTATTAGCGACGTTTCCCATGAATTGCGAACGCCGATCACTATCATTCAGGGCCACGTGGAGATGCTGGATCGGTGGGGCAAGAAGGATCCTAAGTTGCTGGACTCGTCGATCAAGGCGGTTCTCCAGGAAACGAGCCGGATGAACAGTTTGGTTCAAGAGATGCTGGACCTTAGCCGGGCGGAAGAGGTCGATGTCAATTTTAAGGGCTCTGAATCAGTCGTTAATGACGTGGTAACTCACGTTTACAATGATTATAAAATGGTGCACCCGGACTTTATGTTTATGCTCGACAATGATCTGAAGGAGAAAGTCAAGGTGCCGGTTTATCATGATCACCTTGAACAAATCCTGATCATTCTTTGTGACAATGCAGTTAAGTACTCTGATAAACGCAAGGAGATCCATATCACCTTGTCACGTAACTTGAATTCTGTTGAGATCGGGGTACAAGACTTTGGTGAAGGAATCGGTCCTGAGGATGCCAAGCGGGTCTTCGATCGCTTCTACCGGGTTGATAAAGCCCGGAGCCGCAAGAAAGGTGGCAACGGCCTTGGCTTGTCGATTGCGAAACGGCTGGTTGAAGGTTACCATGGTACGATTAGTTTAGAAAGCTCTCTCGGTTACGGTTCTCTCTTTCGGGTGACCCTGCCGATTGTGGAAGATGATTAGCTTTTAGATAATAGTAAAGAAGACGGCTCATTCGTGGAATAACCACGCGTGAGCCGTCTTTTTCTGTATGAAATTTCTAATTTGTCAATTGCTGCCGCAGCAAATAGCGTTGTACCTTGCCACTGGCGTTTTTGGGTAAATGATCGATCGCAATGAACTTGACGGGGACTTTATAATGGGCGAGGTGTTGGCGACCGTAGTCGATTAGCTTGGCAGAATTTAAACTATGTTGGCTTACGACAAAGGCCACGGGCCGGGCACCCCATTCAGCGTCGGCCTGGCCAACGACCGCGATCTCGTCGATGGTGGGAAATTGTTGATAAACTGCTTCAACTTCAGCCGGGAAGATGTTTTCCCCACCGGAGATAATCATCTCATCTAAGCGACCATCGATGTAGAGATAGCCGTCTGAATCGAGATGGCCGACGTCACCAGTGCGGTACCAGCCATCACTCATTTTGCTAGCCAGTTTTCCTTTCATGTTGAGGTAACCGGGAGAAAGAGCTGGGGTTTTTAGAAGCACCTCGTTTTGCTGTGACAATTTCAGCTGGGTGGTGAAGAGAGGCTGGCCGACCGAGCCGAGTTTGGTCAGCGCATCATTAGCGGACAGTGCCACAATCTGCGAGCAGGTTTCTGTCATGCCGTAGCATTGCACCACGGGAATGCCCAGTTTTTGACATTGTTCCAAAACGGGACGTTCGGTTGTGCCACCGCCGAGGAGCATGCAGCGGAAAGCGTGTTGGTAGTGATGGTGGCTTTCTTGCTGGTGAGTCAGCAGTTTCTTTAACATGAAGGGCACCACGGACATGATCGTCACCGGTTCGTTTACAAGAATCTCTTCAACAGCCGGAGTCCGGAACTTGTCTACCAGGCGGACGGTCATTCCGTAAATTAAACTGCGCATCAGGATGGAAAAGCCAGAAATATGAAAGATTGGGGCGACACAGAGCCATTCATCATGTTTGGTTAAGCCGAGGTTGAGCGCGGAAGAAATCGCTGAATAGAAATGGTTGCCGAATGACTGCAAGACCCCCTTTGGCTGCCCAGTTGTCCCAGAGGTATACATGATGCTAGCAATTTGGTCCGAATCAAAGGTAGGCACCAACTGTGCTGGTTCAGCTAGAATTCGCTGGAATTGACTAAAAGTCATGGAGCGTTGATCCATTGAATGTCGCCGTAATTCATCGCTCACCAGACATAAGTTGAGCTGGCTGTCGGCAATCTGCCGTGCTAGTTCCTCATCAGAGAGGCGCCAGTTAAGCCAGACGATCGTGCGGCCACTTGCAAGAATAGCCATTGCCAACAGGTAGGCTTGAAGATTATTGCCGCTGAGCAGGCCCACTTTGCTACCTATCTTTAGTTGATCTAACTGTCCGGCAATCTGTCCAGCCCGATTTTTGACCTGGCGAAAAGTCAAACGTCGGGTCCCATCGTCAATTGCCACGTGGTCTGGGTTCGTTCTGGCCTGCTTGAGAAGCCAATTTTCTGTTTGCATGGTTGATCACGCTTTACGGGAAAGTCGGAAACTGACCAAAATCCGGTTTGCGCTTTTCGTTAAAGGCGTCGCGCCCCTCTTTACCTTCATCGGTGGTATAGAAGAGCATCGTTGCGTCACCGCCTAGTTGCTGCAGGCCAGCCAGACCATCCGTATCTGCGTTCATTGCCGCCTTAATAAAACGGAGAGCTGTCGGTGACTTTTGGAGAATCTCGTTGCACCAGTCAAGAGTGACGGATTCAACCTGGTCCAGTGGAACAACCTTATTGATCCAGTTCATTTGGTAGGCCTCTTCAGCAGTGTAGAAGTGGTTGAGGAACCAAACTTCCTTGGCTCGCTTGTGACCGATTACCCGCGCCAGGTAGCCGGAGCCGTAGCCAGCATCAAAACTGCCGACTTTGGGACCGGTTTGGCCAAACTTAGCGTTATCCGCGGCAATTGTGAGATCACAAACTAGTTGCAAGATATTGCCGCCACCGACAGACCAACCCTTGACCATCGCGATCACTGGTTTGGGGATGATCCGGATTAAATGTTGAAGGTCGAGGACATTCAGCCGGGCAATATGGTCAGGGCCGACGTAACCGCCATTGCCACGAACCCCTTGGTCACCGCCGGATGAAAAGGCCTTATCACCAGCACCGGTTAGGATAATGACGCCGATTGTGCTATCATCACGACAAATGGTAAAAGCGTCGATCATCTCTTGAATGGTAACGGGAGTGAAGGCATTGCGCCGTTTGGGACGGTTCATCGTGATTTTAGCAATCTTACCGGCCCGTTCAAAGATAATTTCTGAATACTTTTTGACATCTTGCCAATTTACAGTTGTCATTTTTTATCTCCTTTGGAAAGTGAGGATTCCTATGAGTTTATTAGATTACCTAGGCATTAAAACGGTGAAGGTGACGGCAAGTGAAACAGTTATTGCGGTAAAAGTCACGGCTGAATTGATGCAGCCGTTCGGGATTGTCCACGGCGGAGTCAACGCGACTCTCGCGGAAACTGCAGCTTCCCTCGGCGCGAACTGTTGGCTTAAAGAGCACCTTCCAGATTATAATGCTGTCGGCCTTAATATTAACACACAGCACTTACTTCCGGTGCGGGAGGGACAAATTAGGGCGGTGGCCCGCCCTGTTCATTGTGGTCGGCGTATTCAAAGCTGGCAGGTTTGGACCTATAATCAGCAACGACTGACGAGTCAGAGTCTGGTGACCTTAGTCAATAATAAAAGCCAAGGACGTTCGTAAAGAAAATGAAGGTCCTTGGCTTTTATTTAATGATCGTCAGCTGACGGTAGTTTTCTAAAGTGATAACCGATAATGCCGGCGCTGAGTAACGAAACAATCAGCTCTGTCAGGGGAACGGCGGCCCAAACTCCGTTGACCCCAACCGAAAATCCCAGGATGATCGTGACCGGTGCTAAGACGAGGTAGCCCCGCAAAAGGGACATGGTAAAAGCCGTGCGGGCCGCTCGGATAGAGGTCAGGAAGAGAATCATCAAGATGTTAGAATTAATGAAAATGGCGCCGCTGAAGTAGATCGGCACCCCGGTCAGCGCGTATTTGGTCATCGCGGCTTGATGCTGATAATTGAAGAGCGCGATCACTTGCGAACGGAAAATCGTCAGGATGACAAAAGCTGCCAGCCCGATGGCAATCGTAATCTTCAGTCCTTGCCAGAAGGCTTTTTTGACGTTGGTATAGTGGTGAATGCCGTACTCTCGACTGGCAATTGGTTGGATTCCAAGGGCAACCCCGTTGGCGAGGGCCACCGAAATTAAAGCAATGTTGGAGATAATTCCATAGGCGGCAATCGCGTAGTTGCCAGCAATACGGAGCAGGATGATGTTGAAGACAAAGACCGCAAAGCCGTTGCTCAATTCGTTGATTCCAGCTGCCAGCCCTAGTTGGGCCGAATCTTTGATCGTCTTCAACCGCGGCTTGGTCCAGTACAGTGACAATTGACGCTGAGGAAAGTGACGGTGGCGGGAGAGGATCAACAGGGAGCAGACTGGTGAAAAAATCGTTGCTAGAGCTGCCCCTTCCATTTTGAGACCCAACCCGAAGATGAAGAACCAGTCAATAAGCAGGACGCTGCTGGTCTCAGTCAGGGTGGCTGCCATCGTCAGACTCGGGTGGTTATCGTTTCTGATGAAGTTAATCGACAAAATATTAGCAATATAAAGCGGCGCGCAAAAGGCAATGATTGAAATGTAGGTGTGCGCTAACTGGTAGGTTTGGGCCGTCCCACCCAAAAAATAGATTAAGGGATGGATGAAGATCTCAATCGCTAGTGTCAGCAGCAAACCCAGGCTGATCCCGAAGATCATCAGCTCGCTATAGGTTGATTTGACGCGTTCGGGATGTTTGATTTTGTTGAGGGAGTAATAAGCCGCCCCACCGACGCCCAGGAGCATCCCCAAACAGTTGAAGAGTGAAAACAGCGGGAGGGCAACGTTTAAGGCAGTTAGCCCCAGTGGCCCGGCGGCGATCGAAATAAAAAGGGTGTCGATCAGTAAATACATCGACATCCCAACGGATGCGGCCGTGTTGCGAACGACGTAGTGATTAACTTCATGCTTGAGTTGCATTATTCAGACCTCCCAAATGGTTGGTCCCACCTCCCCTCAACAGGCGCCTGTCAGTGAAGGACCAGTTCGTTAATCGTGGCGAAACCCGGCGATTCCGCATCCATATTTTTTATCAGAACTCTATCTGGCATCTTAGCAGGAAATAAAGCCCACCGTCAACTAGATCAGGATGCCATCACAATGATCGATTTCGTGTTGAACAATTTCTGCGGCCAGGTCGGTCAACTTGATATGGTGATTTTGCCAGTTCATATCACGATAGGCCAGTTGAATTTGGTGGTAGCGTTTGGCAGGTCGTTGTCCACGCAAACTCAGACAACCTTCCTGGGTGGTATAAGGCTGACTTTTGGCAGTGATCACGGGATTAAACATTACTAGGTCAACCGGTCCCAGCGATACAGCGATGATTCGCTTATGGACCCCGATCATGTTGGCAGCCATACCAACACAGTGATCATGGTGGGCAGCGAGGGTGTCGGCAAGATCTTGGCCAACCTGTCGATCAGTGGAGCGGGCCGGTTGTGATATTTGTTGCAGGCTTGCTTGGTTTTTATTAATGTTTTTGATCATGAAAAAAGCTCCTAAATAAAAGGGCCGGAACAGTCCAGCCCTTATCGATACGAAATTACTTTTTGTGATGCTGCTTGCCGGCGTTGAGACGACGCAAGTCAGAATTCCCCTTGCCAGTATTATGCGGGGTCGGGTGAGAACTATCAGTGCGTCGCAACTGTTCAACAGTTGATTGATGTGAGTTATCATCTTGGCGAACTGGCGGCAGCTCAACTTTCTTGATCGGGTGTTCTTTCATCTGTTTATCCAAGCGCTTCCGCATTCGTGGCCGGTAGGCATTGATTGCCAGGGTTTGGATGACGGCGAAGAGCCCGCCGATAAAGAAGTAGATCCCCAAACCAGCTGATGCGGAAAGAGAAATGAAGAGAATCATCACTGGTGACATGATCATTGCTGCAAACATCTGCCGCTTTTGGGATTCGGGAACGCCGATCATCGATAGCCAGGCCTGTAAGAGGTAGATCCCAAAGGAGAGAAAGGCCATTAAGGCGCTAGGCTTTCCGAGCGGGATCCCCATGAAAGTGGCGTGGTAAAGTTGCGGCGAATAACGAATCGCGTCGTACAAGCCAGTGAAGACCGGCAGCTGAATCAGTAACGGCAAGCAGCCGATACCGCCTGTCATGCTGATATTATTTTCGCGATAGAGCTGCATCATCGCTTGACTTGCTGCTGCTTGTTCTTCCGGGGTCTTGGCTTCCTTGGTGCGTTTTTGAATTTCCCGCATTTGTGGCTGGATCATGTTCATCTTTTCTTGCATCATGGTTGAGCGTTTCATTTGATTGATCATGATTGGCAGCAGAATCAGCCGAACGATAACGACTAGGGCCACCAGTGCCCAGCCGTAGTTATGGCCGAGAAAACCAGCGAGCCAGTTCATGATGTGCATCATCGGTACGCCCAAGTAATGATAAACGATCCCGTGGGGATGCGCATGGGCAGGGTCCTGGGCGGTTGGGACGATTTTTTGACAACCACTTAGCAGCAGGGTCATCATTCCCCCGAAGGCGATGAGACTAACTTGTTTTTTATTCATTGGAATACTCAAAGATCCTTTCAAAATTAACTTTCTGTATCATACTCTATCAGCAGGCAAAAAGCTACCAATCTGTCAAGATTGACAGTTCAAGCGATAAGTAGGCTCGTCACTAGTATTCTATTGTAAAAGCGCGGTAATCTGTTAGTTGCCCGCTAGTCTTTTCGATCTTCGAAATACGGGCGTAAGGTGTCATTCCGCGATCAAGCTGGTCGCTGAACTTTTGCATGGCTTTTGCGGAGCCTTGAATTTCAATGTAGACGCTGCCGTCATTTTCGTTGCGCACGAAGCCGGTTAGCCCCAGCTTCGTTGCTGTGTAATAGACGGTTCCCCGAAAACCGACGCCTTGAACGCGACCGTAAACGTGAAAGTGATAATTAAGCATGAATGAGTCCTCCCAAAAAGAAAATCAAACGATGGTATAATAGGCGCACTGAGGTGAAAGTAATGAAAGAACAATTAAAATCGGTTCACAACCAGCACGTTAAAAATTGGAAAAAACTGGCTACCAAGAAATTTCGGCGACAAAGCCAGCGCTACCTTTTGGACGGGTGGCACCTCGTTGCTGAAGCACTCCAAAACGGTGCTAAGGTTGTTCAACTGATCGGGACACCAGATGAGTTGGCCCAGCACAGTGACATTGTATCACGGGTAGAAGAGGTCTATGAGGTTACGCCAGAAATCATTAAACACATCACGGAAACGGTTTCTCCCCAGGGAATTTGCGCGGTGGCTGAAATTCCTGCGACCTATGGGATGCCCAGCCAGCTGACCGGGGCGTGGCTGATGCTCGATAGCGTCCAAGATCCAGGAAACGTCGGTACAATGGTACGGACTGCTGACGCGGCAGGGTTTGCGGGTGTGGTTGTCAATGAAAAGACAGCTGATCTGTTCAGCCCCAAAGTGGTTCGGTCGATGCAGGGCAGCCAATTTCACCTGCACCTTTATAACGGTGATTTGAAGAAGTGGCTGGCAGCTTTCCAAAGGATGGGTGCGCCGGTTTACGGGACGGAATTGAATCCGGCAGCGCAAAATTGTCGGAAAGTCAAGACACCAGCTACTTTTGCTCTGATCATGGGCAATGAAGGTAACGGGATGGATCGTGACCTTTTGGCTTTAACGGATCACAATCTTTATATTCCAATGCGCGGCCGGGCCGAATCCTTAAACGTAGCCGTTTCGGCGGGAATTTTAATGTTTCAATTGAATCAATCTCTTCAACAAGATGATTAAGCAATTGCTTGCCGGCAAGGTAAGAAATGCACTATAATTAAGTAAGCAGGGATGGACCTGCTTTTCTGCAAGGGAACAGTTGCCCGATGAAGCGCTTTGTTTGATAGAAAAGGGGTCGGTTCAATTCCATGAAATCAAAGAATGAATGGCGTAGTGACCGTGAGTACTTGTCACTCGTCAAAGATTTACTAGCAAAACCAGAAGTACAGAAGTTAGCACATTATCGGCAGCATCACCACTCTAACCGCCTGCAACACTGCATCTCTGTTTCCTATGATAGTTATCGGATCACCAAGCGTTTGCATCTTGATTACCGGAGCACTGCCCGTGCTGGTTTATTGCACGATTTGTTTTACTACGATTGGCGAACAACCAAGTTCGATTTGGGAACTCATGCCTTTATTCACCCGCGCGTCGCATTGCGCAATGCAGAAAAATTAACATCACTGAACAAAAAGGAACGTGACATTATCCTCAAGCACATGTTTGGGGCGACCTTGGCCGTGCCGCGTTATCCTGAAAGTCTAATCGTTTCACTCGTGGATGACTATGAGGCCGAACACGAATTCTTCGGGCCGTTACGCAAGCGGGTGCGACGTGAGGTGGCATTAATTAAGGCCAAAGCGTAAGGAGGCTTGGTAATGGCAGAATCATCAGTTGCAGATGAATTTAACCTGTGTCCGCGCTTTACCCGTACTTTTCAGATTTTGGGCAAGAAGTGGAACGGATTGATCATCGAAGTGCTATTGCACGAACGAAACCAGCGTTTTAAGGATCTGGCCAATCACGTTCCAGATTGCAGTGACCGGGTTTTGTGTGAACGGCTCCGTGAACTTCAAGACGAAGGGATCGTTAGCCGCATGACACGGCCTGGCGAGAGTCGGGTTATTTATTCCCTGACTGGTGAAGGACGGGCCCTGGCTCCCGTGATGCAGGCTGTTCATCAGTGGAGCGATAAGTATTGTCAACAATAATTTTTTTAGGCTTGACGAATTTCGATCGTCAAGTCTAAAATGTTAATGATTAAAAACGTCGATGGAAATTAGTAGATTCGTTTAATCAACAGGGAAGGACAGTCAGCGACTGGAAGCTGTTCATGATGAGACGTGTCGAATTTCACTTCCGGAGTTGGTACCTGGTATCCCGGTCGATCACCGTTATCGATTTTTGAGTGTGTAGTTTAACTGCAAACTAGGGTGGTACCGCGAACGCTTCGTCCCTTTGACGAGGCGTTTTTTTATTGGTTCCACCAGTATTAGAGGAGGATTTTGCATGGGCTTAAAAGAAAGACTAGAGCAATTACGCAAGGAAGGCTTGCAGCAGATTGCCAACAGCAGTGATCCTGATAAAGTCAACGCTGTACGGGTCAGCATGTTGGGCAAGAAAGGCTCTTTGACCGCCGTTTTGCGGGGAATGAAGGACTTGGCAGCTGATCAGCGGCCGGTAGTTGGTAAGTACGCTAACGAAGTCCGCAATGACTTGCAGGCCGCTATTGAAAAGAGGAGTGCAGAACTGGCAAAAAACATATTAAATGCCAAATTACAGGCAGAAACCCTGGACGTTACTCTGCCTGGAACGGCGGTAGCACAAGGCCAACCACACGTCATCCAACAAATTATTGACCAACTGGAAGATCTCTTCATTGGGATGGGTTATCAAATTGCGGTTGGTGACGAAGTTGAAGAAGAAGTTTATAACTTCGAGAAATTGAACTTGCCAAAGGATCACCCAGCAAGGGACATGCAAGACACTTTCTACGTGACACCCAGTGTGTTGATGCGAACCCAGACTTCACCAATGCAAGCGCGGATGATGGAAAAGCATGACTTTACCAAGGGCCCGCTGAAGATGATTTCACCAGGGAAAGTTTACCGGCGTGACACGGACGACCCAACCCACAGTCATCAATTCAACCAGGTTGAAGGTTTGGTTGTCGGGAAACATGTTACGATGGCTGATCTGAAAGGTACGTTGCAAGAGGTTGCTCGCAACCTGTTTGGTGATGACCTTGATATCCGCTTGCGGCCGAGTTACTTCCCATTTACGGAACCGTCAGTCGAAGTTGATATTACCTGCTTCAAATGCAAGGGGAAGGGTTGTGCCATTTGCAAGAACACCGGCTGGATTGAAGTGCTGGGTGCCGGAATGGTTCACCCGAACGTGCTGCAGATGTCAGGGGTTGATCCTGAGAAATACGGCGGCTTCGCCTTTGGCTTGGGGCCGGACCGCTTTGCTATGCTGAAATACGGGGTCGAAGACATTCGGGACTTTTACCTCAATGATGTTCGCTTCTTAACCCAGTTCAACGAGAAAGGATAGTGCCAAATGAAGGTATCATACAATTGGTTGAATCAATATATTGATCTTAAGGCCAACAAGATTTCGCCGGCCGCTCTTGGTGAAAAACTAGCCCGGACCTCGGTTGACTTAAACGATGTGTCATCCCCGAGCGACGGCCTGAAAAAGTTGGTTGTGGGGGAAGTGAAGGAGTGCGTTGCTCACCCGAATTCTGACCACCTGCACATCTGCCAGGTACAAATCAGCCCTGACGAGACGACTCAAATTGTTTGTGGAGCCCCAAATGTTCAGGCGGGCAAGAAAGTGATCGTTGCTTTGCCGGGAGCACGGATCGCTGATAATGTCAAAATTCGTCGGGGCAAGATCCGGGGCGAAAAGTCTAACGGGATGCTCTGTGCCCTGCAGGAAATCGGCTTTTCTAACAGCATTGCCCCGCAGGATTACGATGAGGGTATTTACTTCCTGCCAGATGATGCTAAAGTCGGTGACTCTATCTTCTCCTACCTGGGGATGGATGACACCATCGTTGACACCGACGTGACCCCGAACCGTGGTGATATGCTGTCCATGTATGGCAACGTCAACGACATCGCCGCAATTTACGACCTGCCAAAGCACTTTTCAACTCACGAATGTACTGAGGATGCGGCAGAGCAGGCCGATGATCTAATCAAAGTTCACGTCGATGACGAAAAGATTGCCCCAACCTACCTGATGCGGATTATTAAGGGCGTCAAGGTCCAACCGAGCCCGCTCTGGATGCAGATTCGCCTGTGGAATTCTGGCGTTCGGCCGAAAAACAACGTGGTTGACGTCACTAACTATGTCCTTTTGAAGTATGGGCAGCCATTGCACAGCTTTGACTATGATAAGCTGCCAGTTAAGGAAATCCACGTGAAACACCCGGCAGATGGCACTAAGATGACCACCCTTGATGGTGAAGAACGGATTTTGAAGGCCAACGATATTGTGATTGCTGCTGACGACAAGCCAATTGCCCTGGCTGGCACGATGGGTGGTTTGGAGACAGCCGTTGATGACAACACGACGACGGTGGCCCTGGAAAGTGCGATTTTTGATCCCGTCATGGTCCGCAAACAGGCGCGCCGGCTCGACCTGCACAGTGAATCTTCAATGCGTTTTGAACGGGGAATCAACCCTGAAACCGTTGAAAAGGCGCTTAACGAAGCAGCATACTGGCTGCAACAGCTTGCTGGTGGCCAGGTGGCCAAGGGAATCGTACGCGGCAGTCAAGCTGCGGTGAAGGCGCGGCAAATCCAATTATCAACCAAGCGGGTTAACTTTGTCCTGGGCACAGATCTGAAGACGGAACAGATTACTGACATCATGCGGCGACTGGATTTTGCGACTGAAACCGTTGGTGACAAGATTATGGTGACCGTGCCGGCGCGGCGCTGGGATATTTCGATTCCAGCTGACCTGAACGAAGAAATTGCCCGGCTCTACGGTTATGATAAGATTCCGTCAACTTTGCCGACGATGACTCGAACAGTCGGAGGGCTGACCAGCCGGCAAAAGTTTTTGCGGGCTAGTCGTCACGTCATGGAGGGATTGGGCTTAAACCAGGCTATTTCTTATTCTTTGACGACGGCGAAGAAAGCTAAACAGTTTCAGATCCAACCGACCGATCGTGAACCGATGCAGGTTGACTATCCAATGAGTTCTGAACACGTTGCCACCCGGATGAGCATCATCAGTGGGCTGTTGAACGACGTGGCTTATAACATTGCCCACAAGGTGGCAAACGTTGCCTTGTATGAAATGGGGCGGGTTTTCTTGCCAAATGGCGAGCCACGGCCGGTTGAACATGAGCACTTAGCCGGCGTTTTGACAGGCCAACTGACGGCCGACAATTGGCACCAAAAGACGAAGAATGTTGATTTCTTCCAGATGAAGGGGATTGTTGAACAATACCTGAAAAACATCGCCGTTGCTGGCAAGATTACTTACGTAGCTAACCATGACCGTAATGAGATGCACCCGGGACGAACAGCCGACATCCTCTTAGATGATCAGCTGATCGGTTATCTCGGACAGGTTCATCCGCTGGTTGCTAAAGATTACCGTATTCCAGAGACCTACGTCTTTGAACTCAACTTAGAAGCCCTGATTAAGGCTGATAAGCGGAGTCGTCACTATGAATACATCAGCAAGTATCCGGCAATTACCCGTGATATCGCACTCTTGGTTGACAACAAGGTGACGAACCAGGAGGTTGTCGATGTGATGACCAAACATGGCGGGGCTTACTTGAAGGATATTCACCTCTTTGACGTTTACGAAGGGGTTCATCTGCCAAACGGCAAGAAGTCTTTGGCTTACACTTTGACCTATCAGGATGATCGGGCCACCTTAAAGGAGGAACAGGTTAACACCGCCTTTGATAAGATCGTTCAACGGCTGCAGGATGACTTGAACGCTGAGATTCGTTAACAGAATGAATCATTTTAGCAAAAAACAGCTGCGTCGCCAAAACACGGTTGTTTTGATCATTATCATTATGATGGTTGTTCTCGGCTTGACTATTCACCAGGTTTTCACTGCGCGATTGGCGGCCGTCAATACTTCGGACCGGCAGGCAATCGCGGTTACGATTCCTCGTGGTGCCACCGATCGGCAAGTAGGGGCCATCTTAAAGCAGCGGCATTTGGTGCGAAGCGCCTATGTGTTTGATTATTATCTGGAAACCCATAAAACACACGGGGTGAAGGCCGGCACCTTTCACCTGCGCCGCACGATGACGACTCCGCAAATTGTGGCGGCCTTACAGGAGCGTCAATTGGCGAAAACAAAGTGATTACTGGCCTCGTTGCTAATAATCAGACAAAAGCAGCGCTTTGCCTATTTACATTTCTTTTTGAAAATGGTAGTGTTGCAAATGCTAACAAATATATGAAAGAGGAGCGTTTTAAATGGCTGAGGAAAAAAGCTTCCCAATGACTGCCGAAGGTAAAGAAAAGCTCGCCCAAGAGCTGGAAGATCTGCGCCTGAAGCGTCGCCCAGAAGTAATTAAGAGAATTAAGATTGCGAGAAGTTACGGTGACTTATCCGAAAATTCCGAGTATGAATCTGCCAAGGACGAGCAGGCTTTTGTTGAAGGCCGGATCGCCCAGATCCAAAACATGCTCCAGTACGCGGTGATCATTGATAACGAATCTGTCGACAAAAACGAAGTATCCATGGGACGGAAAGTGACCTTCCAGGAACTCCCTGATGAGGATCCGGAAAGCTACCAAATTGTCGGTGAATCCGAATCTGATCCACTGTCAGGCAAGATTTCTAACGAATCCCCGATGGCGAAGGGGCTTCTGGGCCACAAGGTAGGCGAAGAAGTCGAAATTGCTATTCCTAACGGGACGATGAAGGTGAAGATTCTAAAGGTCGAAGACGTCGACTAATATCGCCATATTACAAGACAACCCCCAAGCTCAATTGACTGGTTTTAACCGGTGATCGGGCTTGGGGGTTGTTTTTATTTAGCAGGGAGGTGGTGCCGCCGTGAAAAACCGCTTGCACCAATAACGGAACCAGCAAGAGCAAGCAGGCTGATAATCAAACCAGGAATCAAGAATGGCGGCCGGTAGTGGAGCACCACGTGGTGGGAGCCGTTTGTGATCGGAATTGCCATGAAGAGTCCGGCGACGGTCCGCGGGGTGGCGTCTTGACCGTCAATTTTGACGTGCCAACCGGCATCGTTGGGGATGGTAGTCATTAAGACCTGTGAACTGCCTTTGATGTTGACTTTGCCCTTGATAGTCGTTGAGTTACTCTTGCTGATAATCAGTGGTGAACGTTGCAAGGTCTGCAAACTGCTTCGGTAAGCTACTTGATGCAAGCGGTAGAGGCTGACGTCTTGCATCCACAGAGATGCATGTTTGAGTTTAACGGTCACCCGGATCTGGCGCCCCTTGTCATGGTAGGCGACGTTGCTGACTACCGTGTTGCGATAGGTTGAGTACTGAGGCAGCGGCCGACCGTTGATGCTGATGTTGGCATTGCTTTTTAATTCCGGCCCCAGGGTGAGGTAATAGGAATCATTTGTGTGGGGGATGATCGTCAAGGTGATGCTGGCCGGCTTGAGCAGGTTTTGGCGACGAAAGATCGTACCTGTGATCCGGTTGGAGCGTTGAACGTTATTGTAGGTCACATGATCAAAGTCTTCGACGGAAAAGAGGGATTGGTTGATCTTTTTCCCGGCCAAGGCCTGGAAGATCTGGGATTGATACTGGATTGGATCCATCGTGGTTCGTTTCAGCCCCAAGATTTGTTTGCTGGCCCCGAAGGCAAGCGGTAAGGCGTCCCGATTGTGGGAGAGCCAAACCATCTTGGTGGTGGCAAAGCAGTGTTGACGGCGCAAGTCGGGACGATAGGCAGTCAGCGGAAGTACACTTTGCCCGTTATCGTACCCATCATGACGTGCTGACAAGAAGTACTTGAAGCCAAGGAGGGCATCGGTAACTTGGGTGCCATTTGAATAAGTAACGAAACCGTCACCATCTGGCTGACCAATTGCGCCCATGAAGTTAGGTGTAGCGGGTTTCATCGTCGAGCCAAAGTGGTCACCGCTATAAAAACCGGCTTGAAAGGGATCGTCCTTGGTACGCATGAAGGTTTTGCCAGTCCGGTAGAGACCAGAGTCGTGCTGATGAAGGCGATTGACGGCTTGGTCGAGTCGCTGGGTGTAAATGCTAAATTGATTTTTCGGAACGTAAGCAATATTGTTGAGACTAATTACTGCGTTGGTTCCAACATCGAGGACTACTAGCAATAGCAAGAGGAGATCAATGGCAAACGGTTTTTCTTCCAACGGCAGGTTGAAGAAGAAGAGGGCGGCCACCAAGAAGCCAGCGGCCATCAACAACTGGTCGTGGTTGACGTAGTTGAGCTGGCTGGCATGAAACCATAGCCAGGCTAAAGGGATAATGAGTAAAATCGCGATGATCGTGGTATTGAGCCGGCCCAGCCGGAATTGCGATTGCATCACTTGGGCGGCAAGCCAGATAAGCCAGAAACTAGCGAGATAGGAGAAACGATAAGGATACCAGACCGGAAACTGGCCGAGGTGCCAGAAGAGGTCGAGCGCTTGAATGCAAAAAGAAGCAGCAAAAAAGAGAGTGATCAAGAAAGCGACTAAGCGCTGTTGCCAGGCAATTTTGCGGTTGAGAAAGTAGGCCAGAGCACCGCAAGTTAGGAGAATTCCGATGTAAAGGTTCGGCTGCCCCGATGGCATCTGTTTGAAATTAAAGGATCCCGGGACGAGCAGCTTAGCCAGCATCTTCCACGGTTGGTATTCGAGCTTCCATTGCCAGTTGTTGGCAGTATAAGTAGCTTTACTATCCAGGAGGGTAAAGAGGGTTGGCAAAAGAACGACCATCGCGTTGGCAACAGCCAGCAGCGAAGAACCGATGTATTTAATGAACCCCTTGCCCAAAGATGGCCAACTTGGCTTTTGGCTGCTGATCTGCCAAAGCGAAAAGAGGATGGTGAAGAGGCAACACATCCACGCCATATAATAATTGTCGATGAGAGAGATGGTAAGCCAGGCAACATAGAGCCAGGGACGTCGCCCTTGCCAAATGTCAATTAAACCGGCTGTCAACGGAGGCAAAATAAAGAGAACATCTAGCCATAATAAGTTGAGCTGGTTGGCAATCATCCATCCCATTAAAGCATAAGCGCTGGAAAAGGCGACAGCCCGGAAGCCACGTTGCAATCCTTGCCGTTCCAACAACCAGGCCATGCTCAAACTGGCGCAACCATACTTAGCCAGGGTCAAAAAAAGGATGCCGCTGGCGAGATGCTGGCCGGCAAAGGGTAAGAGGATCAGATTAAGCGGACTCCAGAGGTAGTAAGCGTTGGTCCCCCACATTTCACCGCCCAATCCCTTGCCGAGGGAATAGAAAAAGCTGCTGGGATCGTGTAAGATGGCGCGTCGCAAATAAGAAAAGAAGTCAACATATTGTTGACCCAAATCGACGGTCAGAATGGAACTCTGGCCAAAGGGAGCCATCTGGCGGCTGATAAAGTAGCCGCTCATAATAATGACGGGTAAGAAAAAGCTGGCAAGAAGGGTCCACTGGTGCGGATTAAGATGATATTTGCTTTGTGCTGGTTTCACGACGTGCCTCCGAATCTAAATTGATCTATTATTATAGCGCACTTCTGGTCAAACGACGATCAGATGCTTTGCTGTGGGTGAATCATAAGAAAAGTTTAATCTCAGTCCTTTCGATTTGCCGGCCTTTCAATCCAGGAGTATATTTGATAATATTGTTCGTGAACGAATTAGATCAGATTGAGGAGCAAAGAATAGTGGATTTCCTGAATCAAATCAAAGGGTGGTTTAAGCTGGGCCGCGGCGATCACCAACGTAAAAATAATAAATCTGTGATTTCTTCACGGTTGAATTTATTAATCACTGTTGTCGGGATTCTCTTGCTGGTCCTGGGGGGCCGGCTGTTTTACCTGCAAGTGCTTAATGGCAATGCCTACAAGGCCGAAGTGAAACGGTCAGATACGACGATCCAGACGAACAACGTCCAGCGGGGGATGATTTACGATTCCCAGGGCCGGGTGATGGTTGGCAATCAAGCCCACCAGGCTATAACCTACACAAAAGGCTCCAACGTTTCCAGTGCCCAATTATATAAGGTTGCCAATCGCTTGGGACGTTATGTTGACGTTAGCAAGAACCGTTTGACTGATCGGAACAAGATCGATTACTACTTGGCTAACGATGCCCACCTGAAACGGGTAGAAAAGATGGCTCATGCCGGAAACGATAGTGTCACCAGCAACGCAGCCTACAACAAGAGTGTGACCTACCTGGAAAATCACCCGGATAAATATTCACTGACGGCGGATCAAAAGAACAAGGCGAAGATTTACGCTGCGATGAGCGGGGCTTATTCTCTGTCGACGACCTATATTAAGGAAACCGGGGTTACCTCTAAGGAACTGGCCGAAGTCGGCGAGCACCTGAACCAGATACCAGGGGTCAAAATTGGCAAGGCTTGGACACGGAACTATCCACAAGGGACCGACACCCAGTCGTTGACGGGGACGGTTTCGACGACTAAGACCGGTTTGCCAGACGATGAAGTGAACCGCTTGCTCTCTCAAGGCTACTCACGCAATGACAGTGTTGGTCGTTCTTATCTAGAAAAGCAGTATCAGTCAACCTTGGCTGGTTCCAAGTCACAGACTGAGGTTACCACAACTGGCAACAACGTCACCAAGTCGGTCACGAAATATGCCGGTAAGAAAGGGGATAACCTGGTCCTGACGATCAATTCGAAGTTTCAGCAAAGGGTTCAAGACATCCTCAAGAACAACTACGCCGCTGCGGGGAATGCGTACTCGACTGGTGTTTATGCTGTCGTGATGAATCCTCACACCGGGGCAATTTATGCCATGGCAGGGATCGACCGCGATCCCGAAACTGGTAAAGAGACAGTTGATCAGGTTGGGGCGATTAACCACCCGATCGTTCTTGGTTCCGTTGTTAAAGGAGCTACGGTGATGGGCGGTTTGATGAGCGGGGTTATCACCCCGACTAACAACACGCTGACCGATCACCCGATTACGTTGGCTGGAACCCAGAAGTCTTCTTGGTTTAACCACTCGGGTGGCGCCAACATGGCAGTTGACGCGCCGACTGCGCTTGAAGTTTCTTCCAACTCGTACATGATGCAGCTGGCCATGAAAGAAGCCGGTTTTAACTATAAGGAAGACGAGAACCTGACGATGTCAACCAAGGCCTTTACAAAGTTGCGTTATTACTTCAACATGTTTGGCCTTGGAACGAAGACGGGAATCGACCTGCCTGGTGAAACAACCGGCTTTACTGGTCCATCTAACAAGGCTCATATCGGGTCAGCCCTCGACCTTTCCTACGGGAACTACGATGCCTATACCGTTATTCAGTTGGCTCAGTACATGTCGACCATTGCTAATGGTGGTTACAAGATGCGGCCATACCTGGTCAAGGAAGTTCGTGGAACCAAGGCTAACGGTCAGTTAGGGCGGGTTGAATCAACGACTCAGCCGCAGGTTCAGGCTAAGATTCCGGCTACGAAGGAAGACTTTAAGCTGGTTCACGAGGGGCTTTATCTGGTGACCCACGGGACGAACGCTTACGTTACTGCCGGCAAGATGAAAGACATCAAGCCATCCGTTTCTGGGAAGACTGGGACGGCCGAAACTTACTACAAGAGTCATTCGACGACCACGCTTAGTTTTGCGGGCTATGCGCCGTCCAATGATCCGCAGGTCGTCGTGGCCCTTTCCATCCCTGGTAGCTCGAACAGTGACGGCGGAGCTAACATGACGATGGCCCGGCAAATCTTCAATGCTTACTGGAAGATGGTGCAGAGTCCGAAGAAGTACGAAAATAGCAGTAACTAAGTCGGTGCTGTCGTTTTGCTTTTCTTTCTTCTTTCGGCAGATCGTGTCAAGGAAAACTCCTTAACAAAGTCGGAGTTTTTTCTGGAAAAACGATCTGATTGATGGTATATTGAATGAGTTAGGTTTTCGAATAACCGGAAATAATCTTAATTATGTTTGGAGGTTGCAACCGATGCGTGTAAACATTACCTTAGAGTGCACTTCATGCCACGAACGGACTTACTTAACCAGCAAGAACCGTCGGCACAATCCCGACCGTCTTGAACTGAAGAAGTACTGCCCACGCGAACGCAAAGTGACGCTGCACCGCGAAACGAAGTAATCCGACTTTGACTCGGAAAATTGCGGGTGACAGCCGCAAGGGAGTCATTCAGCTCTCGTCAATAACTGTCAATATGAGTCCCTAGTGTTCTTGCCTGAATGCTAGGGATTTCTTTGTAATTAAAATAGGGAGGCACGATCATGACAGCAAGTAAGAATGGGATTCGGCAGGCTTACATCGCTCGCCTGCGGCAGCTGGACCCGACCACTCGTCAGAGGGAAGAGCAAAAGCTATACGCAAAGCTTTTCAGTCAGCAGGAATGGCTGACAGCTCGGTCTGTTGCGGTAACGATGAGCATGGGCTTTGAAATTGACACTCACCCCATTATTTTACGGGGACAAGAAGAGGGAAAGCAGATATTAGTGCCGCGGACCTTGCCGAAACACCAGCTGGAATTTGTAACAATTGACGAAGTATCCCAGTTTGAAGAAACCCACTTTGGCGTTTTGGAACCAGTTAACGGCGATGTTTGGCCGGCTGAGCAAATTGATCTGATCGTTGTTCCAGGCGTTGCCTTTACGAAGAGCGGCAAGCGCCTCGGTTTTGGGGGCGGCTATTATGACCGTTATCTTCAGCATTACTCGGGCCGGACTCTTTCATTGGCCCTGGATGTGCAGTTGGCTGCTGAAGATGCCTGGACCAGTGATAACACTGACGTTCAAATTGGCGGGGTCATTAGCACAGGTGATGAGCAATGACTTATTCCTGGCGTGATGCCCCGGTGACGACCATCTTGATCGTCATTCAGGTCGTCGTCTTTTTGGCCATGACCTTTGCTGGGGGTTCGACGAATACGGCAGTGTTGTTGCATTTTGGAGCCAATAATGCGGCTCTCGTTCGGGCTGGTCAGTATTGGCGGCTGTTGACGGCTGGTTTTGTTCATATTGGTACGGGACACCTGGTCATCAATTCGATCACCTTGTTTTTTATCGGCTATTACGTGGAGCGCTTATTTGGCCACTGGCGGATGCTTGTTATTTACCTCGTCAGCGTGTTGACCGGGAATCTATTGAGCAATGCCTTTTTGACAAATGGTTTGGCCGCTGGTTCTAGTACGGGAATTTTCGGCTTATTTGGAGCGTTTCTCCTTCTTGGAATGGCTTTTCATGATAATATGGCAATTCGTTCCGTGGCCAGACAATTTTTACTTTTGGTTGTTTTTAATTTGATTACTGATGTCTTTATGCCCGGAATTGATTTGGCCGGTCACCTTGGCGGTCTTGTGGGTGGCTTTCTGATGGCTGCGGTGGTTGCTGCACCGCGCCTCGGAAGAATTGACTTGCTAAAGCGCTTACTGAGTGGCATTATATTACTTGTAGCTATTTTTGTCTTCGGCGGAATGGGGTTACGTTAATGCAGAGTAATAACAATTACTTGAAGACTTATTACGATGTATTGCAGCTCCTGAAACGTTTTGATGTTTTCATCTACGTTGGCCGGCGGCTGTGGGACATTGAATTGGCCGCCCTTGAGGTTGATAACTTGTACCAGGCTGGCGTGATTGATCGGCAGACCTATTTGCAGGCCAAGCTGGTTTTGAGGCGGGAACACCGAGAACAAGCAGAGTATGATTTAAAGCATAGGAAAGGGACGAATAAAGATGAGCAATAAAAAATTGATTGGTGTTGACCTTGGCGGAACGACGATTAAGTTCGCTTTTTTGACCGAAGATGGTGAAATTCAACAAAAGTGGTCGGTCAAGACCAATATTTTGGATGACGGTTCTCACATTGCTCCAGACATCGTTGAATCAATTAACCACCACATCGACCTTTACAAGATGGATCGACAGGACTTCATCGGAATTGGGATGGGGACTCCCGGAACAATTGATCACGAAAAGGGAACGGTAACGAGTGCCTACAACCTCGGCTGGAAGAAGCCAACTGAGGTCGTCAAGCCGATTGAAGAAGGTACCGGACTTAAGTTTGCTATTGAAAATGACGCTAACGTTGCTGCTTTAGGTGAACGTTGGAAGGGTGCTGGTAATGAAGGTGACGATGTAGCTTTTATCACCCTTGGCACCGGTGTCGGCGGTGGTTTGATCGCTAATGGCAAGTTAATTCACGGTTTTGGTGATGCTGGTGGTGAGGTCGGCCACATGATCGTTAAACCAGGTGGCTACCTTTGCACTTGTGGCAACCATGGTTGTTTGGAACAATATGCTTCTGCAACCGGGATTGTGCACATTGCCCAAGACAAGGCGGAAGAATATGAAGGCGACAGCAAGCTCAAGGCAATGATCGACAATGGGGAAGAAGTAACGGCTAAGATCGTCTTTGACCTGGCTAAGCAAAACGATTACCTCTCCAACCAGGTCGTTGACGAAGTTTGCATGTACCTCGGCCTGGCTTGTGCCAACCTCTCTAACGCTTTGAACCCGCAATTCATGGTTATTGGCGGTGGGGTTTCGGCTGCTGGTAAGTTCCTGCTCGATCGTGTTCAAAAGAACTTTACCAAGTTTGCCTTTCCAACTGTTCGGACTTCGACGAAGCTTAAGTTAGCTGAATTAGGTAACGACGCTGGTGTGATCGGTGCTGCTTCACTGGCCCGTCAGTTTGAGTAAACTCAGGGAAGGATGAGAGAGATTGATCATTGCAGCAACAGGTGGTAATATGTGGGCTTCCCTGGTCGTTGTTTTTGGGGCTCTAATCATTGTCTGGGGTGGAACCTACCTCTTCCAGCGTTGGCAGATGCACCATTACGCAACCGTAATTGATGAGGATCAGTTTGCTCGTGGCATCCATAAGGCCCAGGTGGTGGATGTTCGCCAGGATAATGACTTTCGCAAGGGTCATATCTTAGGTGCCCGCAACATTCCCTATGCTTATCTGACTCAGCAATACAGTGAATTGCGTAAGGACATGCCGGTTTACTTGTATGATGCCGGGACGACGGCGGTAATTCAGGCTGCTCGCGTCTTGTACAAGCACGGTTACCGCGACCTCTACATCCTTGCTGGCGGCTATCTGGAATGGCACGGCAAGACGAAGAAGGACAAGTACGCTGATTAGTCAGATCAGCCTAAGATGATAAAAACCTCTAGCATCCGGATACTTCCGAATTCTAGAGGTTTTCTTTTGTTGTCTATTTGGCTATAGCAATTTAGCCCTGGTGAGCACTCCGTCCTTTCCGGATTGCTGCCCGCCGGTTTTCGTCGAAACGGTTTTCTTCGTCTTCAACGGGTTTGATAACCGTTTGGTGGAAGGTGATTACGCCACTGGCTACTGCTGCCAACGTGGCGACGGTGCCAAATACAAAGCCTTTAGCAAATTTTCCCATCTTCACAACCTCCTTCTTGTCAATCGTATTGTGATGGTTACTCTTTAATTATACACTACTAACACCGAAGAAAGTTTGAATTAATCAATGAAAGGTGGTCTTAGGAATGGCCAAAGTGGCTGCAATTGTCGGGCCGACCGCAGTTGGTAAAACGGCCCTATCGATTCAACTGGCCCAGGATTTAAACGGCGAGGTGATTTCGGGCGACTCAATGCAGGTCTACCGGGGACTAGATATTGGGACGGCGAAGGTGACAAATGCGGAAATGGCGGGAGTAGCGCACCACCTGATCGATATCCGCCAAGCGAATGAAAGTTTTTCCGTGGCAGATTTTCAACGATTAGCCAATCAGGCAATCGCCGCTATCAGCAAACGTCAGCATTTACCGTTGGTGGTCGGGGGCACCGGCTTTTACGTCCAAGCCCTCGTCAACAATCTAAATCTCGGTGGTTCTAATGGTAAGCAAGGTGGCAGCAGCCGGCGGCGTTGGGAACAATTTGCTGAACAGTATGGCGCCAAGGCTGCTTGGCATGAATTAAAGCGTCAAGACCCGCACGCTGCTGAACGGATTCCGGTCAACAACGTACGAAGGGTGGTGCGGGCCTTAGAAGTGATTTCGACAACGGGACATCGCTTCTCTGATCAGCCTCAACACCGAAGTCAGCACCAATTTTATATCATCGCTTTAACGACGAATCGACAAGTTCTGTACCAGCGGATTAACCAGCGGGTTGATTTGATGGTCAAGGCAGGGTTGGTCGACGAAGCACGGCGTTTGTGGCAGGCTGGCGGTCGCCAGTGGCAGTCAGGAAAGGGTATCGGCTACCACGAATTATTTGATTATTTTGAAGGTCAATGTTCGCTTGACGATGCAATTGAAAAAATCAAACTGGATTCTCGGCACTATGCGAAACGTCAACTGACCTGGTTTCGGAATAAGATGACAGTCCATTGGTACGATTTAGTCAGCGGTGTCAATAGTACTAAAGAAATTGAAGCTGATCTACGGGCATGGTTAACAAAGTAAATCAGAAAACGCTTTCCCAGTTTTAACCGTTCGATTCACTAAATTTGAATTGACATTTTTCATACAGGCCGTTAATCTTTATACCAGTGAGAGATGAGTAACGAGTGGGGGCTGCTAGATTGTTCGGCTTTTCGTGACGCCTCATCGCCAGAAGTTAACTCGGACTTGGTCCCAGGGATTGTTGCAGGACGCAACGGAAGGATGATTTCAATGTCAAAACATGTCTATACCAATGATGAAGTTCACGACTTGGTCAAGAAGGAAAACGTTCATTTTCTTCGCCTGATGTTTTCTGATCTGTTCGGCACGATGAAGAGTGTTGACATTCCAGTTAGCCAGCTGGATAAGCTGCTGGCTAATAAGATCATGTTCGACGGTTCATCAATCGATGGTTTTGTCCGGATTGAAGAAAGTGACATGTATCTTTACCCAGACAATTCTACTTGGCTGGTTTTCCCGTGGGGTGAAGAACACGGGAAGGTTGCACGGGTAATCTGCAGTGTACACATGACGGATGGTACGCCATTTGCTGGTGATCCTCGCAACGCTCTGATCAGCGAAGTCAAGAAGATGGAAGATGCAGGTTTTAAGAGTTTCAACATCGGTCCCGAACCCGAATTCTTCCTCTTCAAGACTGACGAACACGGCAACCCGACCTTCCAAGTTAATGACCACGAATCATACTTTGATATGGAACCCGGCGATGCTGGTGAAGATTGCCGTCGTGACATCGTCATTATGCTGGAAAAGATGGGCTTCAACGTTGAAGCATCCCACCACGAAGTTGCTCCTGGCCAACACGAAATTGACTTCAAATATGCCGACGCCCTTGAAGCCGCTGACAATATCCAGACTTTCAAGTTCGTTGTCCGGACAATTGCTAAGCAACACGGTCTGCATGCAACCTTTATGCCAAAGCCATTATCAGGAATTAACGGTTCAGGGATGCACATCAACATGTCCCTCTTTGACCAAGCCGGCCATAACGCCTTCTATGACGACAAAGACAAAATGCAGCTGTCTGACACCGCCTACCACTTCTTGGCCGGTGTTCTCAAGCACGTGCGCAGCTTAACGGCGATTTGCAACCCGATTGTCAACTCTTACAAGCGGCTGGTTCCGGGTTACGAAGCACCAGTCTACGTTGCTTGGTCTGCTTCGAACCGTTCGCCGCTGATCCGGATCCCAAGTGACCGGGGCATGGGGACGCGGCTGGAGCTGCGTTCCGTTGACCCAACGGCCAACCCATACCTGGCGATTGCAACGATCCTCGCAGCAGGGATGGACGGTTTGGAAAACAAGCTGACTCCAGCACCGAGTGTCGACGAAAACATCTACGAGATGTCCGAAAAGGAACGGACAGAAAAGAACATCAAGAACCTGCCTGACACCCTCCATAACGCCTTGAAGGATCTTAAGACAGATGATGTTGTTCGGGCGGCCCTGGGCGATCACCTCTACCAGAGTTTCTACGAAGCCAAGACGCGGGAATACGATGCATATCGTCAACAGGTATCGGACTGGGAACGCAATTCCTACATTAGCCAGTATTAATCAATTAGCGAAAAAAGTTTAAAGCGCTTCTGATAGTTAGCATAGAGTGGTTATCAGTCTGTTAAAGACAATGCTGATTTGCCGCTAGCTATCAGGAGCGCTTTTTAGGACGAATTGTCAAACTAAGTGCAACGGTTCTTCAAAAAATATCTCAAACGGTGTTTGATAGTTTAATATTTTTCTAG
>NZ_CANDNU010000013.1 GCF_947387495.1 Limosilactobacillus difficilis
ATTTGGTTATTAAACTAATTCTACCCGTTATGGGTTATTTTTTTAATTTATGTTGCACTTGAATTGTAAATTCTCAGGTAATTTCTACGGACTTTGCACCGATAATTTAATGTTTGCACTGATTTAGTACGTGTTTTTGGAAAGGTGGTGTGGTGAGATGCCATGAAATTAACGCAAAAACAGAAGCAGTTTGCCGATGAATACATTATTTCTGGTAATGCCATACAAGCCGCCATTAAGGCTGGTTATTCAGACAGATATGCTCACACCAATGCTAGTAAACTACTACAAAATACTACATTAAAAGCATATATGTCGGAAAAACTAGCAGATATTGAGTCGCACAAGATTGCTGATCAAGCTATTACTGCTATTGCTCGTGGTAAGACGATGAAAACCCAAGCGTCAATTAATCTGTTGACTGGTCAATGGGAAAAGACATTAGTCCCCGCTGATCTTAAAACGAGATTGAATGCTTGGAAAGAGATTCTCAAGCGCTACCCATTGACCGATGAACTGGCAAAAAGCTCAACTGCGCAAAACCAATGCCGATGCACGAGTTGCCGAGGCACGTGCTAAGTCGATGGAAGACAACGGCGCTGATGTTGAAGTGCTGCTTGATAAGATGCTTGAAACTGTAGCAAGAAAGGATGAGAAGAGTCATGAGCATGAACGATCTGCTGACAGCTAAACAGCAAGAAGTTCTGCACAGCTATTTGTCCGGTGACTCTAAGATGATGATCTTGACTGGTGCCATTCGTTCTGGCAAGATATTCATCGACAACTTACCTTTCTATATGAGTTGCGGCGAACGGCAAATATGGCTAAAAAGCGAGGCAAATTGCACCCACAATACATTCTTGCTGGCGCTTCGTCTGGTTCAATCCAAAACAACGTGATCAACTCTTTGCGGAATCAGTTTGGTATTGATTTGAAACCTGACTGGAACAACTATTTCCATCAAGAAGAATGGTTACAACTTTGTGCAATGGTTTGCGGAGCCAAAAGCATGTGCCATATGTTCTCGAATAGCTCATGCTAATAATGGATATGGCCCTGGTATTTACAAGATTAGCAAGGCCCCAAAGATTCCAGACGACACTCACCCCAATTGCCGGTGTTCCATCTCTGAAACATGGGTCGATGATTCCAATGAAAGAAGACGATTATCTGCTGCAGGAGCCTTAAATAACACAAATGATCCTGATATGTCGAAACGCTATCGACATGCAAGAATGTATTACACGGAATTACGTAATTCGAAGCGTTCTTCATTGATACAAAATATGCAGCAGAGCAGTCAATTACCTGAATCTGTTGTTATTAGTGCTTTGAGACATGTATTGGATTCGAAATATAGTTTAGACAATGGTGCAGGAACTTCTATCCAGCATTTTTATCCTGACTATGATATGGCGCAAAGCTTCCAACGGCTTAATGAAGGCGACCCAACAGATTATGATATAATTATGTTGCAACATGAAGCATTGGAAGCACAATATATGGATGATGGAATGGACTATGAAACAGCCCACATTAAAACAAATAAAACATATAACTATGCTGCCGCTCTGCTGAAAGCTAAAAAGAGGTGAGAGCATGGGCTTCTTAGTTGTAGATGTCATTAAAATAGATGGCAATGTACGCCGGTTTAAATTAAGATCGGATATTGAAACTGCCACTGCAGAGCTCAATACAAATACAGGCAAACTGAAGGTTGATGGATTTCAAGACACACTAAAATACGTGTTCTCTTTTGAAATGCTAACTAATCGCTTATTAAAAATCACAAAGAGTTTGCCGGAGCAAACACATTTTTGCTTTGGTAATGGGTAAAAAAGCATTCAGGTAAATAATCTGAGTGCTTTTTGTTTTCTCAATTAACCTATTTTCTTAGGGAAACCTTGTACGTCAGGGCTTCCCTTTTTTCATACTTAAATTATTTGGACTTTTTACTCGCTTGCAGTTCTTAAAGAACAACCCGGATACTACAGACCACCGAGTCTATAAACTGAGGTGTTTTCATGATGGACTTGCAATTCTTTTCTGATACCGCTGCTGCTCCCACTAATGGTGCACCAGAAGGAAGCAGCAACGATCAGTCAGCAGAGCAAACGTCACAGCCTGAAGCAAAGGAACCAGCTAAGCAGGAAAAGACGTTTACGCAAGACCAAGTTGATGAAATGATTCAGAAACGGCTTGATCGTGCATTAAAGGGTAAACAGCAAGAGATCGACGATGCTAAGGCTGAAGCTGTAAAGTACGCCAAGATGAATAAGAACGAGAAACAAGCTCATGACCTTGAGAAGGCACAACAAGCGGCTAAGGTTGAAAACAAAACAAGAGACTACAACCCCCATCTTAGAAAATCAATAGTACGCAATACGGGAAAATAAAAAGTGAGTGAAAAAATTACCGTAAATAAAAAAAGCACTCTTAAAATGAGTGCTTTTAGACGTCGAAACGCTGATATGTCCTTTTGGAATGAGCCTAAATGAGGCGGGAGGGGTTCGAACCCTCGACCGTTCGCTTAGAAGGCGAATGCTCTATCCAGCTGAGCTACCGCCCCAAACGTTTTTTAGTATAGCGATTTTATCGTCGCAAAGTCAATACTGGCAGTGAGAATATTGTAATAATTTCCTTAGTGGTCACCTCTTGACCGGTCATATAAGTATTTATATAATTATGAACACTTAGGGGAAATTATATATTGGGGAGGATTTATTTGATGACAGATCGACGTATTGACCCACGGGTTGTGAAGACACAACGGCGATTACGGCGAGCTTTGGTTGAGCTGATGCAGTCGATGCCAGTCGGATCGATTAGTGTCCAGCACATCACTTCCCGGGCAAACGTTACGCGGGGTACTTTCTATCTGCATTACCGTGATAAAAAAGATTTTGTGTCCATCACGCTTACCCAAGTGCTGGATGACTTCTTCCGGGCCGTCTCTGTGAACGACAATGTGATTTTGGGGAGAAAATTACTGCGTCTCCAAACTTTCGGCGTTGAAGCAGCTTTTTTATACCTGCATCGGCACCCAGCTGAGGCTTCGGTGCTTTTTGACGATCGGCATAAGGACTACTTGTTCAGCGTCCTCAAGAAGCGTCTCTACCAAAACGTTGCTGCCTTTACTAAGCAGGCTGATGAGAATGATACAGAGCAGTCGGTAAAACTAGAGATGCAGCAGGCTTTCATTATTCATGGTGTTTTGGGATTGTTCAGCTGCTGGGTTGCCAAAGGAATGAAGGAAAATGCCGTTGAAATGACTGATGATTTAGAGCAGCTCCTGAGTCATAATGACCTTCATTTGGCGGTTAGCAAGTACTTTAATACCAAGAAAATCAACAATCATTCTTGACGAGGATCTGAATCCCTGCTAACATAAGAGCGTTGTATTTGTGAACCGACAACTACAACCGCACGACAAACGAGTTCAAAGCAATTGCTACTCGTTCGGCGAGTCTTAGATACCAAGGAGGTGCACAAGAAGATGTACGCAATTATTGTTACTGGTGGTAAGCAATACAAGGTAGAAGAAGGCAAGGCCATCTACGTTGAAAAGCTTGACGCCAAGGCTGGTGACAAGGTAACTTTTGACCAAGTTGTCTTTGTTGGTGGTGACGATGTTAAGATCGGCAAGCCATTAGTTGACGGCGCTTCTGTTGAAGGCAAGGTTGACAAGCAAGGCAAGGAAAAGAAGGTTGTTACCTTCAAGTACAAGCCAAAGAAGCACACCCATACTAAGCAAGGTCATCGTCAACCATACACCAAGGTTACGATTGACAAGATCAACGCTTAGTCATGATTAAGGCAATCTTTCAAGTTGGGCCTGATCACGCCTACCGGTCATTTCAGTTGACTGGGCACGCCGACTCTGTTGACGAGGGTTATGATCTGGTTTGTGCGGGAGTTTCTTCATTGACTCTAGCATGCGTGAATGCTTTGACGGAAGTCGCACATCACGCACCGACGCAGACTGCTAACAGCAAAGATGGTGGTTTTCTAAAAATCACTTCAATCGATGCTGGAAGTGATTCACAGGTGATTTGCCAGACGCTGTTGAATGGTCTGTTGGATATTCAAGAACAGTATGGGCAGTACCTACAAGTCAAAATTAAAGAATGAAACATCATGTGGAGGTGAACACAATGGTTATGGATTTACAATTCTTCTCACACCACAAAGGTGGCGGTTCAACTTCAAACGGCCGTAAGACTGCTGGTCGTCGTTTAGGCACCAAGGCAGCTGATGGCTCAACCGTTACTGCTGGTTCAATTATTTACCGTCAACGCGGAACTCACATTCACCCAGGTGCAAACGTGGGCCGTGGTAATGACGACACCCTGTTTGCTAAGATCGACGGCGTTGTTAAGTTCGAACGTCTTGGTCGCGACAAGCGTCAGGTTTCAGTTGTTCCGGTTGCTGAATAGCAATTAGCGAATTAACTAACAAAAGGCTGTGACATTGTGTCGCGGCCTTTTTTGCTTTTTGCTAAATTAGTCGGTGGAGGTATAAGATGACACGAATAGAACGGCTACGGAAAAAATTTGCAAAGCTCTACCTGGACGCGATGCTCATCACCAACGAAGAAAACATTTATTACTTAACAGGTTTTCATTTGCTGCAAGGGGATGGGGTCCTCTTGGTCACTGATAATTACGCGATCATCATCAGCGATGCCCGCTACCAAACTGCTTTGGCCGCCTTTGATTCTGATGAAGTAATTGCAACGATTTCCGCGGATTACTTTGGAGCGGTTGATAAAATTTGCCAAGGGATGAAGATCAAGGTGGTCGGCTTTGAGGATTCAATCAGTTTCGCTGATTACGACCAGCTGGACGACTTGATGGCTGCCGACATCGTGCCTCAGACGAATTTGGTGGAGTCGATGCGGGCTATCAAAGATGCGGCCGAAGTTGAAAAAATTCGTCAAGCGGCAGCATTGCAAAGTGCAGGCTTTCAGTACGTTTTGCAAACGGCCCATGCAGGTATGAGCGAACGTGAATTGGCTAACCGGCTCGACTTTTGGATGAAGGATCATGGTGCGCAAAAGGCTTCTTTTGATACGATCGTCGCTAGTGGCCCCAATTCAGCTGAGCCGCACGCTACGGTGTCGGATCGGCAAATGCAGGAAGGCGACATGGTAACGTTAGACTTTGGTTATTTTTATCAGGGTTACACTGCCGATATGACACGAACTTTTGCTCTCGGAAAACCCGACCCGCAATTAAAGGATATCTATGCGATCGTCAATGCTGCCCGTCAGGAAGTGATTAAGGCAGCTCGCCCGGGGGTCCGTGGCGACCAACTCGATGTCGTTGGACGACAGCTAATCGATGAGGCCGGTTTTGCTGATAATTTTCAGCATGGGATGGGTCACGGGATTGGTCTTGCAATTCATGAGCTGCCAAGCTCATACAGTCCCGGTCGTGATGATGTGCGGTTTGCCAACAATCAGGTCATTACGGTAGAACCCGGAATTTATTTGCCCGGACTTGGCGGGGTGCGGATTGAAGATGATATCGTAATCACCCACCAGGGAGCACAAGTTCTGACGACAGCGCCCACCGAACTCCAAATCATCGACTAATTCAGGTGGATAATTGCATTTTAAAGATAGATAGTGCAAAATAAAAGAGATATAGAAGAGAAGCAGGAGGGCTGACAATGGCAAGAGATACAAATATTGTCTTAAGTAATGAGGATCAGTCATTAGGCAAGATCGAGATGTCCCCGCGGGTTCTAGAAATTATCGCCGGGATCGCCGCGAGCGAAATCAAAGGGGTCGTCAAGATGCATGGTTCCTTCTCTAATGGTGTTGGCCAACTGTTAGGCCATCATTCATCTGAGCGGAAGGGTGTCAAACTTTTTAGCGCTGACGACGCCATTACGATTGATGTCGACGTTTACGTTGCTTATGGTGTTTCGGTACCAAAAATCGCCGCTGAAATTCAGGATAAGGTTAAGCAACAACTTCAACTGATGACGAACCTGAAACCACGCGAGGTCAATGTCCACGTGCAGGGCATTATTCCGGTTGAAAAAGAAAATAAAGTGGACCAAAATGATATTTTTGGCCTTCACGCAAACGAAGAAGAGAATGAGGAAGACTAAGATTGGAAACTACGCGACACAAAATTAGGGAAACTGCCTTTCAAACATTGTTTGCATTAGAGTCAACGCCGGATGCTGACCGCGACACGATCTATCAAAATCTGCTGCACCTAAAAGAAGGCCAGCAGGCACCTGCTTACCTCGGACAGTTAGTCAATGGGGTACTTGAGCACAAGGATACTCTGGATCAGCAAATTAGCGGACTGCTAGCTTCTGGTTGGACGATTGAGCGTTTAGTGAAGGCGGATCTGGTCATTTTGCGGCTGGGACTGTACGAATTACAATACGAGCAGTCGTTGCCAACTGCGGTTGCTATTAACGAAGCCTTAGAATTGGCACGAACTTTTTCAGACGAAAAATCCCGGAAATTTATTAATGGTGTTTTGGGAAACTTCGTCAAGCAACATAAGAACTAACCATTATCTAAGCCGACATCTTATCAGGGTGCCGGTTTTTTTGTGCTTTCCAGATCTGAAAGCAAAAGCTCCTATGTTAGAATATGAGATGCATAGATTTTTTGAGGAGGCAGTTGCATGGCGGAAATAATTGACGGGCGTGAGCTGGCAAAGCAAGTCAATGCCCAAACCAGTCAGCGGATCAAACGGTTAGCGCAGCGGGGGGTTCAACCGGGGATTGCGGATATTCTGGTCGGCAATGACCCAGCTAGCCGAATTTATTCTCGTACGAAGCGGCGAAATGCCGAAAAAATGGGCATTAAATTCATGATTGCTCAATTCCCGGAAAACGCGACTGAAGAAGAGCTTCTGAAGACGATTGAACAGTTCAACCGTGATGACACGATCAATGCCATCCTTGTTCAGGCGCCGTTGCCAGATCATCTTGATCAAACTCATCTGATCAACGCCATTGACCCGCGAAAAGACGTTGATGGTTTCCACCCGGTCAACGTTGGTAAGCTATACAACAAGCAAGCTGGTAACTATCCGGTTGCTTGCACCCCACGGGGAATTATGAAGATGCTGGAACACTACAACGTTGACTTGCCAGGCAAAAACGTTGTCATCGTCGGCCGCAGTATTTTGGTTGGCCGACCGCTGCAGGCACTAATGATTAACGCAAACGCGACAGTGACGATTGCGGGCCGCCACACCCAACACCTCTCTGATCTGACCCGTTCGGCCGACATTTTGGTGGTGGCAGCTGGTCACCCCCAGATGATTGGTGCGGAAGATGTCAAACCGGGTGCCGTTGTAATTGACGTTGGAATTAACCGAAATGCTAAAGGTAAGCTGGTCGGCGACGTTGATTTTGATGCAGTCCGGCCGCTGGCAAGATTGATTACACCGGTCCCGGGTGGGGTCGGTCCGATGACCGTCGCTTCGATGCTTTCTCAATCAGTAGATTTGGCGGAGTGGAAGATCAATGGTGAAGAGTAGTGAATATCTCAGTGTCAGTGAATTAACTGACTATATTAAACGCAAATTTACGGTTGACCCTTACCTAAAGCGAGTGTATGTAACCGGACAACTCTATAATTTTCATTTACGGCGTGGTCATCAGTACTTTTCGATTAAGGACGAGCAGGCTGTCATCGGCGTGGCAATGTTTGCTCCCCAGTTTCGGAAGGTACAATTTCAGCCCAAGGATGGGATGAAGGTTTTGATTACTGGCCGGGTCGACGTCTACGAGCCACGGGGTAACTACCAGTTAATTGCTGAAACGATGGAACCAGATGGACTCGGGGCGCTTTACCTGCGCTTTAAGCAGATGGTTCAAAAGCTGCGAGGGGAGGGACTTTTCGACCTGCCCAAAAAGCCTTTGCCGTTGGTGCCCCGGCGGATTGCCGTCATCACTAGCCCATCCGGGGCCGTTATTCGAGACATTATTACGACGGCCCGGCGCCGTGATCCAAAAGTGCAGATCATTCTCTTTCCGTCAGCTGTTCAGGGCGACGATGCAGCTCCCCAGCTGGTCAAACAGATCGAGGCGGTTAACCGGATCGGCGATTTTGATGACCTGATTATCGGACGTGGTGGGGGGTCACTGGAAGACCTCTGGCCTTTTAACGAAGAGAGTGTTGCCCGAGCCATTGCCGCTAGCCAGGTGCCGGTAGTTTCCTCAGTTGGCCACGAAACTGACACGACAATTGCTGACCTGGTGGCTGACCGTCGGGTTGCTACCCCGACTGCGGCTGCTGAAGTGACGACGCCGGTTTTGACGGATTTAATTAGCCAGCTGTCCACGGCCAAAAACCGGTTGGTTCAGGCCGTCAATAGTCAACTGAAATTGTCTCAGCAGCATTTGAACGAACTAACCCAGTCTTATATCTTCCAAAGTCCCGAGCGCCTTTACCAAGGATATGAGCAAAATTTGTCCAACCTGACAACCAGGATGACGGCGGCATTTCAACATCAACTGCACCAACGGAGTCAAATTTTAAACCAGCGGCGAATGACGCTATTGCACTATTCACCAGCACAGCGGCTGAATGAAAGCCAGCACCAGCTAAAAGAGATAACGATGAAGCTTCAGCAGATCACTAAGGACAAGGTTCAAGCGGATGGTCAGTCACTTGTAACCTTGATTCGGCAGTTGGATAGCTTGAGCCCGTTGAAGGTGATGACGCGGGGCTATAGCTACGTCAGCCGTGATCAGCACGTGATTTCTTCAGTGGGCCAGTTAAACAACGGGGACACGGTTCAATTGCACTTCCATGACGGAAGCGCTGATGCACAGATTACAGAAACGCAGGCGGAGGAACAGAATAATGACAACAACTAGAAAAAAAGCAAGTTTTGAAGAGCAGATGCAAGAACTGGATCAGATTGTCAATCAGCTGGAGCAAGGAAATGTTCCGCTAGAAGAGGCCCTTAAACAGTTTAAGGAGGGAATGACCCTGGCCAATAAGCTGCAAAAGAAGTTGACGAGTGCGCAGAATACCCTCGCCAAAGTCATGGACGAAAGCGGCAATGAGCAGCCATACGAAAAAGCCGGCGATGATCCGACCAACGCAGGCAGCAACCAGGGTTATGATTCAGATCTAAAGGACATTTAAGGTGGTCATGATGACAAAAAAAGTTGCGCAGTACCAGGATTTAATCAATGACTATTTAGAACACCACGTGCGCGCTGACGTTGACCAAGAAACCCTGAGCGCTTCTATGACTTATTCATTGATGGCGGGTGGCAAACGGTTGCGGCCGGCATTGACTCTGACAACCACCGAAATGCTCGGTGCTCCGATTACTCAGTCAGTTTTAAAGGCCGCTTGTGCCCTTGAACTGCTACATACCTACTCATTGATTCACGACGATCTGCCGGCGATGGACGACGACCCGCTCCGGCGGGGCAAAGCCACCAACCATGTCCGCTTCGGGGCAGGGATGGCAACACTTGCCGGAGATGGGTTGCTGACCCTTGCCTTTCAGTGGCTGAGTGAAAATGGTCTGCCGGTAGTGATTCGCCTGCGGCTGGTGCAGGCTTTGGCAGAAGCTGCCGGCCCTGCCGGTATGGTTGCGGGTCAGGCTCGTGACATTCACTATACTGGCCGCAAACTTTCCTTAGCCGAATTACGCTATCTGCATCGCCAAAAAACCGGGGCACTCTTACGTTATGCGGTCGAAGCCGGCGGAATTATCACCAACCAAAGTGAACCCGTGATGGCCGCTCTATCTTCATTTGGCGCCAATTACGGTCTCGCTTTTCAAATTTATGATGATATCTTAGATTTGACGTCGACTCCAGAACAGTTGGGCAAAGCAACGCAGAAGGATGCTGGTGAAAATAAGAATACCTACCCGTCCCTGTTGGGCCTGGCAGGTGCAAAACAGCAGCTGGAAAAGGCTCTCACGGCAGCGCGACATGACCAAAGCAAGTTGGCAGCAGTATCCCAGCGGTCATTTGATGGTTATGATGAATTTTTGGCTTATTTTAAAGCGTAGGTGGTGAAGAATCATGGAGAAGGAACGAGTGGACGTCTTGTTGGTCAAGCAGGGCTTATTCGAGTCCCGTGAACAGGCTAAGCGGGCGGTGATGGCCGGCGAAATCCTTGGTGAGAACAATGAGCGCTTGGATAAACCCGGGGTGAAAATTCCGGTCACAACAACGCTGCGCATGAAGGGACATAAGATGCCCTACGTTAGCCGTGGTGGGCTTAAGCTGGCCAAGGCTTTGAAAGTTTTTAATATTAATGTAGATAGCAAGACTTGTCTGGACATTGGCTCTTCAACGGGCGGCTTTACCGATGTGATGCTCCAAAACGGGGCCCGCTTAGTCTACGCCCTTGACGTTGGGACGAACCAACTAGTATGGCAACTACGCGAAGATCCGCGGGTGGTTGTGATGGAACAGACGAATTTCCGTTACAGCAAGCTGGATGATTTCGATCAGGGACAGCCAACTTTTGCTTCTATTGACGTTTCCTTTATTTCTTTACGTTTAATCTTGCCACCATTAGCCCAGATTTTACCGATTGGCGGTGAGGTAGTATCGTTGATTAAACCCCAATTTGAAGCCGGTCGAGATAAAGTTGGCAAGCGCGGGATTGTTCACAGCCATGAGGTTCATCGGGATGTGCTAGCAACCGTTTTAAACTTTGCCAAAGAAAATCATTTTGACGTTCTCGGTCTTGATTTTTCACCGATCAAAGGGGGACAGGGCAACATTGAATTCTTGGCACACCTAAAACTCAGTTCAAAAGAAGGTGTGTTGGCCCCCGATATTGATATTGACAAGACATTGGCAGCGGCCGACGAAGAATTAAATAAGAAGGGGTGATCCGCTTGAACAAAAGTGAACGTCAGCAGAAAATTCGTGAATTGATTAGTCAACAAGATGTTGAACGGCAAGATGACATGGTCCGCTTGCTGAAAGCGGAAGGAATCGACGTCACACAGGCGACGGTTTCCCGTGACATTAAAGAACTGCAGCTGATCAAGGTGCCAAGCACTGATGGTGGTTATCGTTACAGTTTGCCAGCACGAAAGCAGCCGAACCTGAGCCAGCGTTTGCAAACGATGATGACTAATGATGTCCGGAAGTTAAAACTCAATGATCGTTTCATTGCTATGGTGATGAACCCGGGGCGAGGGCCATTGATGTCACAGCTGCTGCAGCAACTCAACATGAGTGAAGTTTTTATTGCATTGGGCGATGACAGTAACGTTTTGATAATTTGTAATTCACCAGAAGATGCCAAGACCCTCTATCAGAAGTTGCGGGACCAACAATAGCGGAGGGCGACTGAATTGCTACAAGAATTGACAATTGATAATTTAGCAATTATTGAGCACCAAACGCTCACTTTTTCTGACAATATGACGGTTTTGACCGGTGAAACTGGGGCCGGCAAGTCGATCATTATTGATGCGGTCGGTTTATTAGCTGGCAGCCGCGGTTCACAGGAGTACATTCGGCACGGTGCCGACAAGTTGTCATTGCAAGGGCAGTTTACAATTCCCCATGACGATGACTATTTGGCCTTGTTGGATCGTTTGGGAATTAACCATGATGACGACGTTTTAATCATCAATCGGCAGATTAACCGGAATGGGCGGAACACCATTCGGATTAACGGCTTATTGGTCAATACCACAATCCTGAAACAGGTTGGTGCTAACTTGGTTGATATTCAGGGACAAAATGAACACCAACAACTTTTGCAGCCGGAAAAACACTTGGGGATGCTAGACCAGTTTGCAGGGGCAAAACTTTTAACGTTACGTCGCCAGTATCAAGAACAATATAGCCAGTACATCAAACTTAAACGGGCAATTGAGAAACGTCAGAAAAACGAACAACAGTGGGCGCAGCGCCTAGATATGCTTCGCTATCAGGTTAAGGAAATTGGTGAAGCGAATCTGCAGACAGACGAGGAAGCACAGCTTAAAAAAGAACGGGAGCAATTAGCTCACTTTCAACAAATCAATACGGCCCTCCAAACAGTAACGGAGGCGTTGAACGGCAACGATGAATCTCCCGCGGTCCTCGACCAGCTAGCGACTGTGATGGACACATTATCCGGTGTCGCTAGCTTTGGGGATGATTATGCAGAAATGGATCGATCTTTATCGGATGCGTATTACTCACTGCAGGATTTGGCTGATAACGCGGGCCATCAGTTGGATATGCTGGAATTTGATGGTGATCGGCTTAACGCAATTGATGCTCGGCTGACGACCATCGGCAGCTTAGAGCACAAGTATGGTGATGATATTCCTGCGGTGCTGAAATACTATGATAAAATCAAGCAAGAATTAGCTGGGATGGAGGCCGCTGCTGATTCGGCAGATGATCTTAGTGAGGAACTAAGTGCGATTACCAAGCGTTTAACAAGCTTAGCTGAGCAACTGACCCGGTCGCGGCAGTCAGCAGCACATGACTTGGAGGATGCGGTTCATCAACAGCTGAAGTCCCTTTATATGGGCAAGGCCCAGTTTAAAGTGCATTTTGCTCCAGTACACGATTTTGGTCCCGAAGGTAGTGACGAGGTGGAATTCTATATCCAAACTAACCCGGGAGAAGGGATGGCACCGCTAGTGAAAATCGTTTCGGGAGGAGAACTGTCACGAGTGATGCTCGCTTTGAAGACGATTTTCGCCGTCAATGAGGGAGTAACTAGCATTATCTTTGATGAAGTTGACACTGGTGTTAGTGGCCGAGTAGCCCAAGCGATTGCTGATAAGATCAAAGGAATTGCCCAGCATTCCCAAGTTTTATGTATTACCCACTTACCCCAGGTAGCCGCAGTAGCCCAACATCACCTTTTGATTAAGAAAGCGGTACATGGTCAGCGCACCCTAACGTCAGTGACGCGACTAGGACATGAGGCGCGAGTTAGTGAACTGGCCCGTATGTTGTCAGGAGAAAAGATTACGAAGTTGACCCGCGAGCACGCCAGTGAATTGCTGAAGATGGGTCAACAAAACTAAAAGGGCCTGGCGGCATTGGATCCGCCAGGCCTTTGCAGCTTGGGATTTAAATTAACTGACATTGGCAATATATTGTACCTGCTTCAAACTGAAGAAGTAGGTAACATTATGATGGTGAAGAAGGTAATGGTCCGGTCCTAATCGATGTACCGTGCCAGTGATATTGGTAATTTGACCTTCTTTACTAACCGGTAGTAACTGGATAAAAATTTGAAAAGAATTCTCACTGGCTCGTTTGATAAAGAGCTGTCGCTGCCATTTGGGCTGCCGTTTTAAGAGCCGGTGCTGTTGGGGATCTGCTCGGAAAAAACGACTGATTGCTTGATAGAAACTATTAGATCCGGTTTGTTTAGTTGATGTTGGTTGATTTTGCATGATAATCGCTCCCGAACGTTTGTTTGCAATTAATAGTATACGAACATATGTTTTGAAATGCAAGCACGAGCTCTGATAAATTAAATTATAAAAAAGGGGCTTGAATTTCCTTGGATTATATTGCACAATACAACTAATACATTTCTGATAAGGAGTATCAAGTGATGACGAAACGTGGGATGTTAATTGTATTATCAGGGCCTTCTGGCGTAGGAAAGGGGACCGTTCGGAAGGCTATCTTTGATCAGCCTGGTAATGACTTTCAGTATTCTGTTTCGATGACAACTCGCAAGCCACGTCCCGGTGAAAAGAATGGTGTCGATTACTTTTTTGTTAGTAAGGAAGAATTTGAACAACACATTCAAAATGGTGAGATGCTGGAGTATGCTAAGTATGTTGACAACTACTATGGCACGCCATTAAAATATATTAATGATACCCTGGATTCTGGACACGATGTCTTTCTCGAAATCGAAGTAAATGGGGCGATGCAGGTTCGCTCTAAGTGTCCCGACGGTGTCTTTATTTTCTTGACGCCGCCTGATCTGATGGAACTCAAGCAACGGCTGATTCACCGGGGCACGGATAGTATGGACGTAATTAATAAGCGAATCCACAAAGCTTTCGGTGAAATTCGAATGATGCAAAATTATGATTACGCGGTCGTAAACGACCAAGTACCAAACGCGGTTGAGAAAATCAAGGACATCATTCGTTGTGAACGGCTACGGGTTCCGCGCGTGATGCCAGACTACCTCGAAATGTTAGGAGATAAGTAAAATGATTCTTTTTCCGTCTGTTGACGATTTACTGAAGCGGGTTGATTCACGTTACTCGCTCGTGATGCTGGCTAGCAAGCGGGCTCACGAATTAGAAAGTGGTGATCCGGGTGTCCTGGACCACTATGACTCGGTTAAACCCGTGGGCAAAGCCTTGGAAGAAATCGTTGCTGGCAAGGTAACGATTGATCCTAAGCAGACTGAGGACTTACAGGACTAGTCGCGATAACATAACAATGGCGAGCTGTCATTCATGGTTGAAAGACAGCTCGCTTTTTTTGTTGTCGGGCTGGCATGATATAATCGAAGCAACTTCAACACAGGGGGCATCGAAATGGCAAGGATTGCAGTTTATATAACGGGAAGCATTGCAGCTTATAAGGCTGTGGAAGTAGTACGAGCACTTCAGCACCGCGGTCACGATGTCCGGGTGATCGAAACAAAATCAGCCCAGCAGTTAGTTGGGGCGGCGACGTTAGCATCGCTTACTAAGCACCCAGTAATGACAGATCTATGGCAGCCATCCCGAAACGGCCAGGTTCCACACATCGAACTGGCTGACTGGACCCAACTTGCCGTCGTGGTGCCTGCTTCGGCGGATTTCATTGCCAAAATGGCCAATGGCTTGGCTGACGATCCGGCAAGCACGACTTTGCTAGCGACAGCAGCACCCAAAATGGTTTTCCCAGCGATGAATAACCATATGTTGGCTAATCCCAGCACCCAACGCAACCTGCGGCAACTCGTTGATGACGGAGTGGCAGTGATTGAACCAGCTGAGGGGCTATTGGCGGAAGGCTATTCAGGCAAGGGACGTTTGCCGGAAGTGCCCGCCGTAGTGGAACAAATTCAGGAAAAAGCAGAGCAGTTGCTCCATCATGGCGAATTGGCCGACACAAACTTCGTTATCACTGTTGGTGGGACTCAAGAACCGCTAGATCCGGTGCGCTTTATTGGCAATCGTTCGTCAGGTAAGATGGGGGTTGCTATTGCTCGTGCGGCACTATCATATGGTGCAAAAGTGACACTCATTGCTGGCAACGTCAGTGTTAGCCTTCCCAAAAGCGTTCATTGTCATTTAGTTCGGGTCCAAACGACAGAGGAAATGGCAAGGGCGGTTCAAAATAGTTTTGCGACTGCGGACGTCCTGATTATGGCAGCAGCCGTTGCTGATTTTAAACCCCGGCACAGCGCTTCTCATAAAGTGAAAAAGCAAAAGGGACGACAAGATTATCAGTTTGACTTAGTCCCGACCGAGGATATCTTGAAGATGGCCGGTAAGATGAAAAAACGGCAACTGGTGATTGGTTTTGCAGCCGAAACGGATGACTTATTGCAAAACGCCCAGCGCAAACTTGAACAAAAGAATGCTGACATGATTGTAGCAAACGATGTGTCAAAGGCTGGCATTGGTTTTGCTAGTGATGACAACCAGGTGACTATTTTGCAACGGGATGCGGATCCGCTGAATTGGCCGAAACAAAGCAAGCAGGCCGTTGCTAATCAGCTGATGGCCTTGATTATTAATAAGATTAAGGAAGGATGGTAAATGGCTAAAGTTGCACAAGTTGTTGTCGATGTGCCAACGATGCAGACGAACCACCCCTACAGTTATGAAATTCCGGTGAAGTGGGCACAAACCGTTCAAATTGGGATGCGGGTGGTGGTTCCTTTTGGGAAGGGCCACCGCCAAGTACAGGGGTTTATTGTGGCAATGGATCAACCAAGTCATTATGACGGGCAGCTTCGTCCACTGACTGCACTGATGGATCCAGAACCTGTCGTCAACCAAGAGATGCTGGCCCTCTCCAAATGGTTAGCTGATGATACCTATTCTTTTTGGATCAGTTGCCTGTATGCGATGCTGCCAGCAGCTCTTAAGGGAAAGAATAAGCGCTTGGTTAGGATCGTCGATGAGATTGGTGAACAGGATGCTGCAGAAATATTTCATAACCTTGACGAAATTGATTTTGCGACAATTGCTGATCAACCAGAGCTGGTTCAGCGGGTGACTAAGCTAAAAAAACAAAAGAAAGTTGTTTTTGACTACCAGGTTGAAGACCGAGCCCGCAAGAAATACGTGGCGGGGATTAAGCCGCTGCTTGATTTTGGCCGCTACGAGGATGAGCGGCAGGCAATTGCTAAAAACGCGCATGCCCAGAATCGGCTCCTGTCTTATCTCCAAAATTTAAATGGGCAACTCGTTGAACAAAAGGATGCGATTAAGGCTTCTGGCCTCTCCGCTGCCACTTTTCGCCTCGGCGAAAAGCGGGGCTGGCTCAAGAAGGTGCCGATCGAGGAATACCGACAACCGGGTGGGCCAATTCCGCAGCAGCTGACCAGGCCATTAAAGCTGAATCAAGAGCAGCGGGTGGCCTTTGGGGCAATCAGCCAGGCAATTCGTAGCGGTGGTCATTCGAAGCCCTTTTTGCTTGAAGGGGTTACCGGCAGTGGTAAAACTGAAGTCTATCTGCAGGCCATTGCGGCTGCTTTGGACATTCACAAAACGGCATTGATGCTCGTTCCCGAAATTTCATTGACGCCTCAGATGGTTCGCCAATTGCGAGGGCGTTTTGGTGCTAAGGTGGCGATTCTTCATAGTTCCCTCTCCCAGGGAGAGCGCTATGATGAGTGGCGCCGGATTATGAATGGTGCAGCCCAGGTCGTTGTTGGGGCGCGGTCAGCAATTTTTGCGCCCTTAAAGAACTTGGGCCTTATTATCATTGACGAGGAGCATGAACCGAACTATAAGCAGGAAGACAGTCCCCGTTATCAAGCGCGGCGGGTGGCTGAATGGCGAAGCCACTATAATCATGCGGTGCTGGTTCTCGGCTCGGCCACGCCAAGTTTGGAAAGCCGGAGTCGGGCCCACGTTGGTCTCTACCATCTATTGCGGATGAAGCAGCGGGTTAACCATCATCCCCTGCCGTCAACTGAGATCGTCGATATGCGGCCGGTTGTTTCAAGAGAAGGGGAGACCAATTTTTCGCCCCGCCTCTTGGCTTTGCTGGCGGATCGGCTCCAAAAAAGAGAACAAAGCATTCTCATGCTGAACCGGCGTGGCTTTTCTTCCTTTGTGATGTGTCGCCACTGCGGCTTTGTTTTGAAGTGTCCCAACTGTGATATTTCATTGACCTTACACATGGCTAGTCATACGATGCGTTGCCACTACTGTGGTCACGAAGAGCCCATTCCACAAGTCTGCCCCCAGTGCCACAGCCGTAAGATTCGCTACTACGGTACGGGAACTGAGAAGGTTGCAACAGAGCTGGCTCAGCTGTTGCCAGCTGCCCGGGTCATTCGCATGGATGTCGATACAACCCGGCGAAAGGGGATGCATGAGCGCCTTTTAAAAGAGTTCGGTGAACAAAAAGCTGATATTTTGCTGGGAACGCAGATGATCGCAAAGGGATTAGATTTTCCGAACGTGACCCTGGTAGGGGTGCTGAACGCTGATACCGGCCTGGATTTGCCGGACTTCCGTGCTAGTGAACACACCTTTGACCTTCTTGCCCAGGTGAGCGGCCGGGCAGGACGGGCGCAAAAACCTGGCCACGTTGTAATTCAAACCTTCAACCCGACCAACTACGCCATTACCTTGGCCCAGCAGCATAACTACGAAAAATTCTTCGCGACGGAGATGAATCTTCGCTACCGGGCTGGCTACCCGCCTTATTACTACGCGGTCAAACTGATGGCGAGTCACGCCGAGCAAAGTGTTGCACTGCGGGCCATTAACCAGATCGCTCAGCAGCTGCACACTAATCTAGCACCATCGACTGTGGTTCTGGGACCTTCGCCTCGACCAATTGCTCGGATGAAGCGGCGTTATTACTACCAAATTGTTATTAAGTATAAAAAAGACCCAATTCTGCATCAATTGTTAACCCAGATTTTAAACAACACCCAGCAGAAGGGTTTTCGGGATGTGCAAATTACTATTGATCCCGATCCACAATATTTCATGTAAGGAGAATGAGTATGACTTCAATCGTATTTATGGGGACCCCCCAGTTTGCGGTCCCGATTTTGGCTGCTTTAGTAAAAAATCCCAACTATGAGGTAAAAGCAGTGGTGACTCAACCAGATCGGCGGGTTGGCCGCAAACACCTCTTACGGCAATCACCGGTTAAAGAAGAGGCTGTCAAAGCTGGCATCGAAGTTTTGCAACCAGAAAAGATCAATCACAGCCAGGAGATGCAACGGGTGATTGACCTTGCTCCAGACTTGATCATTACGGCTGCCTTTGGCCAATTTTTGCCGAGTAAACTTTTAGCTGCTGCTCGGGTGGCTGCTATCAATGTTCACGGCTCACTGCTGCCAAAATATCGCGGTGGTGCCCCGATTCAGTATGCAATTATCAACGGCGAGCATGAAACTGGTGTGACGATCATGTACATGGTTAAAAAGATGGATGCCGGTGATATTCTTGCCCAGCAGGCCCTTCCCATTACTGAGGATGATGATGCCGGAACCATGTTTGACAAGCTGAGCATCCTTGGTCGTGACCTGTTACTGCAGACTCTGCCACGTCTGCTAGCAGGGCAAATTAAGCCAGTTAAGCAGGACCCAGCAAAGGTCACCTTTGCCCCGAACATCAGTAGTGAGCAGGAGCGGATCGACTATCATCTCACCGCTTCTGAAATTGACAATAAGGTGCGGGGACTGCGGCCCTTTCCAATCGGCAATATGATCATCGATGGGGTGCGAACGAAAGTCTATGACGTGACCCCGCTGGAACAGACGACCGATTTGCCGGCGGGCCAGGTCGTCGAAGCTGGCAAACACCGTTTAGTTTTAGCGGCTGGCCGGGGAACGACCTACCAGGTCAATGAACTTAAACCGGCGGGCAAGCAGAAGATGGCCATCACTCCCTACTTAAATGGTCACCAGAATCTAAAAGAAGGATTTCAGGCGGTAACTGATGACAAAAATTAAAGAAAGCCCGCGCTTTTTGGCGGTCGAGGTTTTGGACCGGGTGATTAGTCAGCAGGCCTATTCAAATCTGCAGCTGAATCAGGTTCTGCAAAGGGCCCATTTAAGTGTTGCGGATCGTCATCTGCTCACGAAAATTGTCTATGGGGTTTTGCAGCACCAGCTAACCCTTGATTACTGGCTTCAGGATTTTATTGGTCATAAGAGGCTGGCTTCCTGGGTTCGTGTCCTTTTGTGGTCGGCACTCTACCAGTATCGATATTTGGACCGGATTCCCGCTTATGCCGTGACTGATGAATCGATTCAAATTGCAAAATTGAAGGGCAATGCCGGGACCCGTCGACTAGTCACCGGAATTTTGCATGCTTTCTTACGGCAAGGCCCGAAAACGGTTGCTACCATTCAAGATCCAGTTGAACGTTTGTCGGTGGCCAGCAGTGTTCCACGCTGGCTGGTGGACAATTTGATTCAAGATTATGACAAGGAAACTGCCAGTCAAATGCTAACTGCATTCAATCAGCCTGCTCACATTTCAGTTCGGGTTAACATGGCACGGACGACGGTAAAGGGAGCAATTACATCTTTGAAAGAGGACGGGGTTACGGCTCATCCCAGCCCCTTAGCTGCTTTTGGCTTGGTCATCACTCAGGGACCATTGCTGCAAAGTCATGCCTTTCAAGATGGTTTGGTCACGATCCAAGACGAGAGTGCCCAGCTTGCGGTTGAGAGCATGAAGCTTTTGCCGGGGATGAAAGTCTTGGACGCCTGTGCAGCGCCAGGGGGTAAAACTACACAGATTGCAGAAAGACTGCAAGCGTCAAAAGGCGGTGTGGTGACGGCACTGGATCTACACCAAAATAAAATTAACTTGATCCGAACAAATGCCCAGCGGCTCGGCGTGGCTGACCGGGTAGTTGCCCGTCAAATGGATAGCCGGCAGGTGGGAACGCATTTTGCCGACGAGAGTTTTGATGCTATCTTGGTTGATGCACCGTGCAGCGGGATCGGTCTCCTACGGCGTAAACCAGAAATCCGTTACGCCAAAACTTTGGCTGACAGCCGCCATCTCCACCAAATTCAGCTGGCAATTCTGAATGCTGTTGCTTCAAAGCTGAAAAAGGGCGGTATAATGACATATAGTACCTGTACGCTGTTGAAGCGAGAAAATGAGGGAACGGTTGAGGCCTTTTTAGAGACTCATCCGGATTTTCAACTGATCAAAACTCGTTCGGTGCGGGGAGTGAAAGACGACCGAGCAGCTGCAACATTGACAATTTTGCCAAGCGATGAGGGGACCGATGGTTTCTTTATCAGCAGTTTGCGTCGGATCCGCTAGAAGGGAAATTTCGGGAGACAATGAAAACTGCTTTCCAGACTAACATTGGCCGTCAACGGTCGCAGAATCAAGACCGGGTGGCTAAATTTATAAGTGAACAAGGCCCACAGTTAGCAGTTGTTGCTGATGGTATTGGTGGCAACCAACGTGGCGACTTGGCGGCGGAGATGACGATTAAAAGCCTTGGTCGTGATTTTATCAAAAACCCGCCGAGCAATGACGATGAAGCAACGTCATGGCTTGCCGCACAGGTACAATCAATTAACAATCAAGTTTTAAAAAAATCAAAACAAAAAAGTTCATATCAGGGAATGGGCACCACCCTCGTGGCGGCTATCTTTTATGATCATTCGATGGTTGTCGCTAACATTGGTGACAGTCGAGGTTATATCATGCATGATGGTTTGTTGACTCAAATTACCATCGACCATTCCCTCGTCAATGAATTAGTTAAAAATGGTGATTTGACAGAGCAAGAAGCTGCTCGTTCGCCGCAAAAAAACATTATTACCCGGGCAATTGGAATTTCGACCAAGGCCGAAGCCGATGTCAACTGTTTTCCTTTTAACGAAGGTGACCAGCTTTTGCTGTGCACGGATGGCCTCAGCAACTTGGTAGATAATAACCAGTTGACCAAGGTTTTAAACTCTAGCAAGCCGCTTGATAAAAAGTGCAGTCAACTAGTTAAGATGGCGAATAAAGCTGGCGGTCCTGACAATATCACCGTATTAATTAGTCAGAAAGACCAGGAGAGGTTATAAAATGAAGCCTGGATATAAGCTTAGTAACCGGTACAAAATTATCCGGCCACTTGGTGAAGGCGGAATGGCAAATGTTTACCTTGCCCGGGATCTTGTCCTTGATCGGAATGTGTCTGTGAAACTCTTGCGGGTTGACCTTCGCGACGATCCGAAGACCCGTCATCGATTTGAACGGGAAGCAATGGCAACCACTCAGCTGAGTGATCCGCATATTGTAGGCGTCTATGACGTTGGCATCGATCAGGGAATGCAATACATGGTAATGGAATATGTTGATGGAATGGACCTCAAAGCGTACATTAACCAGTATTTCCCGATTCCACTTCCTCAAGTGATTGACATCATGGAGCAGGTGCTTTCAGCGGTAGAAGTTGCCCACAACCATGGTATTATTCACCGTGATTTGAAGCCGCAAAACATCTTAATCGATGACAACAAAAATATTAAGATCACTGATTTTGGCATTGCAACAGCAACGTCAGAAAATTCTTTAACACAAACCAATACGTTACTGGGATCAGTTCATTACTTATCGCCAGAGCAAGCCCGTGGTAGCATGGCGACATCGCTTTCCGACATTTATTCTTTAGGGATCATTCTCTATGAGTTGTTGACGGGTAAGGTGCCTTTTGAAGGGGAGAATGCCGTTTCCATTGCGTTGAAACATTCTCGTGACAATGTTCCATCGGTGCGTTCTCAATTTCCGTCGATTCCTCAGCCGTTGGAAAATGTGGTGCTCCACGCAACGGCTAAACGCCCTGAGGATCGTTATCAGTCCGCTAAGGCAATGGCTGATGATCTCAGGACATCACTCGATCCAGCCCGCAAAAATGAACCGGTCTTTTGTCTGCATCACGAAGATGATGGAGAAACTAAGGTTTTGGACATGCGAAAATTGCGAGAAAAGCACCAGCAAGCCCATAATGATGATGAGCAGGAAGAGTCACAGACCAAGAAGGGTTCTTGGTGGCATCATTATCAAAAAGCTATTTTAGGTGGTATCGCAGCTTTGGTCGTCTTGATCGGCGGGGGAACAGTTTGGTACAACAACCAACAGATCGCTTTTCCCAATGTCAATGGGATGACTGAGCATGCGGCCCGTAAGCGTTTGGCTAAGGATCATATCAAGGTTGGTACTGTCAAAACCGCCTTTAGTCGTGATGTGGCGGCGAATCATGTCATCCGTACCAACCATCCGGATGGCCATGTAAAACGCAATCAGGCAGTGAACCTCGTTATTAGTAGTGGTGTTAAATCCTTTAAAATGCCAAGCTACGTTGGTCAGCCGGTTGAGACGGCTAGCCAGAGTCTTGAGTCAAAAGGATTTACCGTCCATGTTAAAAAGGAATATTCTGATAGCGTCGACCAAGGAGCCGTTATTTCGCAAAATTACAGTAAAGATGCAGTGATTTCACCCCAAAAACATCAGGTGACCCTGACTGTCAGCGCAGGCAAGAAACAGATCACGATTCCCGATTTTCGCAACCGTGATGTCCGCGATGTACAGGATTTTGCCAACAAATATGGCTTGCAGCTGACAACGACGGAAAAGCACTCTAAAACGATGGCTACCAACCACGTCGTCGATCAGCGACCAAAAGCAGGCTCTAAGCTCGTTTCGGGTGATACTTTAACCGTCGGTGTGGCCTCATCTGGCGCCCAAACGAAAACAACTACTATCCAGATCAATATTCCTTTTGATGGGAATGAAGGAAAACGGGAGAATCGGGTGCAAGTCTACATTGCGGATGCCAATCACAACCTGACGATGGAATATCAGGACATTACGATTAATCAGGAAACAACGATTAACGTGCCGTTTACTCTCAAGAAAGGGCAGATGGGTTCGTACCGGGTTATTCGAAATGGGCGAACGATTATGAGTGCAACCAACATTACCGGCTAGGAGGACTATGTGAAAGGATTAATTCAACAATCACTGAGTGGGTTTTATGATATTTTGAGCGGTAACCAGATTTATCGAACCCGGGCACGTGGCAATTTTCGTGCCCGTAAGATTAAACCGATTGTCGGCGACCGGGTTGAGTTTAGTAGTGAAGACCTTCAACATGGCTACCTACTGAAAGTTCTCCCACGCGTCAATGAACTAAAACGGCCACCTGTTGCAAACGTTGATATGGCTGTCGTTGTTACGGCGGCAGTGCAACCGACGATGTCTACCAACTTGTTGGATCGGCAGCTGGTCGCTTTGGAAAAACAAGGAATTCGACCATGCCTATTTTTTTCCAAGACTGATTTAACGACGGACGAGCAGTGGCAGGCACTGCAGGAGGTGGTTCGGGGATATTCCCGGGCCGGTTACCAAATCTTTTGTGATCGAGATCCTTTCGCTAAGGAACAATTAGCGCGGCTGCAGGCACAGCTAGATGGCCACATTGTCACAATGATGGGGCAGACCGGGGCCGGCAAGTCGACACTCTTAAATCACCTGGCACCGCAGTTACAGTTAGCGACGGGAGAGATTTCGACAGCGTTAAAACGGGGCCGCCACACGACCCGCAAGGTTAGCTTGTTGCAGGTGGGTCAGGCCCTTATCGCTGACACACCCGGCTTTTCCTCTTATGAAGACTTGTCTATCACAAAAGAGGAATTGCCCCAATTATTTCCGGAAATGGCCAAGCTGGCGCCACAATGTCGTTTTCGCGGCTGCCTGCATCTCAAGGAACCAGGTTGCGCAGTGAAAGCAGCCGTCAGTGATGGTATAATTATGAAGTCGCGTTATGACAACTATCTCCAGTTTCAGGACTTAGTTGCCAGTCGCAAACCAATTTATGAGAAACGGAGAGATCATTAATGATTAAAGTCGCACCATCAATTTTGAGTGCAGATTACATGAACTTGCAGCGTGATATCGAAAAGGTTGAAAAAGCCGGGGCTGAATACGTCCATGTTGACGTAATGGACGGGACTTTTGTACCAAACATTTCTTACGGCCCGGGTTTTGCCAAGGCCGTTAACGACGTGACCAACATGGTTGTTGATGTCCACTTGATGGTGCAAAATCCTGAGCATCTGATTCCAATGTTTGCTGATGCTGGTTCTGACATTCTCGGAATTCAAGTTGAAGCAACCAAGCACATTCACCGGGCAATGCAACTGATCCGCAACCACGGGATGAAACCAGAAGTTGTTTTAAATCCAGGGACACCCGTTTGCATGGTCGAACCGGTCTTGCACATGGTTGATCAGGTTCTGGTCATGACTGTTAACCCCGGTTTTGGTGGGCAAAAGTTCTTGCCAGAAACGGTTTCAAAGATTGCTCAACTGAATGACATCAAGAAGCAAAAGGGTTACCATTACGATATCGAAGTTGATGGCGGTATCAACGACAAGACGGTTGTTGACTGCTATAAGGCTGGCGCAACGGTAGCGGTTGCCGGTTCTTATGTCTTTGGCTCGGACGACCCGGTTGCACGCTTAAACGCTATCAAAAACGCAACGAAGTAATCAAAGAGATTGATTTAATTGCCCCCGGTACGCTTCATGGTGCTGGGGACTTTTTGTCGGGAGGTCGCAGATGGAAAGTCAAGGACAAAAACTTCACAAAGCAGCGGTCGTAAATTTGATGGTCGGGGGCCCCGAAGGACTGATCCCCTGGGATTTAGTACTTGCTCACCGTCAGGAGCCGTGGGTGGCTGTTGATAAAGGAGCGGTTCGCCTAGTGAAGATGGGGATGGTGCCTGCTTACGCATTGGGTGACTTTGATTCCAGCACCAAGGCTGAGGAACGGGCGGTAGTTGAGGCGGTCGGGCGCGTTCGAACCTTTCCGCCTGAACCCAAAGATTATACCGATACCCAGCTTGGCCTGAAAACGGTTCTTGACCATTACGACTTTCAACAGGTTAATTTGTGGGGGGCTACCGGGGGCCGCATCGATCATTTCCTCAACAACCTGTTTTTGCCGCTCGTGGCACCTTTTGATCAGCTATTGAGTCGGTTGCAGATTGTCGATCGTGGCAACGTGGTCCGTTATTACACTCCTGGCAAGTACAGCATCAAAAAGCTGCCAGCGATGAAGTATTTGGCCTTCGTCAATTTGACTCCCGTGCATGATCTAACCCTCATCGATGAAAAATATACTCGCTTGGTTCAGCACTGGGACAGTCAGGTTCCGGTTGCTTGGGCCAGCAATGAGTTTGTGGGGGAGGTTAACCACTTCTCTTTAGGTGATGGAATCGTCGCGGTAGTTCAGTCTCGGGACGTGCCCGGCGACCATTCCGGTCAGCCCTAAATTAGCTGTCAAGCAAAAATACTTGAAACTAATTGTTGCAATTATGAAGGGGCTATGGTAAATTATTTAAGTGAGTTAAAGCGCAAATGCGTGGCGAAAAATGAAAGCAGAGGAGGGGAAACCATGGCTAAGGATTACTTCACTGGTAAGCATACCCGGTTCGGCAACAAGCGTTCACACGCTTTGAACGCCAACCGGCGGAGCTGGAAACCAAACTTGCAAAAGGTTACCATCTTGGTAAACGGTAAGCCAAAGAAGGTTTACGTTTCTGCACGTACCCTGAAGTCAGGCAAGGTTACCCGTGCTTAGTTCGGGTTTATAACTTAGACCGTTCGCAGCTTTGGCGGACGGTTTTTTATTTTTAGCGGGTGCTATGTTAAAATAACAGCAACTGATTGCGCAATCATGAAATAAGGAGGCCGTTACGATGGCGGTAAAGATTAAGACGCACGCTGGAACAATTGATATTGCCAACGATGTCATTTCAACAGTTGTTGGCGGCGCTGCAACGGATAATTACGGTGTCGTTGGGATGGCGAGCCGCAATCCCGTTCGGGACGGTTTTAACCAAATCCTGCGCCGTGAAAACTACAGTAAGGGAGTTGTCGTTCGTCAGTTAGATAACGGCATTTCAGTGGATGTCAACATTATTGTCAGCTACGGAACTAAAATTTCCGAAGTTTGCAAAAGTGTTCAACAGAAGGTAAAGTACAACCTTGAATCAATGCTCGGAATTTCAGCTAGTTCTGTAAATGTGCTGGTCCAAGGTGTCAAGGTTGTTAGTGATTAGTTTTCGCGGGAGGCATTTGAATTGGCAGTAAAGGAAATAACCAACCTGGAATTTGGGAAGATGGTGCAGGCGGCATCAGCAAAACTCAATCAACAGGCGAAGTTTATCAACTCGTTAAACGTCTTTCCCGTGCCAGACGGAGATACCGGCACCAATATGTCGATGTCAATGTCCAGTGGCGCAAAATACGAACGTGATGAAACGAGCAGCGCAGTCGGCGACTTAGCGGCCGCTTTGGCGAAGGGACTGCTGATGGGAGCACGTGGCAATTCCGGTGTTATCCTTTCACAGATTTTTCGCGGTTTTGCCAAGGACGTTAAAGGTAAACAGACGTTAACGAGTGCCGAATTCGTACATGCATACGCTGCCGGTGCCCAAACGGCATATAAGGCCGTGATGAAGCCGACAGAAGGGACGATTTTAACGGTTGTCCGTGAATCAGCCCAAGCGGGCCTGAACGATATTAAGGAGCACCCGGGAACGGATGTTGAAGCTGAATTAAAAATCATTTTGGATGCGGCCGAGAAAGCACTTAAGTCCACCCCTGATTTGTTAGCCGTTTTAAAAGAAGTCGGCGTCGTTGACTCCGGGGGCCAAGGTCTGGTCTTCGTCCTGCAGGGCTTTTATGATGCACTGATGGGGAAGCAAATTGATGACTCGTCAATGCCGGATAATGCCCAGATTGACGAGATGATCAATGCCAAGCATCACCAGAGCGCTCAGGGCAAGTTAAATCCAGATGACATCAAGTATGGTTACTGCACGCAAATAATGGTGCGCCTTGGTCGAGGCAAACAGGTTGACCGTAAGTTTGATTACGATACCTTCTACAACTATCTGGCGAAGCTCGGGGACAGCCTACTGGTCATTAATGATGATGAAGTGGTGAAGGTTCACGTTCACACGGAGCACCCTGGCAAGGTTTTGTCATGGGGACAAGAATTTGGTGACCTGCAAACCGTTAAGGTTGATAATATGCGTTGGCAGCAGGAACAGATCATGGAGCACGACGAGGAAGAGAGCACGCCGGTTAAAGAGGTTGCTGCAAAGGCTCAAAAAGAAGCTCCGACCACAGCGGTTATTGCTGTTTGTGCTGGTGATGGGGTTGCCAAACTCTTTAAGAGCATGGGTGTGACTCACGTGATCAATGGCGGTCAGACAATGAATCCGTCGATTCAAGACATTGCTGACGCTATTAACAAGAGCGGCGCTAAGCAGGCCTTGGTTTTGCCAAATAATGGCAATATCTTTATGGCGGCGGATCAAGCTGCTGAAGTCGCCGAGATTCCGACAAAAGTTGTTCACTCTAAGTCGATTTCGCAGGGATTGACCGCGCTCCTGGATTACAACCAAGAGAGTGATTTGCAAAAGAATCATGATGCGATGGAAGCTAACTGTGCTAACGTCAAGAGTGGTGAAGTGACTGTGGCGGTTCGTGATACGACGATTCATGGTCGGACTATCAAGAAGGACGATTATATGGGGATCGTTGATGGCGAGATCACCAATACCGACCCAGACTTGACCACTGCAGCGGTTAAGATGGTTCAGGGGATGCTGGACGAAGACAGTGAAGTGGTCACCATCATTTATGGGGCGGATGGCAGTGAAGATCAAGCAAAAAAGATTCAGGATGCCGTTTTGGGCTTCGATGATGAATTGGATGTTCAGATTTATGAAGGCGACCAACCAGTTTACCCTTACTTGATCTCAGTTGAATAGCAATTTTTGAATTTGATTGACTTAACTTGAATGGGGCTCCAATGTCTGGTCTGTGCCAGGCTTTGGAGCCTATTAATGTAGTTGCTGGGAAGGTGAAGCGATGAAGAGTTTACAAGATCCTGTCACCAAATTGAAAGGCGTCGGGCCTAAAATGGCAGCTAATCTCGCAACCCTGGACATTCAGACGGTGGGCGATCTGTTAACATACTACCCAGCCCGTTATGATGATTTTGCTCCGACTGATTTGACAACGGCCAAAGACAAGCAAAAGGTAACGGTGGCAGGCACAGTGATGTCTGAGCCGATTTTGTCTCGCTTCGGTTACCGGCGCAACCGCTTGAGTTTTCGGGTGCTGGTCGACCGCAATGTCGTGATGGTGTCATTTTTCAACCAGCCCTACCTAAAAAAACAGGTGGCACTTAACGATGAGGTGACCATCCTCGGTAAATGGGAGGCGGCTCGCCAGCAGATTTTGGGAACGAAGCTAGTGACGAAAGCCGCTGAGGGCAATGATGAATTAGGAGCGATTTACCCTGCTAATAAACATGTTCGCCAAAGTGCCTTGCGGAAGCTAGTTAAAGTGGCTTTTCAGCAGTACCAGGACGTGATTGCTACCCTTTTGCCGATCAAATTGCGCCGGCGCTATCAGTTGATGGAGCGGCGCGACATGATTCGTGAATTGCATTTTCCCCATGACACTAGTACTTTAAAGGCAGCGCGACGGACGGGAACGTATGAGGAATTTTTCCTCTTTCAGTTACGCCTCCAGGCAACAAAATTAGCTAACGAACAAGTTGCGGGTAATCGCATCCTGTATCATAACGACGAATTAAAGGCTTTTATCAAAACGATTTCCTTTGAACTGACCAAAGCACAAAAACGAGTTGTCAACGAGATCTGCCGTGACCTCCGCCGTCCTTTTGAAATGAATCGGCTTCTTCAGGGGGACGTCGGGTCTGGCAAAACGATCGTGGCAGCAATTGCTATTTACGCTACAATTAACGCGGGCTACCAGGCAGCACTGATGGCGCCTACGGAAATTTTGGCGGCTCAACATGCGGCCAAGTTAGCCAAGATCTTTACTGGCACTCCGGTGTATATCGGGTTGCTGACGGGCTCGCTTAAACCAAAACAGCATCGACAATTGGCTGCTGGGATCAAAGATGGTTCGATTAATTTGATTATCGGTACCCATGCCTTGATTTCGGATTCGATTGAGTATGCTAACCTTGGTCTTGCAGTGATTGATGAGCAACACCGTTTTGGGGTTCACCAACGTCAGCTTCTGCGGGAAAAGGGTAACCGGCCAGATGTATTGGCAATGACCGCCACTCCGATCCCACGGACCCTGGCGATTACGACTTATGGTGAAATGGACGTATCTGTAATTGACCAGTTACCAGCCGGCCGCAAGCCGATCATTACGAGGTGGCTGCGCAATAATCAGGAGCCAACTGCTTTGCAATTTTTGGAAGAACAATTGGCTGCCGGTGCGCAGGCTTACGTGGTGAGCCCCTTGATTGAAGAGTCAGAATCGCTGGATGTTAAAAATGCTGAAAAACTGCACGAGAAACTTGCTAAATATTTTGCCAAGCAGTACACTGTTGGACTATTACACGGACGACTCGATGATGATGAGAAACAACGGGTGATGAAGCAGTTTCAAGATGGGGATATTCAAGTGCTGGTGGCAACGACGGTGATTGAAGTTGGGGTCGACAACCCGAATGCCACCATTATGATGATCTACGATGCAGATCGCTTTGGCTTGGCCCAGTTACATCAATTGCGGGGCCGGGTTGGCCGTGGTGATCGGCAAAGCTACTGTATCTTAATTGCTGATCCCAAGAATGATGAGGGTGCCGAACGGATGAGTACGATGGTCGCCACCACTGATGGCTTTGAAGTTGCCCAACGGGATCTTGAACTGCGTGGTTCCGGCAATGTTTTGGGCAACAAACAATCGGGAATTCCGGATTTTAAGATTGGTGATCCGGTCGGCGATTTGAAGATCTTGCAGTTGGCACGAGCGGATGCGGAAGATCTTCTGCGGACGCCCGGCTGGGATCAGCGTGATGAAAATCAACCACTGGTGCTGTATTTACGACGGCATCAGCTCGAAACGCATTTCGATTAACGAAGGAGGAAGACTATGAAAATTGCTGTTGATGCAATGGGTGGCGATAACGCACCCGAGGCGATCATTGAGGGGGTTGAAAAGGCCCGAGATCAATATTCTGATATCGAATTTGACCTCTATGGGGACCCGGCAAGAGTACAACCTTTGATCAAGGACTCGACGCGTCTTAAAGTGATTAAGACAACCCAAGAGATTTTGATGGGTGAAGAACCGGTGAAGGCAATTCGTCATAAGAAAGACTCATCGATTGTCCGAGCAGCGCAAGCTGTCAAGGATGGAGAGGCGGATGCTTTCTTTTCGGCTGGTAATACCGGAGCTGTTTTGGCGGCGGGAATTTTTATTGTTGGCCGGATTAAAGGGATCAGTCGCCCAGGTTTGACCAGTGTCTTGCCAGTTGCCAACCCTGACGCGACCAGCAAGCAAATGGTTTATTTGGATTCTGGGGCAAATGCCGAGAGTAAGGAGAAAAACTTAGTTGACTTTGCTTATCTGGGTCGTTTTTATGCTGAACGGATGTTTAACGTCAAGAACCCCCGGATTGGGCTTTTGAATAATGGTGCGGAAGAAGATAAGGGAGACACTCTCCACAAGGCTGTCTGGCAGGACCTGCATAACGAAGCCGATTTGAACTTTGTCGGTAACGTTGAGAGTGGCGATCTCTTGAACGGCAAAGTGGATGTATTGGTCAGTGATGGCTGGACGGCTAACGCAGCGCTCAAGGCTACTGAAGGCACGGCCAAGGTGCTGATGAACCTAATTCGTCATGGTATTGAAAATGGTGGTCTCCGTGCTAAGTTAGCCTACCTTTTGTTGCGCCCGGTTTTGCATCAGATTGGTCACTCAATGAACTCTTCCACCTATGGGGGTGCGGTCCTGCTGGGCCTGAAAGCCCCGGTTGTCAAAACTCACGGTGCCTCTGATGCTGTTGCAGTGGCTAGTACGATTGGCCAAATTCACCGGATGATTGAAACGAAGATGATTGAACAGACGGTGGAGTTTTTCGGTCAACAAAAGCAGTTAAAAACCGTAGACAATCCAAGATAAAACTAATAAAATAGGCATTGTATTGTTTAATCAAATGTGAGGTTCAATAAAATGGAAAAAAAGGAAATTTTCGATAAGGTCTCATCCATTGTGGCCGATCATTTCGATGTTGATCGGGCAAAAATTACTGAAGATTTGAACTTACGAACTGATTTGAACGCCGATTCAATTGACTTCGTCGAGTTTATGTTGGAATTGGAAGACACCTTTGGCCAACAAATTGAAGATGAGGAAGCTGAAAAGCTTAGCACCATCGGCGAAGTGGTTGATTACATTGCCGCTCACCAGAACGAGAACTAATAGCAGATGGACCACGGCTGATTTTACCCGTGGTCCTTTTTCGGCAAGGGAGGTATTTCGATTGGATGATATCACTGCACTTTCACACTATTTAGCTGATGAATTCGGGATTCAGTTTAATAACCGGGATTTATTGGCAGAGGCCTTTACCCAGGCTTCCTACGTCAACGAACACCCTCATCAAGGTTTGAAATTTTACGAGCGGATTGAATTTTTAGGGGATGCGGTGTTGCAATTATTTGTTTCCGAGTACATCTACCAGCGTTACCCACAGCTTCCCCAGGGAAAATTGACCCGTTTACGGGCAGCGATGGTGTGTGAGGACAGTTTTTCAAAGTTTGCCAAGGAATGTCACTTTGATCAATATATCCGTCTTGGCAAAGGCGAAGAAAAGGCCGGAGCTCGCAAACGTCCAGGACTGCTTTGTGACATTTTTGAGTCCTTTATCGGGGCCCTTTACCTTGATCAGGGCCGAGATGCAGTTGAAAAATTCATTCACCGAGTTATTTTCCCGAAGTTGGACATGGGGTGGTTTGACCACGCAGTTGACTCCAAGACCAGTTTGCAGGAATTTCTGCAACGACATGGCGACGTCGACATCGAATATCATTTGCTAGCGGAGCGTGGCTCAGAAAATAAGCCAGTCTTTAAAGTCAATGTTACTGCGAACGGCCAGGAAATCGGTGAGGGCCAAGGAAGCTCAAAAAAGCATGCCGAAATGGCTGCAGCCAAGGCAGCGTTGGATCGTCTACGTCAAAAAAATTAGGGGCGAATTTTAGTTAATTATGCAATTATTGTCGTTAGAGCTGAACGGTTTTAAATCATTTGCGGACAAAACCACTATCAAATTCGAGCCAGGGATCACTGGTATTGTCGGCCCCAACGGCAGTGGGAAAAGCAACCTCATCGAGGCAATCCGCTGGGTTCTAGGGGAGCAGTCGGCAAAAAATCTGCGTGGTGACAAGATGGCGGACGTGATTTTCAGCGGCTCCGCCGATCGCAAACCTCTCAATCGGGCAATGGTATCGGTTAAGTTTGATAATACTGACCACTACTTGCAGACTGATTATTCCGAGGTGGAAGTGACGCGTAAACTGTACCGCAATGGTGACAGCGAATACCTAATCAACGGTTCGCCGGTGCGTCTACGAGACATCAATGATCTCTTTATCGATTCTGGACTTGGCCGGGAGTCATTTTCGGTAATCTCTCAAGGGCGGATTGCTGCTATTTTTAACGGTAAGCCGACGGATCGGCGGCAGATTATTGAAAGCGTGGCCGGGGTCGCCAAATATAAGCATAACAAGACCACGGCACAGAAACGCTTGGCCGAGACCGACGAAAACCTAAACCGGGTTAATGATATTGTGGCTGAGCTCAAGGAGCAGCTCGACCCTCTCGAAGAGGCAGCTGGAATTGCGCAGGATTATCTCGAGCAAAAAGAGCAGTTTGATCTCTATGACCGGACGCAAACGGTCCGTCAGATTGATCATCAGCAGGCAGGACTTAACAAACTGGGCACCCAACTGAGTCGAGTTAAAGCCCAGGATCAAGATTACAAGGAGAAGATTGCTACTTCTGCAGAGAAATTAAAGCAGCTTCAGGCTCAACAACGCCGCTGGTCCCAGCAAAAAGACCGCTTTGCCAGTCAGATTTTGAATGCAACTCAGATGATTGCCAAGCTTAACAACCAACAGTCGTTAGCTCAAATTCATCACGAAGAACGTCAAAAGCGCTATAGTCAACTTCAAGAACAGCTGCAACAACTAAGGAAGCAGGGTCAAGAGGTGGCGGCACAAATTGACCAGCGGCAGACCAGCCTTCACCAACAGCAAGCGGCTATTAAGGAGCACCGTGCCACTTTAGAGGACTTGCGTTCGCAAGGCTCCGCTTCACAGGTCGACCAGGTTAAGGCGAAGATCGAGCAGCTGCGCAATCAGCAAATTGACCTGATGCAACAATCGGCTGAAGTGCACAACAAAATTTTATTTGCGAAACAAAGTCACGACCGTTCGTCTCGACAGGCGTCCGCCAATAACACTCAGCTGCAGGCTAGCCGGCAACGTCAGGCGTTGTTGCAGCAGCACAGTCAGGAAATTGAACAAACTGTCAAGGCTGAAAGTCAACAACTGGCAACTAAGCAGCAAGAGCTAACAAAACGGCAGCAACAATTGCAGCAGCTTCAGCAAAACTATGAAGAATCTCAACGACACTGGTATCAGCTCCTCGGGGAAGTCAATGCAGCTGAGAAACGGATTAAGACTTATCAATCAATGCGGGCCGATTATGCTGGTTATTATTATGGGGTTGCGGCAGTGCTGAAAGAGCGCCGGACATTTCCTAATCTACTAGGCTCCGTGAGCGAGTTGATCACGGTGCCTGCCAAGTTGACGACCGCTGTCGAAACAGCACTTGGCAGTCAGCTACAACAATTGGTTGTCCGTGATCAGCAAACCGCCAAGGATATTATTCATTTCCTTGTGCTGCACCGGGCCGGTCGGGCAACCTTGCTTCCACTGGACACTTTGAGCCGTCACCGGACATATCAGCCTGGTGCAATCAGTCAGCTGCCCGGCTTTATCGGTATGGCTAGTCAGTTGATTGATTATTCCCCAGAGATTAAAGTAGTAATCGATCATCTGCTGGCGACGACCGTGATTGCTGACAACCTCGATCATGCGGCAAGCATTGGTCGGGCAGCTCATCACCAGGCTCGAGTAGTTACTTTGGACGGTCAAGTCATCAACGCTAGTGGATCAATGACCGGGGGAGCGAATCGGCAACGACGGGTCGGTCTCTTATCGCAAAAACGGCAGGCAGCAGAGCTGAATCAGGCTCTCGCCCAGACACGTCAACAGGCTGAGCAAGCCGAAAAAGCTGTGAAGAAACTGGATGATCAGCGGCAAACACTTCAGCTGCAGGTCAGTCAATTAGGAGATCAGATTGTCGCTTTGCAAAAGCGGTACAATGATGGACAGACCAACCTGAAAGTAACTGCCAATCAGTTAAAGGCCCTGAAGCGTCAGCTTAATGCGATGCAATACGAAAGTGCCAATCAGGAAGAGGACCACAGCCAGTATCTGCAAGAACAAAAGAGAATGAAGAAACAGCTAGCGGCTATTGAAGCACAGCTGGAAGGAGTCAAGAAACAGGTTGCTGGCGAACAGCAGCATCAAGAAGAATTGAATGCTAGTCTGTCGCATAATGGGGACCAGATTCATCAGCAGGAACAATGGCTGGCAGTGGCACGTGAGCGAGCGGCCCAATCACAGCGTGATCTGAAGGCCTTACAGTCGTCACTGGCCCAAAACCAGCTGGCCTGCCAAAAGAATCAAGAAGAGCAGACGCAGTTACAGGATGCAGATCGTTCTAATGACGATGATCAGGAAACTTCCGCGGCCAGTCTTGCGCATTGCCAAAAAGAACTTCAGGCAGCGCGGCAAAATCAACAGGCAAACGATGCGCGTTTAGAACAAATTGCCAGCCAAATTGATAGAGCTAATCAGAGTTTGAGTCGCTTGCGAGCTTTGCAAAGTGCAAGTAGCGATGATTTGAGTCGCTTGAACGGCCAACACGCTAAGCTAGCAGCGCTTATTGATAATGGACTTAACCGACTCAGCGATCATTACCAAATGACGCTTGCCGAAGCTCGGACCAAGATTTCCGATGCTGACGACCAGACCGTCGCCACGAAATTGAAATTATTGCGGCGCGGGCTCAGTGAATTAGGTACGGTTAATGTTGGGGCAATTGATCAGTACCATCAAGTCAAAGAACGGTACGACTTTTTGACCAGCCAGCGGCAGGATTTGCTGAACGCCAAGGATCAATTGCAGCAAACGATGAACAACATTGATTCCCAGGTCAAGGATCGTTTCCTTGCGACTTTCCAACAAGTTTCAGTGGCTTTTGCCCAAACCTTTACCGATATTTTTGCCGGCGGTCGGGCTAAGCTGGTTCTGACAGAACCGAACGACTTGCTGGAGACGGGGGTGGACATTGTCGCCCAGCCGCCAGGCAAACGTAACCAACAGTTATCATTGCTGTCCGGTGGTGAGCAAGCATTGACGGCGATCGCCCTGCTCTTTGCTATTTTGAAAGTGCGGCCGGTACCGTTTGCGATTTTGGACGAACCCGAGGCGGCCCTGGATGCGGTCAATGTTGATCGTTTTGCCCACTACTTGGAACGTTTCGGAAATGAGGGCCCTCAGTTCATTGTCATTACGCACCGGAAAGGTACGATGATGAATGCCGATGTTTTATACGGGGTTACGATGCAAGAATCCGGTGTTTCCAAAATGGTTTCCGTTGACGTTGCCGACGCCCTTTCCGCTGCAGAAACCAACGACGCCGAGTAAGGAAGGAATGAAACAATGGGATTATTTGATATTTTTCGTCGTCACAAAAAAAAGGAGCAAATCCAACCAAACCAAACCAAAAGCGAGTCGCTCAGTGCGATTAGCGAATCTTTGACTGGTTCAATCAGCAGTAGTCCGTCAACTAGCCATTCACTCAGCCTACGCCAGGCTGTATCCAGCACACAAGAATCGGTTAGCCACAGTCTAAGCCAGTCTACGACGTCTATGTCAGTTTCATCTAGTGATAGCCTGTTGACTTCCGCAACTGAATCTGTTGCTGGATCATCTTCGGTCGCCAATTCCAGCGAATCGGTGGCTAGCAATGAGATACGCTCACTGGTCAACAATAGTGATCAGCAGCCGGTTGCGGCGGAAAAGGAAGCCGATACCGCTGGCACCGACCACCAGACCGTTGAGAAGAAATACGATAACGGTCTTGCCAAATCGCGGCATGGTTTTGGGGCGCGACTGAATCGCTTCTTGGCTAACTTCCGTCACGTCGATGAAGACTTTTTTGACGATTTAGAGGATTTGTTGATTGAGTCGGATGTCGGCGTTGACATGACAACCAAGCTGTCGGATGAATTGCGCGATGAAGTCAAGTTGCAAAACGCTAAGACCAAGCAGGACGTTTCAAACGTTATCATTGAAAAGATGGTGGACTTGTACGAAGCAGCCGGCAAGGGCGAAAACGCTGCTATCAATTTTGCTAAAGAAGGACCGACCGTCATTATGTTTGTCGGGGTTAATGGTGCCGGTAAGACAACGACGATCGGAAAAATGGCGGCTATGTACAAGCATCAAGGCAAAAAAGTCATCCTAGCCGCTGCCGATACTTTCCGGGCCGGGGCAACCGAACAACTGGATGTTTGGGCTAAGCGAGACGGAGTCGATATTGTCACCGGCCCAGAAAATGGCGATCCGGCGGCCGTCGTTTATGATGCAGTTAAGAAGGCTCAGTCGGAAAACTACGATATCTTGTTAGTGGACACGGCTGGTCGACTTCAAAATAAGATCAATTTGATGAAGGAATTGGCTAAGATGAAGCGGGTTCTTACGCGGGAAATTCCTGCTGCACCGCACGAAGTCTTGCTGGTGGTGGACGCAACGACGGGGCAGAATGCCTTGAGTCAGGCCAAGCTCTTCAAGCAGAATACTGATGTCACCGGGATTATCCTCACGAAGTTGGACGGAACTGCCCGCGGAGGGATTGTTTTGGCTATCAGAAATGAACTCCATTTGCCAGTTAAGTATGTTGGTTTGGGCGAAAAGGTTGACGACTTGCAGCCGTTTAATGCCGAAGAGTTTGTTTACGGACTGTTCAAGGGTTTGGTCACAACAAAGTAGGAGGTCGTTGGGATGGAACTTGAAAAAAATGAGCGAATCAATGACTTATTGGAGTTCTACTCCCCACTTTTGACTAAAAAACAGCAAGAATACATGCAGCTGTATTATGGTGATGATTATTCACTTGGCGAGATTGCGGAAAATTTTCAGGTGAGCCGGCAGGCCGTTTACGATAATATTCGACGCACTGAAAAAATATTAATGGCTTATGAAGCCAAGCTCCACCTGGCATTGGAATTCGATCTCCGCAACGATAAGCTTGATCAGCTCAGCCGTTACGCTCAGCAGCACTATGCGGGCGATACCAAACTGCAGCGGCTCATCGGTCAATTAGACCACTTGGAAGCAGAATGAACCGGCAGAGCAAGTGTTTGGCTGTGATATAATCGATTAAGCAATTTTTAGTGTGAATCTTAAATCAGGAGTTGGCAATAATGGCATTTGAAGGATTAACTGAACGTCTCCAGAAGGCGATGGAAAAACTGCGCCGCAAACCAAAAGTCACGGAGACCGATCTACGTGACACGATGCGCGAAATTCGCTTGGCATTGCTTGAAGCGGATGTTAACTTCGGCGTTGTTAAGAAATTCGTGAAAACGGTTCGCCAGGAAGCGGCCGGGGCGGAAGTCCTTAAGGGGCTCAATCCTGCCCAGCAAATCGTCAAGATTGTTAATGAGCAATTGACGAAACTGATGGGTGAAGAGGCCGTGCCGTTGAACAAGGCTAAACACATCCCGACGATTATCATGATGGTCGGTTTGCAAGGTGCCGGGAAAACGACAACAGCCGGCAAACTAGCCCTGCGATTGAAGGATGAACAAAAAGCGCGTCCACTGTTCATTGCGGCTGATGTTTACCGGCCCGCGGCTATTACTCAATTAAAGCAGGTTGCTGCTTCTATTGATGTTCCGGTCTTTGATGAAGGGACTGATGTCAATCCGGTCAAGATCGTTGAGGATGGTTTGGCCCAGGCCAAAGAACAACACAACGACTATGTGATCATCGATACGGCCGGACGGTTGCAAATCGATGAAAAGTTGATGGATGAATTGGCCAATATCAAGGAAGTAGCCCATCCGGACGAAATTCTGCTGGTGGTCGACGCCATGACGGGGCAAAACGCTGTTAACACGGCTCAGGGCTTTGATGACAAGCTTGATATCACCGGGGTCGTCCTCACCAAACTGGATGGTGATACCCGGGGCGGGGCAGCTATGTCGATTCGTTCCGTCACTGGCAAGCCAATCAAGTTCGTCGGTGAAGGGGAAAAGATGACCGATCTGGACGTCTTTCATCCTGATCGAATGGCTTCCCGGATTCTCGGAATGGGTGACATGATGACCCTGATCGAGAAGGCCCAGAAGAACTATGATGAAGAACAAGCCCAGGAAACGATGGATAAGATGCGGTCTAACACCTTTGACTACAACGATTTCGTTGAGCAATTGGACCAGCTTCACAAAATGGGCTCTCTTGAAAACATCATGAAGATGATTCCGGGAATGGCCAATAATCCGGCCTTGAAGAACGTCAACATGCCACCGAAGGAAATGGATCATTTGAAGGCCATTGTGATGTCGATGACCAAGGAGGAGCGGGCCAACCCAGACTTAATGAGTCCTAGTCGGCGCCGGCGGATTGCTGCTGGATCCGGTCGACCGATCGTTGAAGTCAATCGGATGATCAAGCAGTTCAATCAAATGCGTAAAATGATGAAACAGGTGTCCAACGGCAACATGGGTGGTCTGTCCAATATGTTTGGCGGCCAGATGCCTGGCGGTAAGATGGGCCAGATGGCGATGAACCGGATGTCGCGAAGTATCAAGAAGAATCAGCAGCGTAAATACAAAAAACTGCGGAAATTACGGCGTCGGCGTCATTAATAAACGGAAATTCAATTAAAAAAGATTGCCAGCGGTGAGAGATGTTTCACTACTGGCAATCTTTTTATGCTAGTTATTTTTTATCGAGAAGAGTTACTCCCGCTGCGGGGTTATGATCAATTGCCCCGATAATGGGATGTGGTACGTATGGTTCTTCCAGGTAGGCAATGTCTTCGTCGCTGAGTTTGAGCTTGAGGGCGTTGACAGCGGAGTCAAAGTGGTGGGCCTTGGTGGCTCCAATGATCGGTGCGGTGACACCCTTGTGCCACTGCCAGGCAATGGCCACTTCTGACATCGGCACCTCGTACTTTTCAGCGATTTTATGCAGATGTTCGATGATGTGGATATCATACTTCTCCATCCCGTCGTACTTACCTTTGATAACACGGTCAGTCTTGCTGTGAAGCGTTTCCGCATTCCAGCTTGGCCGAGTTAGATGACCGCCTGCTAGGGGACTATATGGCATTAAGGACATGTGCATTTGTTTGCAGATCGGGATTAGTTCCCGTTCGTCTTCACGGTAGAGCAGGTTGTAGTGGTTTTCCATTGTTTGGAATTGGGCCCAACCGTGATCCCGCGCAGCTAATTGCATGTTATAGAGTTGGTAGCCGTACATTGCCGAAGCCCCAATAGCCCGGACCTTGCCGGTTTTGACCAGATCATTTAGTGCTTTCATTGTTTCTTCGATCGGGGTGTCGTAATCGAAACGATGGATAATGTATAAGTCGAGGTAGTCGGTCCCCAAACGTTTGAGAGTACCGTCGATTTCGCGGTGGATTGCCGTTTTGGAGAGCCGGCCGGGATTGAAGTAAACCTTGGAAGCGATGACGACCTTGTCCCGACTAACGTTTTTCTTGAGGGCCTTGCCGAGGTACTCCTCACTGGTGCCTTTGGAATAGACATTGGCGGTATCAAAAAAGTTACTCCCTAAATCCAGGGCGTGTTTGACGACTTTTTCTGTGTCAGCAGAATCGAGGGTCCAGTCGTGCATTGTCCCGGCTTGGCCGAAACTCATGCAACCGACACAGAGCTTCGATACCTTGATGTCAGTTGTGCCGAGCGTATCATATTTCATGTTAGTTACTCCTTTGCTTACATTATAAATGCTGGGAAAATTGAGTTGAAATGCCGATCTTGACTGCTTTGTCATAGCTCGGTTGTATAGCAATTAGTATACTTCGAACGTATCCTGCTATGTTGTTTTTGTAATTTTCTTTTGGCTTTGTTGGCCTTACTATATAGTCATCAGCTAATGATCTATGACAAGAAAGGGAGATTGAATATGTCAGATATTAATGTACCAACAGTTAAATTGAACAACGGAGTTGAGATGCCAACGCTGGGCTTTGGTGTTTTCCAAGTGCCGGACTTGAGCCAGGCTGAACAAGCCGTAACAGATGCGCTTAACACTGGCTACCGTCTGATCGATACGGCTGCTGCTTACCAAAATGAAGAAGCCGTGGGTCAGGCGATTAAGAAGAGCAGCGTGCCGCGTGACCAAATCTTCGTTACTTCCAAGCTCTGGGTTTCTGACTTTTCTTACAAGCGAGCCAAAGCGGGAATTGACGCTTCGCTGCAGAAATTAGGCCTTGACTATATGGACCTCTACCTGTTGCACCAACCTTATGGCGACACGCTGGGCGCATGGCGGGCTCTGGAAGAGGCGCAGAAAGCAGGTAAGATTCGGGCAATCGGGGTTTCAAATTTCTACGCTGACCAGCTGAAGAATTTGGAATTGACAATGCCAGTCAAACCTGCCGTCAACCAAATTGAAGTCAACCCGTGGTACCAACAGAGTCAGGAAGTAAAGTTTAACCAAGACGAAGGCGTTCGGGTTGAGGCTTGGGCACCCTTTGCTGAAGGTAAGCACCACATCTTCACTGATGAGACGATTGCTAAGATTGCTGCGGCTCACGACAAGAGCAACGGCCAAGTAATTCTTCGCTGGCTGTTGCAACGCGGTATCACGGTTATTCCGAAGTCAGTTCACCAGAACCGGATGGTTGAAAACATCGATGTCTTCGACTTTGAGCTCAGCGCAGATGAGATGAAACTTATGAATAGTCTGGACAAGAAGGAGAGTCAGTTCTTTGACCACCGTGATCCAGTAACGATTGAACAGATCTTTGGTTCATCCTTGAAGGCTGTTCGCGATAGTGAGGACTAAACTGAAAGCTAATAATATCTTCTAATACGTAAATAACGCAAAAAAAGCTTGCCGGCGATTAAACCGACAAGCTTTTTTTGTAGATTTAGTTTGGATTAAGCACGTGACTTGTATGAACCATCAGTGGTGTTAACAATGATCTCGTCACCATTCTTAACAAAGGCTGGGACGTTAACAACCAGACCGCCTTCCATGGTAGCAGGTTTGCCACCGCCGTCGATGGTAGCTCCCTTGATCATTGGTTCAGTCTTGGCAACTTTCAGAGTTACCGTTGCTGGCAGTTCAACGCCAACCAATTCAGAACCAACAAATTCCAAAGTCAAGTTCATGTTTGGAACGAGGTAAGGAACATCGGAAGCAATTTGGGCCTTGTCGATGTTGTACTGGTCATAAGTTTCGAGATCCATGAAAACGTAATTGTCTTCTTCGTTGTAAAGGAATTGAGCATCCTTCTTGTCGATAGTAACGTCTTCAACCTTTTCAGATGGCCGCATTGTCGTTTGAACGATCGCACCGTTGCGCACGTTCTTGATCCGCATCTGCATCAAGGTATTGCCTTTACCAGGCTTGTGGTGGTTGATCTCCATCACTTGGAATAACTTGGTGCCTTGCTTAAATACCATGCCCTTCTTCAAGTTAATTGTTTGGAGCATCGTAAAACCTCCTCAGTGGAAATAAGATTGAGTGGTCGAACGGTTTATTGTGACGATCACCTCATAACTTCTAGCATACTATAATTTAAAAATTTGTACAGCCTAAAAAGGCGACTAATGTTTGATTGTTCGCATTTTTCTGGTTGTCATCTGTTGTTTGATCGGGCAGTGATAGTCGCAAGCGGCACACTTGCCTTTTTTTGCGCGTCTAAGACTTTTGACCAGCTGCCAGACAGCCAGGGCGACAATGAAAATGACGATGACGAGATTAATAAATAATTTCATGAGGAACACCTCAAATCACTAAACTAGCAAGTTGAAAAATCAGCGTGGCCACCAAGTAGGCGATCACTAAACTGGAGGCTACAGAAATTGCCGGCCATTTGTAGGAACCAGTTTCGGCCTTGATTGTTCCGATGGTGGCAAAACAAGGCGTGTAAAGAAGAATGAAGACTAACAAGGCGTAAGCCGCAATTGGGTTGAAGAAGTGGCCGATCGAGGCAATGAGGGAGGCCTGACTGGAAGTATGAAACATCACCATCATGCTCGAAGTGATCACTTCTTTGGCCAGGACACCGATGATTAAGGCGCTGACCGGTTGCCAAGTGGTGACACCAAGTGGGTGGAAGAGCGGCAACAGTGCATGACCAATGGTGGCCGCAAAACTAGCATCCGCGTGGGTTGTGAAGCCGTGGCTTGAAAAATTTGTTAGGAACCAAATCAGGACGGTCCCGGCAAAGATCACCGTCCCGGCCTTGTGGACGAATCCCTTGCCCTTATCCCAGGTACCGTGCAGGATGATTTCAAGACGTGGCAGATGATATTCTGGCAGCTCAATGGCAAGCAAGGATTCATGGCGCAGGTCAAAGATAAGCTGGTATAGCTTGGCGACCAGGAGAGCGACGACAATTCCCAAGAAATATAATGATAGAACGATGATCGCCTGATGGTGCGGGAAGAAAGCAGCTACAAAAAGGCTATAGATTGGCAAACGGGCGGAACAGGACATAAATGGTTCGATTAAAGTCGTTACCAATCGTTCCTTTGGCTGTTGAATGGTGCGGGCAGCCATGATTCCAGTGACGTTGCAACCAAAGCCAATGATTAAAGGGATAAATGACTGACCACTCAAGCCGATTGACTCCATCAAACGGTCAGTTACCAGGGCGGCCCGGGCCATGTAGCCCGAATCCTCCAGAATCGTGATGCAAGCGAAGAGAACGAAGATTTGCGGGATGAAGACCAGCACGCCACCGACCCCGGTGATGATCCCGTTGACGATTAAGGAACGCAGAACAGGAAGGGCCCCGATGGATGTCAAAAAGTGACTGACGGTTGTTGAAAAAGGCCCCGAAATCCACGAGTCGAGTAGATCGGACAAGGGGGTGCCGACCCAGTCAAAGCTAATTTTGAAAATCAGCCAGAAAATGCCAACAAAGACTAGAAGACCCAAAAATGGCTGAGTTGCGACTCGGTCGATTTTGGCAGTTAATGACGGTCGTTGCTTTGATAAGTTGACGATGAGGCACTCCCGCAAAATCTGCTGAATAAACTGAAGTCGTGTTTCGTAGATTTTTTTGCTAAAGTGTTCCTTGTCGGCTACCTTGCTCATTGTAATCAGAGAAGTAAAACCTTGCTTACGAGCAAAATGACGGACCGCTGAGTTTTGGTTGAAGGCTTCGATAGTCAGCCAACGGGCAAAGCCAGCATCCAATCCCGAATGTTTGACTAATTCGGCTTGAACTTTAGTGATGGTGGCGCCTACTTCTTCGGGGTAGGCGAGCTGCAAGGCTTGCCATTTGAAAGAATCAGCAGTGATTTCGTTACGAAGTTTTTTGACCCCTTCGTGGTTACGGGCGTTAGTGGTGATTACCTGGCAACCCAGCAAGCGAGCCAATTTTTCTGTGTCGACATCGTAGCCGCTACGGTGTAGATCATCAATCATGTTAAGATCAACAATCATTGGGCAGCCGCGTTCGATCAATTCGATTGTCAATAATAGATTACGCTGGAGCTGGTTGGCATTGATGACGTTGAGAACCAGATCTGGTTGATTGTTGAGAAGATAGTTGGTGACGACGGCTTCGTCTTTGGTCAGTGGACTCAAAGAGTAGATGCCGGGCAGGTCGACCAGTTGGGTTGCAGATCCTTTTAAGTGTCCGACTTTTTTTTCGACGGTTACACCTGTCCAATTGCCGACGTAGGCATACTGGTCGCTGATAGCGTTAAAGATAGTGGTTTTGCCAGTGTTGGGATTGCCAATAAAAGCGACGGTCTTATTCATGATCGCTTACCGTAATCGAAGCGAAAAGGGGGTAACGCAGTCCGATGCGTTGTCGCTGATACTCGATCACGACAGGTCCGTGGAGGGGAAACTGCCGGACAACACGCACTTTTACCCCGTTATGCAAACCCAGGTCGTGGAGCCGGCGGACGACAGGAACAGCCAGTCTTTCCAGGTGGCTAATGATTCGTTTGTTGTTTTTGACTTCATTCATTCTTTTAGCACCTCAATATTCCAATAATATATAACTATTATGACACTAAAAATAAGCGCTAACATATTTTTAAACAATATTCCGGTCTTAACGTGGCAAAATGAATATTCTAAAATAAATTGATGATGGAATATGATGCGTACCCCCAAAGTTGGAAATCGACTTTGGGGGTATTTTTTTATGACTAAAATTAGCATAAACACTAAGCTT
>NZ_CANDNU010000014.1 GCF_947387495.1 Limosilactobacillus difficilis
AGAAAAATATTAAACTATCAAACACCGTTTGAGATATTTTTTGAAGAACCGTTGCACTTAGTTTGACAATTCGTCCTCTTAAAAAAAAGCACCTCACAGTGTTCGCCGGCGTCATCACCGTTGTATTCGAACTTTGTGAGGTGTTGTTTTTTGATTGCGATAAATTAGATTTGGGCCTTGCTACCAGTGTGCTTCATGATGATGATCGCCACAAGAAGGATCAGTGCCAGGATGATTTCACTGATTCCGGCATTCACAACCGCTTGTTGGGCCGTCGCGCCGAGCAGCTTCCCACCATATGGTGAGAGAAAAGAGCCCAGGTTGGAGCCGACCAGGACTACCGAGGTAAAGAACGGTGCCCGCGCAGGCGTGGTGCTTTCGCTGACCCGCGTGAAGATGTACGGGATCGACAGGGAACTGGCAATTCCGGAGACAGCGGCAATGACCTGAATGGTCAGCACGGAATTGCTTTTGCCGATCAGAAAAATGCAGATGCCGCCGAGAACAATGCTGATTGGCAGGACGTATTGCCGCATCAGTTTATAGGCCGGGCCAAACAGGAAGCCCCCGATCACCGTTGCAATGTTGACGATCGACCAGGTCGTCGCTGCCTGGGTAGCCGTTCCGATGTGCGATTGAACAAAGAAAGTTGGCAATTTGACAGCAAAGACCATCGTGAAAATCAACAGTAAGAAGATCAGAAGCGTGTAAACGATGATCAGACCGACCGAATCCGTCTTCATGGCGTGGCCCGCCTTCGCAGCAGCGGCCCGCTCTTTTGCCTGTTCTGCCTCCTGCCGGGCTAGTGCCCCGGTTTTCTCCGGGTCGGGCACAAAGAAGATGAATAAGATCAGCGTCGGAATAAATAGCAGGTAGGCCCAGTAAGCCGCATGCCAGCCGAAAACCAGCAGCTTGCCGGCAACATAGGTCATAATTGCCGTCCCGATCCCGGCGATGGCCGACCGCCAGCCCATCAACCGGGCCCGCTTGTCGCCATAGAAGAAGACTCCGATCATACTAATTGCCAGCGGGTTAGCCAGGCCAATCCCGATCCCGAGAATTGCCCGGGAAATGAGAACCACCGCGAACTGGTTCGCCACGGCTGGGATAATGGAAGCCACAGACGCAATCGCCAGACCCAGAATGGCCGTCTTCTTCTGGCCGATCTGTTTGACGACCGCGCCACTGACTAGAACAAAGATTGTGACGAATACTGAGACAATCGTCGTGACCAGTTCGATGTGCACCAGTGATTCTTGAGGAAAACTCTTCGCCATCCCCGGAATGGTCGCGTTAACTACGCTGGCCGACTGTTCAACGATGTTCAATGATAAGAGGGCAATAATGACGAGCCATTCCCGCCCCTTGCTGAGTGCTGCTGACATTTTGAACTCCTCCTTAATGCTGGCCGTACTTCTTCAACAGATAAACTGGCGTGCAGCTCCAGGCGTGACAATACGAGTTAACAATCGGGCTCCCGTACGGGGAGAAGGCTGGCTTTTCCGGTTCAAAAGCCTCCCAGTATGTATCGGCACCCAGCTGACACATCTTGCCCCAGTAAGTTTTCATCAGCTTGATCGCTTCATCGTGCAAGCCCGCTTCAAAGAGCGCTTCGGTGACGTGGTGATACATGTACGGCGTTGCAATCCCCCGGACTGGGAAGAGTTGTTCAACCGTCTTCTTCATCAGGGCCTGGTTGGCATCGTCGTCCAGGACGTGGGCGAGTACCATCCAGACCTGGGAAGCGATGTTGACTTCGCGGTCTGGACCGGAGACGAAGAATCCCCGTTTCGCATCAAACAATCCTTTCGCGTAGTCTTCCAGTTTGGCCAACTGTTCCTGGTACTTAGTCACTTCGGCATCGCCCATTCGCTTTGCCAGGTCAATCAGCTGCCGGAGAGCGTAAATCGTGATCGCCTGACCACAAGCCGTCTTGTCAAATTCGTTGGACCAGTCGACAAAGACCGGATAATCTTCATCAGCTTTCACCCGTCCGTCGGCAGCAATGTAGCGCTGGGTATAAGCCCACTGCTTTTTGGCAATTGGGTACAGATCCTCCAGAATTTCCCGATCCTCCCCCTGCTTTTCTAAATCATCGAGTGTCGAGATGAAGAAAAGACTGTAGTCGTACATAAAGGTGTCGTCCGGGATGTAATCCTGGTTGGTGAAGACGTTCGCGCTGATCCGCCCATCCGTGGTCGTCATCGCGCCAAAAAGGTAAAGGCAGCGTTTGACCAAGGCCCGATTGTCATAGGTCGCGTAATTAGCGAGGGCTTGCAGCCGCAGGTCACCGAGCCACAGCCGCCGATCCCGTTTTGGTCCGTCTTCGAAAACATCTTGCATGCAATCGTGGAGGGTGTTGAGCCCCACCTGATAGATCCGTTGCAAAACCGGATCGTCCAGCTTCGGGGCAGCCACGGTTGGCGTTGTCACCGCACTCTGGGCCACCGCCGTTGGATTAGAGAAGACGGCCTGCCACTTTGGCGACGAATCGATCACGTCGATTTCCACGTAGCGGAAACTGTAACGTCGTGGCAGTTCGAGGTCTACCGGTAACGAATCAAGGTGCAGGGTTTCTTCTTGAATCCAGGCTTTACTCAACCAGCCATCATATTCGCTCGCCTGGTGGGCCAACTCATTAGGCATTTCGGCAAAGCGGAATTTGACGGCAAGCGGCGCATCCATCGGCGAACCGGTATGTTCGATATGAATTTTGAAGCGCCCGACGACGTGCCGACCGAAGTCGATGATCACTTTGCCATCCCGACTGAGTTTACGGCTAGCCAGATCAGCCATCGTTCCCTCTTGCTCGAGCCCGATTCCTTCGAGCTTGGTCACGTCGTCAGTCAACTTCACCAGTGCTTGACCAGTAATCGTCTGGCGATGAATTTCCGGCCGGTTTTCATCAGCCTTCTTCAGCAGATCGAGCCGGTGATTGAATTTGAGATCGTTATTAATTTGAAATTTGAAAGCCATCTGTATTCATCCCCTTACTGGCCGATGTGATATTTCTTCTCTAAACGGGTCATGGCAAAGCCAAAGGCAAAGGCCACCAGAATCATGATCGAGAAGCCAAGCATCGTCTTCTTAATCACGGATTGCACTACCAGAGCCGGCGTCACGAAGGCAAAAACTCCGCAGAGGAAACGGGAGAAGCCGCCGATAAAGCCTTGAATAGAAGACCGTACTTCGACCGGAAAGGCTTCCTGGGTCCAGACCTTGTAAATAGCTTCACCGGCAATATTTGAACCAATGCTGGTGACCCCAATGGCGATCACAATTGGCCAGAGGTCGTGTCTGAGAACTACCAGTGAGAACATCCCGAGGAACTGAATGATCATCCCGACAACGAAGAACTTGTTCCGATAAGTTGAACCAGCCGCCTTGGCAAAAGCCATCGCTGCAAACAGAGAGATAAAGTTGAGGACGAGACCCGCCCCGGTAGCAAAGGTCTGACTAGCGTGGGCCTGCACTAGCATAAAGGTTTGGAATTGACCAAAGGTGTTAGCTAAGATATTCCAGCAGCAGTAGAAGACGATGATGCAGATAAACATCTGCAGGTACATCTTCTTGTGTTCGCCAAAGAGCACGCTCTTAATGGAAACCTTTGCCGGCCCGTCAGCGCTCTTTTCCCGAGCCAGCCGCCGTTGTTCACCTGCTTCGTGAAAGGCCTTGAATTTCTGGGAGAAAGTCCGCCAGGCCCAAATGAATAAGGCAAAAACGGCCAAGCAGGCAAAGACAATCCGGGCACCGGTAGCACCGGCCATCTTGGAAACGATGAAAGCAGCCCCGTAAGAAGCGAAGACCCCGACCTGCCAGAAAATCTGGGTAGAAGCCACCAGCTTGGATGAAGTTTCATCATCCGGTGCGTCGTGGGACAACATCGTCAAACTGATCGGCAAATCCAGACCCGAAGCTAGCCCCGTCACAATCGCACCGATAAGCAAGGTCGCATAATTAGGGGCACAGCTTCAAGGAACTCTTGCAGTTGCGACGCTTGAATATCGCCAGCAATATGATCGAACAGACCAACATGAGTATCGGCCAAATTAGCGAGTACGTCGGCTACGACAACCACTCGTCACTTTTTCGCCTGTTCAAGCAAATTCTCCATACGACCCCGACCCAATACCGGCAACGAGTCACCCATCCCCACCAGCTGGACGTTGACGTCGGCTATTTCAAAAACCTCGCCGCAATCACTGATGAAGATGAACCAGACGACTAAAAAAACCGCCAAGCATTGACACTTGACGGTTTATTCATTTTAACTGTTCTTTGCACTAGGCATTAGCCAGCCGAATCAATTGCTGAACTTCTTCTGGGCTGATGCCCGCCATCACCAGCGACCGCAATGGAATGTTGGCAAAGATGGCAGCATTGTCAGAGTTGAGAATAGTAGCCAGCTTATCAGCCAGGCCGGTTTCCTGCAGAGCCCGCTTAATTGTTGGGGTCTGGTGCTTCATCATGTCGCCAACGTAGGTTTCGCTAGTCAGACGAACCTGCACCGGCGTCCCCAGCTGGTAGTCAATTCGCTGGTGAAGGCGAATGTCCGCTACCGAACTGCCAATAAAGATCTCATATTCACCATTATCAGCCTGCCAAACCTCTTGCTCCGGATTGTACCAGGCGAAGGCGCGCCGCGGCAGAACCCGGCTGATCGTCTTGCTTTGTCCCGGCTCCAGTTCGACTTTGACGAAATCACGTAATTCCTTAGCCGGCTTTTCGATCATGCTAACCCGGTTGCCGACGTAAATTTGTGCGACTTCCTTGCCCGCAACTTGGCCAGTGTTGGTGAGCTTAAAGCTGACCGTCAATTGACCATCTGCCTGCTTAACGGCCAGATCACTGTACTGGAAGCTGGTGTAGGACAGGCCGTGGCCGAACGGAAAACGGACTGGCAAATGTTTGGAGTCATAGTAGCGATAGCCAACCAACAGGCCTTCACGGTAGTTTTCGTTATTTTTGTCCTGGTCAAAGGTCGGGTATGTCGGATTATCTGACAGCTTGAACGGGAAACTTTCGCTGAGCTTGCCCGACGGGTTAACACGTCCCAACAAAATGTCCCAAGTTGCCTCACCAACGGCTTCGCCGGCCAGGTAGGTTTCGACGATTGCCGGCACCTGATCAGCCCACGGCATCGCTACGACGGAACCATTTTGCAAGACGACAGTGAGATGGGGGTTGACGGCCCGCAGCTTAGCCAAGAGCTCGGTTTGGTTGGCGGGCAAGTCGATACTGGTCTTGTCAAAGCCTTCTGATTCCATGGCCGCCGGAAAGCCTGCAAAGAAGACCACCTGATCGCTTTGCTTAGCAAGGTCGAGCGCCGCAGCCGTCAGCTGCTCGTCTTCCTGATCACTGGTCAGTTCATAGCCCTGGGCATAGCGGGCGCCAGCTGGCATGGCATCCAGCGGGCTCACCAAGTGATGGGCATTGACATGCGATGAACCGGCCCCTTGGTAGCGAGGGTGTTCAGCAAGTTCACCAATCACGGCCAGCTTCGTATCGTTCGTCAGTGGTAGTTCTTGATCATCATTCTTCAGCAGGACAATCCCGTCATCGGCAAGCTGACGAGCGAAACGGTGTTGTTCCTCCTTGTCATAATCGCTCACTTCCCCTTCACTGCCCCAGCGTTCCACCATTTTGAGGACGCGGAGGGCGCTGCGGTTCAGAATTGCCTCGTCGAGCCGTCCTTCATTTACAGCCTGCACAATTTCGTCAACCGATGCCTGACCGTTGCCGGGCATTTCTAGGTCGAGTCCGGCTTTGAGGGCCGCGACATGGTCAGCAACAGCACCCCAATCAGACATAACCAGGCCGGTAAAGCCCCATTCATCGCGGAGGATCCGGGTCAAAAGACGCTGGTTTTGTGAGTTCAAGGTTCCATTGATTTTATTGTAAGAACACATGATGGTCGCCGGATGGGCCTGTTTGACGACCCGCTCGAACTGTGCCAGATAAATCTCCCGCATGGTCCGTTCATCGACATTAGAAGACGAAGTAAAGCGTTGATTTTCCCGATTATTGAGGGCGAAGTGCTTCACCGACACCCCGACGTCCTCGCTCTGCACCCCCTTGACGTAAGCAGTCGCCATCCGGCCGGCAAGCAAGGGGTCTTCAGAAAAGTACTCGAAATTACGGCCGGCAAGCGGGCTGCGTTTGATGTTGACACCGGGACCAAGTAGCACCCCAATGCGTTCCGCCTTGGCGGCAATCCCCAGGTGCTGTCCCAGCTTTAAGAGACCATCATCGTCAAAAGATGCCGCCGTCAAGGCAGAGCAAGGAAAACAAACCGCATCCACACTATCGTTCAATCCCAAGGCGTCCGCATCGTCAGCTTGTTTCCGCAAACCAGAAGGGCCGTCCGTCAGCATCATCTTTTTACTGCCGGGAACTTCGGCAGTAAACCAAAAATCGTGACCGGTAACCAATGATGCCCTTTCCGCTAACGTCAAGCCTTCAACAAATTTCAAATCAACTTTTGTCATGCCACTCACTCCTTCAAAAGATTACACTAAATATTATAAGTCGAATGTAAGCGGTTTAGGTAGCTCACAAAACCAGCAAATCGGTTGCATAATTCCACGTTAGTGCTTGGGAAGGGCTTTACCTTCTTTCCTAAACTGTTGTAAAATTAGGTTAGAATATTGGAGAGGAGGTTATGAGAATGGCTCAACAATACCAACATATCCTTGTACCAGTTGATGGTTCACAAGAAGCCGAATTAGCTTTTAAGAAGGCCGTCGCTGTTGCAAAACGTAATGGCGTTGACACTGAACTTCGGCTGTTGCACGTTGTCGATACCCGGGCTTTCCAAAACATCTCTAGTTTTGACAGCTCAATGGTTGAACAAGTAACAGATACAGCCAAGAAGACGTTAGATCAATACGTTGACTATGCTAAGAAACAAGGCCTGAAAAACGTCAGCTACACCATTGAATATGGTGCCCCAAAGACAATTATCGCCCGTGATATTCCAAAGAAGATGAACGCTGACCTGATTATGATTGGGGCTACTGGTCTCAATGCCGTCGAACGCATTCTGATCGGTTCCGTCACCGAATTCGTTACCCGCACCGCAATTTGCGATGTGCTGGTCGTTCGGACTGATTTAGACAACCAACCAATTCCGGTAAAGCGTGGTCGCAAGCGTGATCACTAATCGCAAAGATCACCGTACAATAAAAGCCAAGTGCCTGCATCGAAGGCGCTTGGCTTTTTCTTTAGTTCAACTTCTCTAATTGCTTGCTAATTTCTTCGGTCCGGTTATCATTTTGTAAAATGATGCTCAGGCTATGAGCAATTTGCAAATCCTCTTTGCCCTGGTCGGTTTGCTCTAAGCCCAGTTCGGCCTGGCCCCGCATCTGATAAAGTGCGTCCAGCAAGAACATCGATGCTTCGGCCTGGCAAGCACGAATGCCACGGTTAACCGTTTGGATGGCTGCTTGGTACTGGCCGAGACGCAAATAAAGTGAAGTGATGTCGTGGTAGAGGATCACCCACTGCTGCTTGCCGCCGATCAGCTGCTTATCGTCAATCAGGTTGACGGCCCGCATGGCAAAACGACTGGCCCGCTTTTGATTATCCCGCTTTTCGTAGGCCAAGGCCATCCCGACCGTCGTCATTGCCAGGTAAATATTGGCACTGGTCGTGGAGAATTGGGTCAGCACTAACTCAAAATTAAAGATTGCCTCGTCGACCTGGTTATTGGCAACTTGAATCCGCCCTAACAGGTAGTAATAACGTTGTTTGTCAATGTCCGTCGTCAATTGCTTGACTTTGACCCGGTTTAACTTAGCCTGTGCTTCTTCGTATTGGTTGTGAACTAACAGAATGCTAACCTCGTCAAAAATCGAAGTCAGTGAAACGTTGTCACTCTTGATGATTTGATCAACGTCAATATCCAGCCGAGCACAGATCGCCGTTAGAATGTTCATTTTGGGAATCCGGTTCTGCTTCTCCATTAAACTGATGGTTGCCTGCGTACAAATCCCTTCAGCTAATGCAGTCTGTGAAAGCCCACGCTTTTTACGAATCTTTTTAAGTTCGTCACCCTTCAGTTTCATTCCAATTCCTTCTTTTCGTTGTTTTATCACTTATTACAGTAGTCCAAGCAGGAGACTCTTCACCTGAATAAATAAGAAATAATCATTGTTTTTAATGATACCATATATTCCAGAATAATTGTTAGTAATAATACCATCAATTCCCATTTGTTTTAATCGATATGCAATGGCCGGACTGTCGACAGTCCAAGCAAAGACTTTTTTATGATGGTCGTGTAATTCTTTAACAATCAGTAGGTTAATCGTATGATAATCTAAAGAGTAGAACTGATACCATTCTGGTAGCTTGGAAACTATAAATGGCGTTATCATCCCCACTTTGATGTTTGGGGCTTGCCGGGTAACTTGTTTAGCAATTAAGGGATCAACAGTATGAATTAAGTAGTGTGGCGAATACTTATCGGGATATAATTTAAGATATCGGTGGACCGTTGATCGAGCGATTAACTTCTGCGGTTTGATTTCGACAATTAATGGCACCTTTTTTTGGCGGGCAAAGGCGGCATATTGGCTAAAAGGAGTCAGCCGACTGTGCCAGCCGTGGTAAGTGACTCGTTGCCGGGCCAAAGCCGCCAGATTCATCTGCGCCGCAATGCCAGAATGGCCCGTCATCTTGCGCAGTGAGGCATCATGTAAGGTAATAAAATGCTTATCCCTAGTGCGCTGGATGTCGGTTTCCACGAATTCAGGATGGTGACGAGCCGTCCGACGAAGACTTTGCAAAGTGTTTGGTACCCCATTATTACCGTCGTTACCCCGGTGGGCAATCACCAACGGCCGGTTCGGGCAACTAATTTGGTCCTGCTGACGGACGATGACAACAGCCACTAGGCAAGCTAAAACAGCCAGAGAAAGCGCCCAGTGCCGCTGCTGCGGGGCCGCCGGCAACTGCCACAAGGCCGTCAAGATGACCGCCCACCAATAGGCCAACGCCAGTGAACCCAGTAGCAACCAGAGAAAACCGCTGACGATGTCTGGCAGGCGCCATTCTAGCATCGTTAAAGCTAACCAACCGCCCGCCGTAACCAGAGCAGCGCAAATGAATTGCCAGGCACGCAACGGACGAAATGATGCAGTGGCTTTCAGATGGGTCAACAGCCACGGTCGCCCCCAGCGCAGCCAGCTAATGCCAACTAGCAGGTAAACCAGGGCCAGCAGAACTACTACCAGGCGACGGTCAACATAAAGGTAGTGCAAAATTCCCGGAGATAAGGTCAGAAACTGCTCAAGCGGCGCTGTCAGCCCCATGGCACCAAAGGGCAGCAACAAGAACCAGCTCACAACTGACCCTAAAAGCAGCCACCACCATTGACTTGCGTGCACCTGCTTGCGGCGAGCAATAATCATTGTCAAAACCACGATCAGCAACAACACGACACCGAGCTGACCACCCCGCGAATTCACCAGGGGCTGGGTCATTAATTCCACTAATAATCCCAACCAAATTGCACTCCAAAACGTTAAATCCATTTTTTCTTATCTCCAAAAAAGAGGTTGGGAATCATGATCCCCAACCCCGCAATCTTATTTATTATCTGCGTAGTTCTTTTTACCAACCCGTTCCTTGCCGAGAGCTTGGAAACTGTAGCTAATCTGACTATTCTTTTTAAACTCGTCGATCCCTAATTGAATAATCCGGTCGATCAAGTCAGCGTACTTAATTCCGGAAATCTCCCACATCTGTGGGAAAAGGCTGATGTTCGTAAAGCCCGGCAACGTGTTGGGTTCATTCAAGTATGGCACCCCGTTGCTGTCCACCAGGAAGTCAAAGCGGCAAAAACCGGTCAGCCCCAGCGCCCGGTAAGCATCAATCGCCATCGTGGTGATCTCTTCAGACAAAGACTGACTGATCCGTGCCGGCAGATCAAAGACAACCTTGCTGGCGTCGACGAACTTGTTATTGTAATCGTAGAAGGCATCGCCACTCGGCACCCGAACGGCCCCGGTCTTCGAAGCCAGTACTTTATCGTTGCCAAGCATCGAAATTTCGATTTCTTGTGGGTGGTCAATCCCGGCTTCGGCCAGCACCTTCCGACCATAGCGGAAGGCGTCGTCCAGCGCAGCTTCGTACTCGTCAGCAGTATTGACCTTGTGAATCCCGACCGACGAACCCTGCTTGGCAGGCTTGATGAAAACCAGATCGCCAAGCTCGTCCTTAACCGTTTCCCAACTGTAGGCGTCCCGGTTATCAGGAGTCAAAAGCAGGTAGGCTGTGTTTCGGATCCCCGCCTGGTTTAGGATCTTCTTGGTCAGATCCTTGTCAAAAGCGATCGCACTGGCTGCAATATCGCAACCAGCATAAGGTTTTTTGAGCAGGCGGAACAACCCCTGAACCGTCCCATCTTCACCCAGGTTACCGTGGATGATTGGCAAGAAGAAGTCAATCTCCTTGGCCTGGTTTAAGGCTGCGATCGGAGCAAGCGGCGAATCCAAATCCATTTTGGCGTAGGCTTCTTTGACGACCTCATCTTCCGGTTCACCATTAAAGATCCGGAGAGAATCGTCATTGCCCAACAGGATCCCGTCCTTGCTGAACATAAACAAGGACACATCGTATTTGTCTTTGTCCATCGCATCATAAACATTGTGTGCGGAACGCTTGGAAACATCGTGTTCAGACGAATTGCCACCAAAAAGCAGGGCAACGTGCAATTTCTTTGATGCCATAATGTGATACCACCTATTCTGTTTGTATTTTTTCCGATCAATTAGAAACTTAAATATATCATGGAAAGCGCCAACAAACAACTAGTTGGCCAAATATTTTCGAACGTTTTCTGGCAAGGAAGAATCCATTGCCAGTGCCTGCATCAAACGCCGGTAGTTAAAGACCCGTGTCCAATCCCTTTCACTATCGAGATGGGCAGTTAAGGCATTCTGCCACTGCTCCAACTCGTAGAGCAAGAAACGTTGGTAAATGGGGTGCAGATTCAGAAGGTTAACCGTAAAAGTGACGATTGATTCCGTCTCCCCCATAATCAACGGCGTGTAAACTCGCCGGTAGCGTTCCAGCAAAGTAGCCATCAGAAAAAGTTTGTCACCACGCAAAAGGTCGTCGCGTTGAATCAATTCATTGTCGATGTTAGCGATCTGCACAAAAGTATGCGCCCAGCCAGCTTTCTTCACAAAGCCGCGGGTGTCTCGCTCCAAAGCCGTCACTAGCAAGGACTTATTCATGATTTGGTAAACCTCATCCTTTGTCAGTCGCAAATAATCGTGACGGTCACCGTACAAAAGCATTGCCATCCCGGCCAACGCCGTCGAACGGCCGAAGACAGCGCGGTTAGCCGGCTCCAAAATATGATCATAGAGGATCTGGTTATCGGTAACATGATCGATCACCATCTGCAGCTGCTCATCGGTCAGCAAGCGCTGCCCCAACAAGCCATTGAGCGCCGTAAACGCTGCTCGCTCTCGCAATTCACGATTGGTCGATTGCAAGGCATCGAGCAGGTGTTTGATAAAGCGATTGTCCACCGGCACCAAACCCTGCTGACCACCATCCCCGACCAGGTTCAGGAGTTCGTGGCGAAACGACGTGGGAATCCGGGGGAGTGTGACCTTTGTTCGCGGCAAACTGGCTTCGTTGTCGATAATCGCACCTAGGCGATCCACAATTGAATGAAAGGCCTTTCCCGCTGTAACGTCGTTATGCAATTGACCTAATTGTAAGGCACTTTTCTCAATTGCAAGATTGTCCATGAAATCCCTCCCCCCTTTATCATTTTTTATCTTGCGTATCTCGGCGAATGCGCACCAGCCACTGACAATCATCACTTGCCGGATCCACCCAGCCGTTCAGTGCAGAATTGATAGCAATGATCGTCCCCGCCACAGGACTGCTGGCATAAGTGAGACTGTTCTCCGCTTCGACGGTTACAAAGCGGTCACCGATGATCACATGGGTACCAAGCAGCGGCAGATCAAGGAAACGGAGCTGTCCCCATTTGGCTAAGGCGGCTTTTTGCAGGCCGAGTGTCACGATTTGATCATCCCGGTGAACCCACCAGACTTGTTTTGCCTCTGTCATCCTCAACCGACCCCCTAGTGGAAGTCTTTCTTATTGGAAAACATGTAGGAGTGGTGATGGTAACGCATTGACATGACCATCCCGATCCCAATCAAGTTTCCGATCAAACTGGAACCACCGGCACTGATAAAGGGAAGCGGAATCCCGGTCAGCGGCAGCAAACCAATGTTCATCCCAATGTTTTCAAAGACGTGGAAGAGAATCATCATGATGACCCCAGTCGAAATGTAGGCATAAAATTCGTTTTTCGTATCAAAAGTGACACGAATCATCAGGTAAATCAGCAGGAAGTAGATTAAGATCAGCAAAACCCCACCGATAAAGCCAAAGTTCTCCCCGATCACCGAAAAAATCATGTCAGATTCCCGGACAGGAACGTAGACGTGAGAATCGTTAAAGCCGGTCCCGACAACGCCACCAGAACCGACAGCCTTGATACTTTGCCACAGCTGATAGCCTTGGTTAGAGGTATCCGCTTCGGGGTGCATCCAGGTATCGACCCGGTTAAATTGGTAGGCCTGGAAGCCGACGTGTTCAAGGATCGACCGGCCGGAAGTACTCGTGACCATGAAGAGGACCAGTCCCCCTACCACCAGCAAAGCCAAGGCGGCCGGACCGATAATCTTCCAGGAAACCCCAGAAACCAGGATCATTCCACAGAAAATAGCGAAGAAGACCAGGGCCGTCCCGAAGTCATTTTGGAACTTCAGGGAAATCAAGACTGGCAACAGCCACAGAAACATCGTCCCGATCAAGCGCCAATCGCTGCGAACCGTATGTTCCGGGTAGTTATTGTTGTGAACCGTAATTACCCGTCCCATCATTAGGATATAGGCCGGCTTCATAATTTCAGAAGGTTGAAAAGTAAAGGGACCAATTGCGAACCAGCTCTTGGCACCGGTGCTTGCGTAGTAGGATCGCGAATAAAAGACCAGGATCGCAAACATCAGAAAAATCCCCAGCCAGTAAACTATCGGAGCCACCTTCCAGAGCTGTTCGGCATCAAATTGCATAATCACAATGATCATCACCACGCCGACCGCGTACCAGGCCAACTGGGTGCCGACCTGCCGTACGACGGAAACCTGTTGCCGATCATGTGTTGCCGCGACAAAGATGGAAGCCAGACCGATCAATGCCAGCAGCAGTACACAGAAAATGATTCCCCAGTCGATCCGGGATTCATTTTCGTTAATCGCCTTTGTCCTTGTTTCTTGCATAAGTTCTTTCTCAAACTCCTTTTAGTCAAAACGGGCCTCGCGAAACGAGCGACGCGAGCCCCGGTTCTTTTTTAATACTGGTGAAGGTGGAACTGTTGCAGAACGGTTTCCAATCCTTCTTCTTGTGATTTGACACTGAACTGTTGCTCACTCGGGATCAACACTGCTTTAAAACGTTGATTATGGGTGACGACTTCACCGATCAGCCGGTTCTTGATAAAAATCTGTTGAACCGGTTCCCCGGCTCGTTCAATGTCCTTAACACTCACTTCAATATTTTTTTCTTTCTTTGACATCTGTCCATCCTTCATCTTCGTGGTTGCGTCTCAAGCTAAAGTGGTCCGGCACCGGATCGTAGCCGCCCTTTGCAAAAGGCTGACAGCGCAGCAAACGGGCAAGTCCCATTAAAATTCCCTTAGCGCCGAAGCGCTGCGTGGCTTCCAACATATATTGAGAACATGTCGGATAGTAGCGGCAGACGCGGTAGGAGCGCCGGGCAGAAATAAAACGCTGGTAAAAACGGACCAGGCCTTGCACCAACTTAACGAGCATTACTTGCTGAAGAACCAATGGTGCTTCTTCTTACCTTCGTCCTCACTGCTGTCAATATCAAGATCCGTTGAGGTGCTGCTAGGGTTCTTCTGCATCCGTTCCAGCATCTCACCGGCACCCTTGGCAACATTATCCAGCGGGTCTTCGGAAACCACAACCGGCACCTTCAAGTGAGAACTGAAAAGCTGATCAATCCCATGCAAGAGGGAAGTCCCACCCGTCAGCATAATACCACGGTCGATGATATCACTGGCCAGCTCTGGCGGAACAGTTTCCAGGACCGAAATAGAAGCCTTGACGATTTCCTGCAGGGTGTCATGCAGTGCAGCTTCAATTTCGTTTTCGTCCGTCTCAATTTGCTTTGGCATCCCCGTGGCCACGTCACGGCCCCGAACATCCATCTTCTTCGGATCATCAACCGGCAAGGCGGTTCCCAGTTCGATCTTGATTTGTTCGGCCGTATGTTCACCAATGATTAAACCATGGTGGTCCTTAATGTAGGATGAAATGTCAGCATTCATCTTATCACCGGCAAGGCGAACTGACCGACTGGCAACGATATCACCTAGTGATAAGACCGCAATGTCGCTGGTCCCACCACCCATGTCAATAACCATATTGCCTTGAGGCTTGAAGATATCCAAGCCGGCACCAATCGCTGCAACCTTCGGCTCGTATTCCAGATAAACCTTGCCGCCGCCTACTTGTTCAGCTGCCTGGATGATTGCTTTGCGTTCAATTTCGGTAATGTTAGTCGGCGCGCAAATCATGATGTTTGGTTTTGACATAAAGCCTTTGACGCTCAATTTACCGATAAAGTATGACAGCATTTCTTGAGTCACGTCAAAGTCCGAAATGACCCCGTCCTTCAAAGGACGAATTGCCCGGATGTTACTTGGCGTCCGTCCAACCATCCGGTAGGCCTCTGAACCGACTGCCAGTACCTTATTCGTATTGGTATCGATTGCCACCACTGAAGGTTCGTTTAATACAATCCCTTTACCTTGTACATAAATGAGGACGTTCGCTGTCCCTAAGTCAATTCCAATATCAGTAGCCATTCGCCATGGTCTCCTTCCGATCGTTAAAAGCTAAGCTATATTGTAACACAAAATGGAGCCCGACAAGCACGGAGGTCCAGTCAGGCCCAATCATTTCCCGGGAAATTATCCTTCTCTGCTGAGCTGCTCAATTTGAAGGGTCGTACTGTCATCAAGATTTACCCGGTTGATCTTTGCCCCCAACTGGGCCAGCTTTTGATGAAAGTGGTAATATCCCCGATCCAGGTACTGCAAATTACGCACCTGCGTGATCCCCTGAGCAGCTAAACCGGCAAGCACCAGTGCGGCACCCGCCCGCAAGTCAGTGGCTGCCACCTCAGCACCGTTAAACATTGTCGGCCCGTTGAGTACCGCGGCAGAGCCCTCGATGTTGTAATGTGCGTTCATCCGACGCATCTCACCAAGGTATATAAAGCGGTTTTCAAACACCGTTTCATCAAGGATGCTGGTCCCGTTGGCCAACAGCTGGAGGACTGCCATCTGGGGCTGCATATCTGTTGGGAAGCCGGGATAAGGCATCGTTTTGATGTTGGCGGGAATCAGGACGGAGGTGCCGATTACCCGGATGCCATTATCTTCGGTGATAACCGTTACCCCCATTTCCTCCAACTTGGCAATCAGCGACTGGTTGTGTTCAGCAATCGCGTCTTCAACCAGCACATCGCCATTAGTCACTGCCGCCGCCACCATAAAAGTGCCCGTTTCAATCCGGTCTGGGACGATCCGGTGTTCGCAGCCGTGAAGAAAGTTGACCCCTTGAATACGAATGGTGTCCGTCCCGGCACCATGGACACGGGCTCCCATTTTATTGAGGGTAATGGCCAGGTCGACGATTTCCGGTTCCCGCGCGGCGTTTTCAATTGCCGTAATTCCCTGGGCCAAAGTAGCAGCCATCATGATGTTTTGGGTGGCGCCAACGCTAGGAAAATCCAAGTAGATCTTTGCACCATGCAGCTGCTTGGCAAAGGCTTCGACATAGCCGTCATGTTGCACGATCGTCGCGCCGAGTGCTCGCAACCCCTTCAGATGGATGTCAATTGGTCGTGAACCGATGGCACAGCCACCCGGCATCGCCACGCGGGCATGGCCGGTCCGTGCCAAAAGTGGCCCCATCACCACCATCGAAGCACGCATCTTGGAAACATACTGAAACGGTGCCTCCGACGACAACTGGCGGCTGGCATCCAAAGTCAGCTGGTGGTCCTGTCGGTCAAAATTAACGTCAACCCCCACAAATTGCAAGAGACTGTTCATCATTTTAACGTCCGACAGAATTGGTACGTTGCTAAGTTTCACAACGCCCCGTGAAGCTAAGATGGCTGCTGCCTGAATTGGCAGAACAGCATTTTTGGCGCCTTCGACTTTAACTTTGCCACGAAGTCGTGAACCACCCTTCACAATGATTTTCTCCATGTCGCTTACTCCTCATCACTTAATTGATAGTAGCAAATCGTACAGTGTCACGAAAAAGCTACTAAAAAATTGGGCACATCCGTAGCCAATCGCAATCGACACCAGCACAATCAACAGGGATAGTGTCTGCGGCGGTCGGTGCCACATCGTTTCAGGATGCAAGCCCATAATGGCCCGAAAGGCCAAGTAAGTAAAACCGATTGCCAAGATCAGGTTAATTACTGCAGTCGCGTTTGTCATCAAGACCCTCCTTGCCATAGTAACACGAACTTATCTTATCATAGCTAGGCCACTGCTAAGGCCTTTCCAATAAAATTTAAAGCTTCGTTAAGGAATAACAAAAGGGATTGTGGAAGGACCACAATCCCTTGGAATGATAGCTGGTCAAACCAGCTTTATTTATTAACGAGCTGTGAAACGTGAAGACGGTTGATCGACCGCTTCAAGTAGGCTTCCGCCCGTCCCAGCTCGTCCTTATCATGGTGCTCTTTAGCATGACGAATACTTTCCTCGGCATGTTTCTTCGCACTCTGAGCGCGCTGGATATCGATGTTTTCAGGTAGTTCCGCACTGTCGGCCACGACTGTCGCCAGGTTGTGGTCAAATTCCAGCAGACCACCATTAACGGCGATCGTATCATCAGGCTTGTTGGTATCAGCATGTTTAACAACCATTGCGTTGATCCCTAGAGCGGTGATGACGGGGATATGGTTAGCCATGATCCCCATCTGACCGTCAGTCGTGTCGAAAATTAGCATCGTCGCATCAGCTTCGTACACACTGCCATCCGGGGTGGTAATGGTAACATGAAATTTTGATTGTGCCATTTTGACACCCCCTACTTAGCGGCGCTAGTGTTTTCCGTCTTGGCAGTTTGGGCCTCAATCTGTTTAGCCTTTTCAACGACGTCATCGATTCCACCAACCAAACGGAAGGCTTCTTCTGGCAGGTCGTCATACTTTCCTTCCAGAATTTCCTTAAAGCCGCGAATCGTTTCCTTCATTGGAACGTACTTACCAGGCGTCCCGGTAAATTGTTCGGCAACGGCGAAACTTTGTGACAAGAAGTTCTGGATCCGACGTGCACGAGCCACAATCGTCTTTTCTTCGTCTGACAGTTCATCCATCCCCAGAATGGAAATAATGTCCTGCAGTTCACGGTAACGTTGCAGCACGTGTTGAACACCAGTTGCCACTTCGTAGTGTTCCTTGCCGACAATTTCAGGCGTCAAGGCAGTCGAAGTAGATTCCAGTGGATCCACGGCCGGGTAGATCCCAATCTGAGTCAACCGCCGTTCCAGGTTAGTCGTAGCGTCCAAGTGGGCGAAAGTCGTCGCTGGAGCCGGGTCGGTGTAGTCATCGGCAGGAACATAAACGGCTTGGATCGAAGTAATTGAACCTTCCTTGGTGGAAGTAATCCGTTCCTGCAACTGACCCATTTCAGTGGCCAGCGTTGGTTGATACCCAACGGCTGATGGGATCCGACCCAGCAGGGCGGAAACTTCTGAACCGGCTTGGGTAAACCGGAAGATGTTGTCGATGAACAGCAGCACGTCCTGGTGCTTAACATCACGGAAGTATTCCGCGATAGTCAGCCCAGTTAAGGCTACCCGCATCCGGGCACCAGGTGGTTCGTTCATTTGACCATAAACCATGGCCGTCTTGTCCAGAACCCCGGAAGCCTTCATTTCGTAGTACATGTCGTTACCTTCACGGGTCCGTTCACCAACACCGGTGAAGACGGAAATACCGTTGTGGCCCTGGGCAATATTGTGAATCAGTTCCTGAATCAGAACCGTCTTCCCAACACCGGCACCACCGAACAAACCAACCTTCCCACCACGAACGTAAGGTTCGAGCAGGTCGATAACCTTAATCCCGGTTTCCAGAATTTCAGTTGAGTTGTTCAAATCAGTGTATTTTGGTGCATCACGGTGAATCGGCATCCGTTTGGCATCGGGGCCAAATTCAGGACCGTTGTCAACTGGTTCACCCAGAACGTTAAACACCCGACCAAGAGTATCGTCGCCAACTGGAACGCTAATTGGTGCGTTGGTGTTTTCAACCTCTTCGCCACGCTGCAAACCTTCGGTGGCGTCCATGGCGATCGTCCGGACAACCCCATCACCCAATTCAAGGGCAACTTCGACGGTCAAGGTCTTGTCATCGGCCATCTTAATCTTCAGCGCAGTGTTAATTTCAGGCAGTTTCTCATCCTGGGGGAACTCAACATCAACAACCGGGCCGATAACTTGTAATACTTTACCAGCACTCATGCTGTTTCCTCCTCTTTATCTCATTCTTGTTATTCTTGTGCAGTCATCCCGCCGACAATTTCAGTAATTTCGGTGGTGATTGCCGCTTGACGTGCACGGTTATACTGCAGGTTCAAAGTTGAAATGATGTCATCCGCATTATCAGTAGCAGACCGCATCGCATTCGAACTGGAAGCGTGCTCTGATGTCTTGGCATCCAAAATGTCGCCATAGATCAGGCTATTGCAGTACTGGGGTACCAGCACCTTTAATAAAGCGCCGGCGTTGGGCAAAATTTCCATTTCACCGCTGACCAATTTGCTACTATTGCCTTTGTCATCACCGTCATCAAGCTCAAGGGATTCCCGTGTAATCGGCAGAATCCGATTGGTCTGTACATTGGACGAAATCCGGTTGACGTAGTGGCTATAGCAGACATAGAGCTCGTCATACACCCCATCGAAAAACATCTGGGTGGCGTTCTTGACGATTCCCCGCACTTCAGTATACTTCGGCACGTCGCTGACACCCGTAAATTCATAGACCACGTTCATCCCGCGCTTCTTGAAAAACTCGGTCCCGGTCTTCCCGACTGTCAGGAAAACCGAGTTGTCAGCAGTCAGATTCTTTTGCTGCATCAAGTCGAGGGTGGCTTTAATAACGTTACTGTTATAAGAACCTACCAACCCCCGATCTGACGTTACAACTAGGATGCCAGTTTTAGTGACTTCCCGCTTGTGAAAGAGGTTGCCCAACTGGGCTTGAACCGAACTATCATCGACGGATAAGTCACCAGCGGCGGTTCCTTGAGATTTGACCAAGCCAGCTAAGATGGTTTTCACCTTAGCAGCGTATGCTTCGTACGTCTTGGTGTGGTGCTGAATCTGGTTCAGCTTAGAAGTCGAAACCATCTGCATTGCCTGGGTAATTTGCCGGGTACTGCGAGTCGAAGCAATCTTCCGTTTAACGTTTGCTAATGAAGCAGGCACTCAATCTCACCGTCCTTTCTTGACTGGTTAATCCTAATTACTTATTGGTGTCAGCTTTTTGCTGGTCATCCTTAGCGGCTTTCTTCTGATCACTCGTCTGGAAAGTCTGCTTGAATTCCTTGATGGCCTTGTCCAGACTGTCATCTTTTGGCAGCTGACCAGTCTTCTTAATGTCATCGTAGATATCCTGGTGGTTAGCATGCATGAAACTCTTCAGGTCGCTTTCGAACTGTTGCAAGTCCGCAACCGGAACGTCATCCAGGTAACCGTGTGACAAAGCGAACAGAATGCCAACTTGTTCTTCAACCGTTTCAGGTGAATGAAGACCTTGCTTCAGAACTTCCATCGTCCGTTCACCACGGTCCAGACGTGCCTTGGTAGCCGCATCCAGATCAGAACCGAATTGAGCGAAAGAAGCCAATTCGTTGTAGGAAGCGATATCCAGCCGCAAAGTCCCGGCAACCTTCTTCATCGCCTTCACTTGAGCGTCACCACCGACCCGAGAAACTGAAGTCCCGGCATCGATAGCTGGCCGTTGACCGGCATAGAATGAATCAGAGTTCAGGAAGATTTGCCCGTCGGTGATGGAAATAACGTTGGTTGGAATGTAGGCAGAAACATCGCCGGCCTGGGTTTGGATGATCGGCAAAGCGGTCATTGAGCCACCACCCATGTCATCGGACAGCCGTGCCGCCCGTTCCAGCAACCGCGAGTGGGTGTAGAAAATGTCACCAGGGTAAGCTTCACGACCAGGTGGCCGCCGAAGAATTAATGACAGTTCACGGTAAGCATCAGCTTGCTTGGACAGGTCATCGTAAACGATGAGAACATCCTTGCCGTTGTACATGAACTCTTCACCCATCGCAGCACCAGCATAAGGAGCGATCCATAGCATTGGTGCCGGGTTCGAGGCACTAGCCGAAACAACGATGGTGTAGTCTAAGGCACCATACTTGCGTAGCGTTTCAACAGCAGAACGCACCGTTGATTCCTTTTGCCCGATGGCAACATAAATACAAATAACACCGGTGTCCTTCTGGTTGATGATGGTATCGAGGGCAATCGCCGTCTTCCCAGTCTTCCGGTCACCAATGATCAATTCACGTTGGCCCCGGCCAATTGGAACCAGTGCGTCAATAACTTTGATCCCGGTCTGCAATGGAACGGAAACACTCTTCCGTTGCATAACCCCAGGAGCTTTCTTTTCGATTGGACGAGTCTTAGTAGTCTTAATTTCGCCCAGACCGTCGATTGGACGACCCAGTGAATCAACCACCCGTCCGAGCATTGCGTCGCCTACGGGAACTTCCATAATCCGACCGGTCCGCTTAACTGTATCGCCTTCACGGATACCGGTGAAATCACCCAGAACAACGATCCCAACATCGTTGCTTTCAAGGTTTTGGGCCATCCCATAAACGCCGTTGCTAAATTCGAGCAACTCACCAGACATGGCATTTTCCAAGCCATCAGCACGGGCCACACCGTCACCGACGTAGGTTACCGTCCCGGTTTCAGCGACGCTAATCTGGTCTTCGTAGCCAGCGAGCTGTTTCTTGATGAGTGAACTGATTTCCTCAGTTTTAATGCTCATAACGGATTTCACCTCTCAATTCAGATTTTATTTCACAAGCAAACGACGAATTTGTTCAATTTTGGAGCTGAGACTACCATCAAGGGTTTGATTAGCCGTTTTAATGATGACCCCACCTAAAATCGTCGGGTCAACCGTCTCAGTCAGGAGCACTTCGTTCGCACCGAAGCGATCCTTTAAAGCGGAGACAAGCCGATCACGTCGCGTTGCATCTAATTTTACTGCAGTGACAACGTCAGCACGCACCCGCTTTTGCTTTGTGTCGTACCGGCGTCCAAACTCATCAATAATTGCGACCATGTCACCAATACGGCCATAGTCAAAAGTCATCTGGACGAGGTTGGCAACGTACTTAGAAGCACCCTGCTTCAAATCCTCAACCACGGCTTTTTTGTCTTGATAGGATAAGTCAACACCCGTCAAGGCACGAACTAAATTAGGATTGTCGGTAAAGACTTGGCGTAAGTCCTGCAATTCTTGATAAGTTTGCTCTAGTTGGTCTGCGTCGCCTTCGACCAGCTCAAAAAGAGCGCGGGAATAACGGCGGCCAACTTCCATCTTATCAAGACTCATGTTTTACCAACCCTTCAATGTAAGAATCAATTAAGGCCTGTTGGTCATCCGCAGACAATTGTTTGTGGATAAGCTTGGAAGCAATCTCAACAGAGAGGTTTGCCACGTCGTTCTTTGCGCCTTGCAGGGCATCTTTGCGCGCCTGTTCAGCGTCTTGTGCAGCTTGTTGTTTCACATTTGCAGCGTCAGCTTGGGCAGCTTCGACAATCTTGTTACGCTGGTCTTCACCAGTCTTCTTAGCATCGGCAACAATCTTAGTTGCTTCTTGTTTGGAACCAGCTAGTTCATCTTGCCGTTGCTTAGCCAGTTTTTCAGCATCTGCCCGCTTTTGTGCAGCAGTGTCGATGTCGTTAGCCACTTTAGTAGCCCGCTTTTGCATCATTTGAGTAACTGGCTTCCAGGCAAAATGCCAAACAAGAGCCGCCAAGATAATGAAGGAAACGATGTAGAAGAGCATATCGCCGACGTACAATTGATTAGATTCAGCAAGTACAAACATCTATTGACACCTCCTTGCAATTGAAATCAAAGTATGTAGATTACTTGTTCATAACAAGGAAGCCGACAACGATTGACAGAATTGGCAGAGCTTCGATCAGCCCAACACCAATGAACATCGTCGTCCGTAAATCACCCATTAATTCTGGCTGACGAGCCATAGCGTCAACCGTGTGACCAATAACTTGTCCGTTACCATAACCGGCACCGACAGCAGCGAGACCGGCAGCAATACCAGCAGCAATTGCACCCATTGTAATATCCTCCTTAATAATCAATCAGTGATTGTTGTTTAATTATTCTCCAACAACCTTCTGAGAAATATAAACCGTTGTTAATGTTACAAAGACATAAGCTTGAATTGCACCAATGAAGACCGAGAAGCCTTGCCAGGCAATTTCCAGTGGAAGACTCACGATCATCGTCGCAATTCCGTGTGAAAATGCCATTCCAGCAATCAACTTTAGAAGTAATTCACCAGAATAGATGTTCCCGAAAATCCGGAGGCCTAACGTAATAAAGTTAGTAAACTCTTCAATCAGATTAATCGGCAGCATTCCTGGCATCGGTGAAACGAAGCCCTTGAAGTAATTCTTGAATCCCCGTTGCGCGATTCCCAAAAAGTGGGAAAGTAAAATCGTGGTCATTGAGAAGGTCAAGGTTACAACCGGGTCCGCCGTCGGACTTCTGAGTAATTCGTGCCCGTTCCAACCCATCTGGAAAATCAAGCCAAATTGGTTAGCGACGAAGATAAACACAAACAGAATGAAAATAAAGAACGAGAAAAATCCGGAAGTTTCCTGGTTAAACTGGGCTCTCACAATCCCGTTTGTGAATTCAATCAACCATTCCAACACGTTCTGCCCGCCAGTCGGCTTCATTGTGATGTGACGTGAAAGACCATACATCACCGCAAAAACAATGACACAGACGATCAGGCCGGAAAGCATGTTGGTAAAGTTAAACGTCAGGCCGAAAAGCTTAAAAGTATAAGCATTACCGCCCATTCATATTCCACCTCTTTTCTTTATAACATAATCTTGGTTTGTAATTTCGGTTAACCAGCGAATAAAGTCGGTTTGGCCCAATTACAAAACATAATATACCATAAAATATAGGTCGCGCAAAGACTTAACCATTGTGTAAAAAACGTTTTCAAGCAGATCAGGTCGGCCTTTGCCACATCATTAAAATTTGATTAATCGTTCACATGTTTTTTCATCTGATGGCGCCAGGCAATCATCACCGCCGTCACCGGAACGGTCAGCAGCACCCCGATAAAAGAGATCAAGACAATTAAGAGCTCGTTGACGAAGATCTTGTCGTTAATGATCGTCCCAAAAGAGTAGTGGAGGCCGGCAAACCAAATAAAGAGCGCCAAAAAACCGCCAAAAAAGCCAAAAAACAAGGTGTTAAGCGCTGTCCCCATGATCTGGCGGCCAATCACCAAACCGCTCGTCAACAAATCCTGACGGCTAATTTGGGGATCGGCGTCCAGCATGGTGGCCATCCCCGCCGCAATCGACATCGCCGCTTCCGCAATCGCGCCGAGAATACTCAGGGAAGTGACAACGACGGTAATGCTCTGGAAACTCAAGCCGATCTGCAGGGACATCCCCTCCAGAGCATCCGTATCTTCCAAGCCAAAACCCTGAACCCGCGCGAAGTGTTCGACCAGGATGATCAGCAAGAGCAGGATCGCAAAGACCAGCAGCGAAGCGTAATAAGCATTTACCGTCACCGCTAAGTCATTGCGGCCCATAAAAATGGTGATGGCTAAGATCACCACCCCGCTAAAGATCGTGACGGCCAGGGGTGGAAAATGAATTGCGACCAACACCAAGGCCAAGAAGAGGAAACAAAAGTTCAAAAGCAGGCTCCAAAAGGCTGTCCAGCCCTGCCGGCCACCGACCAGCACCATCAAAATAAGCAGAATCAAGCCGAGCAGACTAATCGTTGACATGACCGGCATCCCCCCTTGTCAATAATAAGGCCATCATGGCACTGGCCACCGGGATGGCCAATACGATCCCGATCCCGCTGATCAGGCTTTGGGCGGTCCCCAGAGACATCGACATCGAAAAAGTGTAGCCCCAGGAATTGCCGTTGCGCAACAGCAAGAGGGCACTGGTATAAGTGACCGCCATAAAAATCATGAAGAGCACGTTGACGAGTGGCCCCATTACTGACTTACCCACTTCACGTCCAGCCAAGAAGAGCTTCTTAAAATCAGCTTGGGGATTGACCTGGGAAAACTGGAAAAGAGTCGCCACAATATCACTAGAAACGTCCATCACCGCTCCCAACGACCCCAGCAAAGTCTCGGCCAAAAACAGCGGTCGCTGGACCTGGGTGACGTAGAGCATCGATTCGTAATGAATCCCGCGTTCATGGGTCCAGCTAAAGACTAGCCAACTGATTCCCAGTGCCAAGAAAGTTCCTGCTAAGGTGGCAATGCTGGTCGCCAGCATCCGTTTGGTCGGCCCAAGAATCAGGAGCAGACTGATAATAGTAAAGAGAATCGCTAGACCGCTGAAGATTGCTAGGACATGCCCACCTTGCCAAGCCTGGTCAAGCTCGATAGCAATGATGAAGAGAAGCGCGTTGGCAATGAGACTCAGTAACACTCGCAGGCCCGTCCAACGCATCATCAACAGCAAGAGGGCTATAGTTAACCAGACCAGAAAAGCAAGTACCTCGTCCCGCTTGAGGTCGCTGATATTGGCACTCAGTCGGCCGTGGCGATTCCGGTGCAGTTGGCTAAGAAAAAGCTGATCGCCAACTTTGTAGTGCTGATCCATCGCTCCTGAATCGGTGTAGTGGTTGGCAATTGTCAATTGGCGACCTCGATAACGCCCGTTCATCAGCCGAACTTTCAAGGATTGACTTGTGAGACGGTCTTCGTTATGAAATTCATCGCTCGTTTTTTGCCGACTCAGCTGCTTAGTCGCCAGCACCTGCCCAATCGGCCGTCGATAAAGAGTCTGGTTGTGACTGAAGATTACCATCAGCACAACGCCGCTGACCATCATGACAATTAGCAGCAACCACCATCGTTGACTTTCTTTTTTCATGATTATTCATCACCTAAAATAGCATAAAAGCCAAGCAGAAGATCATTCCGCTTGGCTTTTTTACTTGGTTAGCTAATTACTTTGTCCCGAACAACCGGTCACCAGCATCACCCAGACCTGGCACAATGTAGCCATCTTCATTCAGATGGTCATCGAGGGCACAAGTGTAGAGATTGACGTCTGGGTATTCCTTACGGAAAGTTTTGACCCCTTCTGGTGCCGAAACTAAGCAGGCAAACTTCATGTTCTTTGGGTCACAGCCCCGCTTGACCAGGGCCCCAACCGCATCGACGGCCGAGCCACCGGTAGCGAGCATCGGATCGACGATGAAAAGTTCCCGTTCGGTGATGTCATACGGCAGTTTGACGAAGTATTCGTGCGGCTGCAACGTTTTTTCGTCCCGGTACATGCCGATAAAACCAATCTTAGCTGCCGGAATCAGGTCGGTGAAACCGTCAACCATGCCGAGACCAGCCCGCAGTATCGGAACAATCGCCACCTTTTTGCCAGCCAGGACCTTCTGGGTCGTCTTGCCCATTGGCGTCTCAATCTCAATGTCCTTCGTTGGCATGTCGCGTGAAACTTCGTACGCCATCAGTGTCGCAAGTTCCTTCACAATTTCACGAAAACCCTTCGTCCCTAACCGCTTGTCACGGATTTGGGTCAACTTATGCTGGATCAACGGATGGTCCAAAATTTCAAATTTACCCATGATATGCACTCCCTTTAGAATTCTTTACCATTATAGTCAGTCCCAGGAATAAAAAGCAATATGACAACGGGTAAAAATGATTTCCTTCACAATTATTGACTAACAGTTACAGATCCTGGCGTTTACTTCAACAATTCCTTAGCTAATTCGAAGTCGCCGAGGGTTGCAGAACCATTGTGAGCCACTGCCGGCCGGACAATCAACTGGTCGAGATCCGGTGTCTTAACGTAGCCGTTGTTAAATTGCTTGAAGAATTCGCGAACGTGAACCAGATCGCCTTCATTCAGCACGGAACCACCCACGACCATCACGTCAGGACGAACCGTCATGTAAACGGCAAAGAGCATCTGGGCGATGTAGTACTGCACATAGGTGAAGGCCTTGTTGTTGCGATCCAGGTTCTCACCACGAATTCCTGTCCGGCCTTCCAGTGATGGACCGGCAGCCATCCCTTCGACACAATCGCCGCCGTGGAAAGGACAGAAGCCCTTGTAGTCATCCCCAGGGTAACGCACGATTTTCATGTGGCCCATCTCCGGATGAGCAGAAAGGCCGATGAAATGTCCTCCCTGGATGATGCCGCCGCCAACGCCGGTCCCGACGGTTACGTAAAGGTAGGTCTTGTCATTATGCCGACCACGCGCCACGTATTCCCCATAGCAGGAGCCGTTGACATCGGTGGTAACAAAGACCGGAACATCCAAGCCCCGTTCTAGAACCCCCTTCATATCAGCGCCGGACCAGCCAGGTTTTGGCGTGTCGAGAATTTGGCCGTAGGTGTCAGAATTAGGATTGACGTCAACCGGACCAAAAGTGGCAATTCCCAGAGCATCGATCGGGTTGTCCTTAAAGAAAGCCACGCAACGGCTCAGCGTTTCATCTGCCGTCGTGGTTGGAATGCGCTTGCGAGCAACTTCCTTTTTAGTTTCAACGTCCTGGACAGCTAGGATAAACTTGGTCCCACCGGCTTCAATACTTCCAACTTTACTCATTTGATTTTCCTCCTATGCAGTTTGTCTGCGAACTAAGCTAACCGGCAACTGATAGTATAGCTTACTGAACTGGCAGTTGGGGTCTTGGACCCGCTGTTGCAGTAAGTGAACTAGGAGTTGTGCGATGTCATCAATTGGTTGAACAACCGTCGTCAATTCAGGATGATAGGTCCGAACAAGTTCCGTCCCATCAAAGCCAACAACCTTCAAGTCTTCCGGCACCCGGATGCCCAGAGTGTGCGCCTCATTGAGCAATAAAATCGCCGTCAAATCATCCGTACAAACGAAGCCATCAGCTCGCTCACTCTTCAAAATATCTTCGATCATTGCTTTTTTGAGACTGGCGGAATCGGAGAAAGCAACCGAATGGACTCGACTTTCCATCCCCGCCTGCCGAACGGTGTCTTGATAGGCTGACAGACGTTGATCCGTCGGATTCCCTTTCTGGTGCTGATTGCCCAGAAAGTGAATTGCCGTACAACCATCCGCAATTAACCGACGCGTGGCCAGTTGCATTCCCTGGTAATTATTGCAGGAAACGATCGGCACGTTATCAGCCAGGTGCCGATCAAAGGTAACGATGGGCAAGCCGGACTGTTGGTATTCTTCAATCCCCAAATTATGACCGCCGGAAATAATGCCATCGACCTGGTTAGCGATCAGCATCCGCAAATAATTGCGTTCCTTTTCCAAGTTGTAATTGGCATTGCACAAGATCATCTTATCACCAATTGCGAACAGTGCCCGCTCAATTTTGCTGACCAATTCCGCAAAAAAGGGATTGGCAATCGTTGGAACGATCACCCCGACCAAATGAGTCTGTTTGCCGTGCAGTGACCGGGCCAGGTTGTTGGGCTGATAATTGAGTTCCTTCATCGCTGCTAAGACTTTGGCCTTGGTTTGGGCACTCAGATAGCCCCGGTTATTAATAACTCGTGACGCCGTGGCGACAGACACCCCAGCGCGTTTAGCGATATCAGCAAGCGTTGCCATCATCATCACCTACATCTGTTGCAATGGCCAGTAGTGGGCCTGGTAGTCAAGACCTTCAGTACTCATCCGGATGGCCGTCGCTTGGTCTGGGGCAAAGAAACGCAGCGTGAAGACGTGGGCACCGTCGTTGACGAAGATTTCACAAAGCGAGTGGTCAACAAAGACTCGCAGAAAAAGCTCATGCCCCGCCGGTAGCATTGTTTGCCGGGTCGTTCCATAGTCAGCGTTGACACTGGCCCCGCTAGGCCCCCGGTCGATCGTCAGTTGCCCGGCCGCCGTATCAAAGTTGAGGTCCAGATGATACCCCTCACCTGCGGCTAGTTGCAAGCTTCCCTGCTGATTAGCTGCGATTTTCACTGCCAGCTCGTACTGATTGTTGCTAGCCGGCACAATCGTGGTCTGGTTAGCGACCTGAGCTTCTCCGGCAGACCGCCGCAAGCTCGTCATCGCTTTCACTGGCTGCTGCAATAAATGACCGTTGACCAGGTGCAATTCCTTCACCTGGCTCAGACAATTGGCCCAGTTTTCGGTGTCCGTCGGGTAAGTCGAATCAGGTAGACCCACCCATGAGATCGCGTAAGCTGTACCATCTGGGGCGTTAAAACACTGACTAGCGTAAACGTCAAAACCATCGTCGAGGTTCTTCATCGGTGAAGGGTTGACCAGCTTGGCGTGTACGAAGTCAAAGTCGTCACCGACAACGTACATATTCGGGTAGATGTTATCGTAAGCGGCTACCTGCTTGTCGAGACCTTGCGGGCAGAAAACCAGGACCGCCTTGCCATCTACAAAGACCAGGTTAGGGCACTCGATCATGTAGCCCGCATTTGCCACCCCGAAATCAACGATGCCAACTTCTTCCCATTCCTTGAGATCCGCGGATTTCCATAGATCGAGGTGACCGGTTTTATCGTCTGCTTTCTGGGCCCCGAGAAGGCAATAGTAAAGACCATCATGCTTCAGGATCTGGGGATCCCGGAAGTGTTCGCTAAACTGGGCAGGATTTTTGAAGAGATAGTGATCCCATTTAGTCACCCGCCCGTCGGCATCCATCCAAGCGCCACACTGGTACGGAATCCGGACCCAGTCGTCCGTCCGATGGTTACCGGTATACATCAGAAAAAGTTGGTTTCCGATGGCCATCGCCGATCCAGAATAAGCGCCGGCATTGTCGTAACTATCCGGATCTGGTCCTGGCTCGATGGCAAGGCCACGGTTATCCCAGTGGACCAGATCAGGCGATTCCAAATGAAACCACGATTTCATCCCGTGAACAGGCCCAAAGGGAAAGGCCTGATAAAAGACGTGGTAGCATCCATTAAAATAGGAAAAACCATTCGGGTCGTTCAACAAACCTGACTGAGGCCGAATGTGATAACGCATTTGGTAAGGTGAATTAGCCGCTTGCGCTTGCAAACTTAACAGCTGCCGAGCCGACCATTTTGCATATGGCCGGTAGCGTGTTGCTCTTGTCCATTCCATCCTCTCCATCTCCTTATCTCAGAAAGCGTTTTCTACATTAAAAATTTTACCCATTGCACCGAAACATGTCAATCGTTTACAGAGAAAAAAGTGTTGTTCTAATAGGCTTGAAATTTTTTAAAAGAAAAAATATGTAAACGATTGACATATGCTAAAGGTCATAGTACGATAATGGCGTGCAAAATTGTAAAGCGCTTTCAGCTTAGTAAAGGAAAGGGATTTATCATGGATCACAAAGCAGTTGCTCAACGGGTGATCAAATACGTTGGCCGTGATAATGTCATTGCGGCTGCCCACTGTGCCACCCGTCTTCGTCTGGTGTTAAAAGACGACACTAAAATTGACCAACAAGGTTTAGACAACGATCCCGACGTTAAAGGGACGTTCAAGACCAACGGACAGTACCAAATTATCATCGGCCCCGGCGACGTTAATGACGTTTATGACGAATTCATTAAGATCACCGGGTTGAAAGAATTGTCAACCGACGATCTGAAGAAGGTTGCCAACAACAATCAGCATACCAACCCAGTAATGGCCTTCATCAAGCTATTATCAGATATTTTCGTTCCAATTATTCCGGCGTTGGTTGCCGGTGGTTTGCTGATGGCCCTCAACAACTTCCTGACTCAGCCCGGTTTGTTCGGTTCCAAGTCGGTTATTCAGATGTACCCTGCCATCGCGGGTCTCAGCAATATGATTCAGCTGATGTCGGCGGCACCGTTCTGGTTCCTGCCGATCCTGGTCGCAATCTCAGCCGGGAAGCGTTTCGGTGCGAACATCTTCCTGTCCGCGGCCATTGGGATGATCATGGTTGCTCCTGGGACGGCCAACATCATCGGGGCGACGAGTCTCGCCAAGGTTACGACGATTGGGGCTTACACCAAGTTCTGGAACATCTTTGGTCTGCACGTTAGTCAGACCTCATATACCTACCAGGTTATCCCGGTCTTAGTTGCCGTCTGGGTATTGTCAATTGTGGAAAAGCACTTTCATAAATGGCTGCCATCTGCGGTTGACTTTACCTTTACCCCCCTGCTATCAATCTTAATCACTGGTTTTTTGACCTTCGTCATCATCGGTCCAGTCTTCAAAGCCGTTTCTGACGGGATCACCACTGCGATCGTCTGGTTGTACAACACAACTAGTGCCTTCGGTCTTGGGATCTTCGGTCTTTGCTACTCTGCCATCGTCACAACCGGGCTACACCAAAGCTTCCCAGCCGTCGAAACCCAGCTGGTTGCCGCTTACGCCCACGGTCGCGGTGTCGGTGACTTCATCTTTCTGGTTGCCTCAATGGCCAACGTGGCGCAGGGTGCTGCCACCCTTGCCATCTGGTTCTTGACCAAGAACGAAAAAATGAAGGGGCTGTCAAGTTCTGCCTGTGTTTCTGCCTTCTTAGGGATTACCGAACCTGCCCTCTTCGGGGTTAACCTGAAGTACCGCTTCCCATTCTTCTGTGCTCTGATTGGCTCAGGGATTGCTTCCTTCATTGCCGGTTTCATGCACATCATCATTCCTTCGATGGGTTCTGCCGGTTTCATCGGCTTCTTATCAATTTTCCCACGGTCAATTCCAGCATATGTACTGTGTGAATTAATCTCAGTTGCGATCGCCTTTCTTCTGACCATTATCTATGGCCGTTCACGAGCTCGTGACGTCTTCAAGGCCGAAGCCGCTGACGCCAAAGCAGAAGCAGTAATCAGCGCTGATTCAAACGACCAAGCAACTGCTGCAACCACTAGCGAAGACAGCACTGCTGCTCCTTCCAGCACTCAGCAAGCTGAGCTGAAGAATGAAACGATTGCCGCCCCCGTAACCGGTCACGCAGTCGATCTCAGCAAGGTTAACGACGATGTCTTCTCCAAGAAGATGATGGGCGAAGGCGGTGCCATCGAACCAAGTGACGGCTCCATCTATGCCCCCGTTAGCGGAACCATCACGGTGACCTACCCGTCGATGCACGCTTACGGTATCAAATCTAATGACGGAGCAGAAGTCCTGATTCACGTCGGGATCGACACTGTCGAATTAAAGGGCCAGCACTTCACGACTAAGGTTGAAAAGGGCCAACAGGTCAACAAGGGTGACTTGCTGGGAACTGTCGACCTGGCAGCGGTCAAGGACGCTGGTTATGACACCACCGTTATGGAAATCCTGACGAACACCAATGCCTACGCTAAGGTCAGCGCTGTGGCTGTTGACCAGGATGTTAAGCACGGTGATGACTTGATCCAAGCAATCGCCAAATAAAATTCAATCATAACAAACAAACGCTTTATGACACTGACACAACTGCCAGCTATCATAAGGCGTTTTTCATTTTATCTGCTGCCAAGCGGGAACCTAGCTAGACGTATTCGTCATTCGATCCGGTCCTTGGCCATCATAATCTTCAAAATAACCGGGTCTGAAGCTGTCAAACCATCCATTGTCAGTTCGCCGAGGTTGCGAATAGTATTGTCAACAGAATCGCAAACGACCCCGTTCGTTCCCGGAATCGTAATCCCCTGCGTGGCCAGGCGAACGGCCTTCAGCATCGTTTGTACCGACGTCGCTACCTTCATCGCGCAGGAACAACCAGCTCCATCGCAGATCATTCCTAACGCGTCACCAATCATGTTCTTGATTGCTCGACCAGCAGTGCTAACGTCACCGCCCAACAAGTAAGACAGCCCCGTGGCCGCCCCCATTGCTGCAGAGTGCGTGGCGCAGTATGCAGATAAGATCGGCAGGAAGGAATGGATATAGATCGCCGTCAGATGTGACAGAGCCAAAGCCCTGATCAATTGTTCATCCGTTACTCCCTTTTCCTGAGCGAGTACGCAAACTGGGACGGTCGCGGTGATCCCCTGGTTGCCAGAACCCGAATTCGTTACCGCCGGCAAAGGGGCTCCGCCCATTCGAGCATCAGATGCCGCCGCCGTGGCCGCGATGATCTTATTCAAAAGAGAATCGTCAACACCGATTTCCGAAGGATGGGTAAGTGCTCGGCCCACCTGCATCCCATAGTGATGGGTCAACCCCTCTTGGGCCAAGGCCATGTTATCCTTTTGGGCCCGCTGAATAAAGGCCAGTTCTTCTAAGGGCAGAGTAAGGCAAAGATCCCAAATTTCCTGCAACCGGCCCTTTTGCATGAAGCGCTCCCAATCAGCCAAAGAATCAACCGCCGGCCGTTTCTTTTCAAAGACGACCTTGTCATCCTTTTTGATCAAGTAGATGTTGGTATGGTCCGCCGCAATCTTCACCTGGGCACTGTGGCCCGTCACCGTCTTCACCGTAGCTTCGACGAAGAACTTGTCTTTGACATGAGCCAGCGCCACGTGCAGCTTTTCTGAGGCAAGCAGGTCATCAATTTGCTGATTTTGCTCATCATTCAAGTCCGGGATGACCTTCATCCCTTTGGATGCGTCCCCGAACAAGTAGCCAACAGCCTCGGCGACCGTCAGACCAGCCTTTCCCGTCCCCGGGACGACAACAGCAATAGCATTTTTCATGATGTTGGCCGAAACCTTGACGTTAATTGAAGCCGGTTCTTGATGGTCTAACTGGTCAGCACAGGTGGCAACCGCAAAGGCCACCGCGACGGGCTCCGTGCAGCCGGTGGCTACCGAAACACCATTGTGAAGTGCTTTCAGGTACATCTCTTTCTTTTCTTGTTCCATCATTAAATCCCCCAAATAATCCTTATGTAATTTTTTTCTCCATTGATCAAACCTCCATTACTCGTGATAGCAAATTGTTCACATCAATCTTAGCATAGAAAGCGCCGCCAAACAGCACAAAACGACAAGCCGCCTTCGCTAGTAGCTTGCCGTTTTATTATTCTAGTGGTTGTCGATTAAAATTTTTTTGGCTTTTGCCAATTGTTCTTCAACCTGCTCAAAGCCGGTCCCGCCGTATGAGTTTCGCCGGGCAACCGCAACCTCCGGCTTCAAACAATGATAAACGTCTTTATCAATTTTCGGACTGATCTTGTGGAATTCTTCCAGCGAAATGTCAGCTAAATCGTGCCCACTCTTGATTCCCTTCAGGACCAGTTCGCCGACAATTTCGTGAGCCTGCCGGAACGGGATGCCCTTGCCTGCCAAGTAATCTGCCAGCTCCGTCGCGTTGGAAAAGTCATGGTGGGTTGCCGCATCCATTTTGTCCTTGTTGACGTGGAGGGTTTCGATCATGCCTGCCATGATCTTTAGGCTCGGCAAGATCGTCTTAACAGCATCGAAGATCCCTTCCTTATCTTCTTGCATATCCTTATTGTAGGCTAGGGGGATCCCCTTCATTGTCGTCAGCAAGCCCATCAGATGACCGTAGACCCGCCCGGTCTTGCCCCGGATCAATTCAGCAAAGTCCGGATTTTTCTTTTGCGGCATGATCGAGCTGCCTGTCGAATAAGCATCGGATAACTCGATGTAACCAAATTCGTGACTGCACCAGTAAACTAATTCCTCACATAGCCGCGAAAGGTGCATCATCAGAATGCTGGCATTGCTGAGAAATTCCAGCACAAAGTCCCGGTCAGAAACAGCATCAAGCGAATTGTCGTAAACATCCGCCATCACCAGATACTGGGCGCTCAATTTTCGATCAATTGGAAACGTCGTCCCTGCCAAAGCAGCCGCACCGAGAGGAGAAAGATCGGTGTGCTTCATGTTGAATTGGAAACGTTCAGCGTCCCGCTGAAACATTTGGAAATAAGCCAGCAGGTAATGACCGTAAGAAATTGGTTGCGCATGCTGCATGTGGGTGTAACCAGGCATCACGGTCTTGACGTTTTCCGCCGCTTTATCCACGAGGGCCTCTTGCAGCTGGTGCAGGGCTTCGACAACCTTGGGCAGACGTTCCTTGACGTAAAGGTGGAGATCCGTCGCAACCTGATCATTCCGGCTCCGTCCGGTATGCAGCTTGCCGGCAACCGGACCGATTTTCTTGGTCAGCAAGTCCTCAATATTCATATGAATATCTTCGTCGGCAACGCTGAAAGGCAGCGTCCCATCCTTGCTCAATTGCTCGTCAATTTCATGAAGTCCCTGGATGATCTTATCGGCATCCGCAGCTGGCAAGATCTTCGTGGCCTTGAGCATCTTAACGTGGGCCAATGAGCCAAAAATATCCTCGTGGGCCATCTCCTGGTCAAAGAAAATCGAAGCGCCAAAACTGTTAGCGAGGTCAGAACCAGTGGCTTGGAAACGGCCACCCCACATTCTCTTAATCGGCATTCTTCTCTTGCTCCTTTGCTTGCTTCTGGTGTACCTGAGCGTAAACCTTGTCTGGCAGTTCAAAGAGGGTGATGAACCCGTTCGCGGCTTCCTGGTCAAATTCGTCGGCCGAGGTGTAGGTAGCCAGGTTCTTGTCGTAGAGGGAGTTTGGTGACTTCCGCCTTTCACAGATGACATTGCCTTTGAAGAGCTTGACTCTGACGGTCCCGTTGACATCTTGCTGGCTTTCGTCCATAAAGGACTGCAGTGCCTTCATCAATGGTGAGTACCAGAGCCCGTTGTAAATCAGCGAAGCCATCTTCAGGCTGACGGTCGGTTTGAAATGGGCCACTTCTTCTTCTTGGGTAAGGTTTTCAAGATCCTGATGAGCTGCCAGCAGAACGGTCGCTGCTGGACATTCGTAGACTTCCCGGGACTTGATCCCTACCAAACGATTTTCAATGTGGTCGATCCGGCCAATGCCGTGACTACCGGCCAATTTGTCGAGTTTCATGATCAGTTCTTCTAATGGCAATTCTTCACCATTCAAGGCCGTCGGTTGACCATGCTGGAAGGTCAATTCGATAACGTCAGGCTTGTCTGGCGCATCTTCGATGGCAACGGTCCGGTCGTACGCATCGGCCGGAGCGCCCGCCCACGGATCTTCCAGGATCCCACATTCGTTTGCCCGGCCCCACAGGTTTTCATCAATTGAGTAGGGGCTGGCCTTCGTGATCGGCACCGGAATCCCGTGGTCTTTGGCATACTTAATTTCTTCTTCCCGAGACCAGTGCCAGTCTCTGATCGGGTCCTCAATCTTCATTTCGGGAGCGAGGGCGTGAATCCCGGCTTCAAACCTCACTTGATCGTTACCTTTGCCGGTACAGCCGTGAGCGATTGCGGTTGCGCCATACTTTTTGGCAACATCAACCAGGATCTTCACGATCAGCGGCCGGGACAGTGCTGAAACCAACGGGTAATCGCCTTCATAAACAGCGTCCGCTTTTAAGGCCGGCAGCACATAATTCATTGCAAAGTCGTGCTTGGCGTCGATCACAACCGATTTCCAAGCGCCAACCGCAGCCCCCTTCTTCTGGATTGCATCCATGTCCTTGCCTTCACCGACGTCAATGCAGCAAGCAATTACGTCGTAACCCTTGTTAATCAGCCAAGGAATGGAAACTGAGGTATCGAGACCACCGGAATATGCTAATACGATTTTTTCATTTGCCATGAATAATTCCTCCATTCATTTCATTCGTGTTTTTGTTGTTGATGGTGATAAATATACACTGTGTTGGCTTGAAATGCAATATTATTTATAAATCATTCAAAATAAACCTATCATTTGCATATTGTATTCATAGGTTAATTAAATTCATCATTTTGTTCAAGAGAAATAAAATGCAAAATATTTGCATATATCATCTTGACCATCCCCCAAAGTCGGCGTATGATATGCACCATTAAGAATATAAATGCTAATTGCAGCTGTTTTATTCACAATTTATGCATATAGTTACGAGAGAACGGAGGAAGTAATTATGAAATGGAAGTCATTTAAGAAAGCAGCCATCGCTGCTACCGCAGTCGTTGCCTCACTCAGCCTTTTCTTGGGTGGTTGTGGAGCCAAGAAAGACAACAGTGTCAAAAATATTCAAAATAAAAAAGAGCTGGTTGTCGGCACCTATGCTGACTACGCCCCTTACGAGTTCACGATCGTTAAAAATGGCAAACAAAAAATCGTCGGTTACGATATGATATTAGCCAAGGAAATTGCTAAATCAATGGGCGTCAAAAAGGTTAAAATCGTCAATATTGCATTCCCTTCATTGATTTCTGAACTACAAAACAAGAAGTTCGACCTGATCATGGCAGGGATGTCTTATACCCCTAAGCGGGCCAAGGTCGTCAACTTCTCCAAGTCATACCGGACAGTCCACCAAGTTCTCCTGGTTTCCAAAGTCAACAAGGACAAGTACAAGTCCATCGCTAGTCTGAAGGGACAAAAGATCGGTGCCCAGCAGTCATCCTATCAGGACAAGATCGCCAAGAAAGTCAAGGGTGCCAAGGTCGTCAACGAAACGTCTCTGCAAACCCTGGCCAGTGAAGTCAAGAACGGCTCTCTCGACGGTCTGATTGCGACGAGTGACACCGCCGAAGCCTTTGCCAAGGAACACCCGAATGAATACGCCGTGGACCCGCACTTCACCTTCAAGCAGGACAAGATGCAAGCCGGCACCCGGGTCGCTGTTCGGAAGGGTGACAAAGCTCTCTTAAAGAAGGTCAACGCAACGATCAGCAAGGACCAGAAGAACGGCAAGCTCAACCAGCTCTACAACAAAGCCCAAGATATTCAGATTAAAAATGCCAAGTAAGGAGGTCCGGCTCAATGACAGAAGTTCTCTTCAATAATTGTCATCTTTTTACCGGCAACAGCGAAAAGCTTCTTGACCAGGCATGGTTCCTTGTCAATCAGGAGGACGGCAAAATCATGGACCTCGGTACTGGTCAGCAGCCAGCGGCCGAGCAAACCGTTAACCTAGCCGGCAAGTACGTGATGCCAGGGATGATTAATGCTCACACCCACATGATGATGAATGCCTTGACCAACAAGCTTTACTACCTCAGTGAAACCGAGGTCACCCTCCAAGCACTGGCCAATCTCAAAGAGAGTCTCAAGGCGGGAATTACCTACGTTCGTGATTGTGGCTGTGCCTTTAATGTCGATATTAAATTAACCAAGCTGCATCAAAGTCACCCCTTCGTCGGTTCACGAATCATGCCGTCGGGACAGCCGATGTGTATGACAGGCGGCCATGCTGATTTTACCGAAGGCGAACACGGGGAAGCCATCTGGGGCCGCCTCGTTGACTCCCCCGACCAAATGCGTCATGCCGTCCGGGAAAACTTCAAAGAAGGGGCCAAAAACATCAAAGTGATGGCCACTGGCGGTGTCATGTCCGCGACAGACCAGATTGATGATACAGAACTCAGCGTTGAAGAAATGAAGATGGCTGTTGAAGAGGCCCACGCTAAGCACATGACGGTGGCAGCCCATGCTGAAGGTAGCAAAGGCATCCACAACGCCCTGCTTGCCGGCGTGGATTCGATTGAGCACGGTCACTACCTGTCGCATGATGATGTCGAACTGATGAAAGAACACGGAACCTATCTCGTTCCGACCCTCGTCTCTGGCATCGTAATCCCGAAATACGGCCAGGGCAAATTACCCCAATACATGTTGGACAAGGAAGACCAGATTCTAGATGACTTCATCGCCAACGTCGGTTACGCGATGCGCCACAGTGTCAAAATTGCCATGGGGACCGATGCCGGAACACCGTTCAACCAGTTTAAAGAAGCACCGGTGGAGTTGGAATTGATGGCAAAACACGGACTGACTAACTTCCAGTCCTTGCAAGCCGCAGGTATCGGCACCGCTAGTCTAATGGGCATTGAAAAAGACTATGGCACCCTTGAAATTGGCAAGATTGCTGATTTCTTGGTCCTGGACGATAACCCCCTGGTCAACATCAAGGCAGTTCAGCAAACTGACAAACAGGTTTATCTCGGCGGTCAAAAACAATTCTAAAATAAAGGCAGCGGCGAGTACCGCTGCTTTTTTCGTGTCAGTATCCGTGAGACCGTCCTATAATAGAGATAACAAGTGAGGTGATTTTGATGAATCGGACATTCATGCTCGGTTACTACCAGGGAGTGGTTGAAACCGCGCCAGCTGCTTTTTCCGCCGCTAAAACCGCTGAATTTGCCACTGCGATGACGGTTCAGCACCTTCGGCACGAGAACGTTACGAATGATCTAAGCCTTACAGCCGTAAGGCGTATATTATAAGTGCTCCAAATCTGCTCCAATAGGCTCTAATTTTTGACATTCTGCAAGTCGTTTATGCATAAAGGACTTTAGTGGTTACCTGTTGGACCAATTTTGCTCTTTTTACATAGGGCAGATTGCAAGAAATAACTTGAACGAATTTAATGACGTAAATTAAGCAGGAAGATCTCGATTGGTGTATGCCAATTAAGACATTTAAGTGGCCGGGAATTCAAATACCAATTAATTTAAACTAATTAGTGATCACTTAGTTCTTCAATGGCTTGGCCTTTGGGAATAAAGCGTCGTAAAACTCGGTTACGGTTCTCATTACGGCCGCGTTCATGTGGTGAATAAGCATGAGCAAAATAAACCAGAGTACCAGTTCGCTGCTCAATTGCCTGGTAGTTAGCGAACTTTTTACCATGATCCACGGTAAGCGTCTTGAGCTTGTCTTGAAGTTGACTAGCTAGTTCAAGTACGGCTTGAGTCATGGACTGACTGTCGCGGCCATGGAGCCGTTTAACAATTGTCAGGCGACTCTTACGCTCCACAAAAGTAGCCACAGCTTGACCTTTACGTTTGCCAGAAAGTACGGTATCAGCTTCAAAGTGGCCGAATTCCTGGCGAGTTTCGACTTTATGAGGACGCTCCTCAATTGAGCGGCCGTGACTGAACGTACCCCGATTTTCTTTAGCACGATGACGACGAATTCCGTGATCAGGCAAATCGGGTAGCTGTACATCAAGCCATCCTTGATCAATCCAGTTATAGACCGTCTTGTAGGCAATCCCAACCACATGAGCAACTTGTTCAGGGGACCACTTCTGGACTTGAATCTTTTCCTCGACCAAGTGTTTAAGGTTTTTAGTGAGCAAAGACTTCCGCCCCCGTTGACTGACCTTGCGTTCAAAGTCAGTTTGCGCTAGCTCAGCCTGGTACTCACTATTTAGCCGGTGAAGTTCGTTAAAGATGGTGGTCTTACTAAACCTAAGTAGTTAGCGATGTATCGCAAGGAACGTCCTTCATTATGAAGCGTTTCAATGACAACACGGTTCTGGAATGATAAAATAGTGGTGCTCATCAAGGTCCTTCTTTCTAATGGATTGTGTGGTAACACCATTAAAGACCTTGATGGGTTTTTCTGTCCACTTAAATGTTCAACTTAAATTTTACAATCTGCCAAATACAGATCGGCAGACTAAGGACGTCCGTCTGGATATCCTCGTTCGCGACAAAGACAATCGTATCTATAACATCGAAATGCAGGTCGCTGACCAGGATAATCTTGGTAGGAGAATGCGTTACTACTTATCTAAGGTTGACGCGCACTACACATTAGAAAAAAACGAGTCCTACAATGACTCAAAAGAAACTTACATCATCTTTCTGTGTAATTTTGATTATCCTGGGCAAAGCCGCCTGCGTTACGTTTTTCACGAGTACGAAGACCAGGACAGGTCACTAATGTTGCCAGCTAATTCGGCGAACCCATTAGCGGTAGCAAGCACTTTGACTATGCACAGCAGAAAATTAAAGAGATCAATGATAACCCGCAAAGGAGGGCGCAGATCATGAATTACGAAATCAAATTACTGGAACGTCAACAGTTGGGAAAAAAGCAAGGTATAACTGAGACGGTCAACAGCACTATTGAACAGCTCAAAGCTGCTGGAAATGACGAGCAAGAGACTTATTGCTTCATTCAAAAATTAAACACTGGCTTAAGTGATGACACCCTTCACGAAATGGTGGATCAGTATTACTAATATTCTAAATATCTAAGAAACAACAGTGGCCTCTAGCATTCAGCATTACCAGAACGTTAGAGGTCATTGTTGTATACTATTCACTTTTCAACAATCATTATGGATTAATTATTCTGACAATTAGTGTTGTAACTATTCATTGGGTAGTGATGATGGTTGCGGTGATTAGTACCCTGACGTAATTCCACCTAGATCTGTTCCAACGTATTCCCCTGCGTTTCTGGAACCACCTCAAAAGCAAAGACCCAGGACAATACATTACAGGTAATGAAGAAGGCAAATGTCCCGACTCCACTCCAGTGATTGACCATGATTGGAAAGACAAAGCCAACCGTGAAGTTCGCCAGCCAGAGACAAAAGGTGGAAATGCCCATCCCCAATCCCCGCAGACTTTGGGGAAAGATCTCGGACATCAGAACCCAAGTTGTCGGCGAAATACATGACTGAAAGAATGCTAGAAAACTCATGGTTAGCAGAATGACGACATATGGTAAGATCACGTTCTGATTCAAAAAGGTAATTGCTAACGTGAGTAAAAACATTGAACTGCCGGTTCCAATAATTCCGACGAGTAACATTTTGCGTCGCTCAACCGTGTACATCATTTTCATCCAGGCAATTGTGGTAATAAAAGATGTCAACCCGTTACCAATATTAGCAATTAGCGGCGCCTGGTGGCCAAAGCCAACCTTCATCAAAATACTGGTCCCATAGTACATCATAATATTGATACCAACAAACTGTTGAACAATTCCTAAACCAAAGCCAATCATCACTGCCGGATCCACGGTTGAGTCAGGTCGTCCCAATCTGCCTGCCGCTGGCCCTGGTTTTGCCGCAATGCAGTTTTAACACTGTCAATTTCTTGAAGACTTTCCCGCCGGCTTGAACGGAGTGGGGCTAACACCCTCAACGCTGCCGTGCGTTGCCCCTTCATTGCTAGCCAACGCGGTGACTCAGGAACATGCCACATTCCTAGAAATAGCATTACAGACGGGATCATCCCAAAAGCAATCATGTAACGCCAAATATTACCGACATGAGGAAACAATGATCCCAAGAGAGCATTGACGGTAAACGCCAGAAGTTGTCCACCAGTAATCATCAATTGATTCTGAGCGACTAACCTGCCCCGTGTTGAAGCGGTCGCAATTTCTGCTAAGTAGGCCGGTACAATGACGGAAGCCCAACCAACTACCAAGCCGAGTAAGAAGCGAAAAATAATCATCAAAATGGCATTGGGTGCTAACAAGCAGAAAAGGGTTCCACTAAAAAAGATGACCGATAAAGCAATCAGTAAACGTTTCCGCCCATAACGGTCGGCTAATTTACCAGCCATTAACGCCCCAAGAGCAGCTCCCAGGGTAATGCCCGATGTCACAAGCCCCTCTTCAGAAGGAGTGAGATTTATTTGTTATGGCGAGGCCATATATGGAATGGCACCATTGATCACTCCCGTATCTACCCCGAAAAGCAATCCGCCTAATGTTACTACTAACGCAATCTTTCTTAATTGTCTTCCTGTCTGACCACTAATAAAATATTATCCTAAATTTCAAGAATAAGTTAGCCACTGGACTCAAATAAATAATACTGACCAATTGATTATTGGTTGATGGAGCTG
>NZ_CANDNU010000015.1 GCF_947387495.1 Limosilactobacillus difficilis
TTTAGAACTCTTCCTTTACCGTGGTATTGGCGTATTCATTGTATGGCAAGAGGACTTAAATGTCCTTTTTTATTTAGCCAATTTAAGATAATAAAAACTGGCATCGGCTTTCACCAATACCAGTTAATATAGACCCTTTTTAGTTTACATTGGTGACAATCCCCGTATTTTTGCTTTAGGGGGGATTGTAAATGAAATTAGCTTTATTTAACGGTCAACTTGTCCAAGCTGCCAATTGCCACCACCTGGGACCCTTTTTCTGTCCGCAGTGTGGGCATCGCCTGGTATTGGTTCAAGGAAAACATAAGCAGGCTTATTTTGCACACTTGCGACCAGCTAAATGCAATAGTGAGGGTGAAACATCTCTGCATCAAATCGGTAAGCAGCAGATGTATCGATGGGCTTGTCGTCAAGGATGGCGTCCCCGGCTTGAAGTTTTTCTTCCGCAAATTCAGCAACGCCCAGATTTGCTTGTCCAACTAGCCGATCACACCTTCGTCTTTGAGTTTCAATGCAGTCCCTTAGACGTTGACCGACTTGCTGAACGCAATCAGGGTTATCGACATTTAAGAATGCCTTTTTGCTGGTTTTTGGGGGCCACCTATGCTCATCAACTCCGGGATAATAAAATCGCTCAGTTTACCCAGTGGCGTCAGGGGAAACCTGTCGTGCCTTTCTGGAATGTGCACCAGCAGCGACCGATTTATCGCTATGATTTTAGAACGGTTCCCTTCGTTAGGAACCATCGGTTGAGCAAACGGCAGCAATACCTCGTCCAAACACAATCGCTACAAAAGATGATGCGTTATCACGATCAAGGCTGGTGGAAGATGAATGACCGGTGCTATCTGGCCGGGCACATCATGAGCGCCTGTCCGCTTGTCGCTCATCCGCTTCGGCCGCAGTGGCCGATGTTACGGGACGGCGAATTTCGCTGGCGTTTACGATGTTTATTGTTAATGGAATCGCTCCCACTCAACCTGGTCATGCCTTACCAGGGCTGGGAAAAAGTGTTAGCGAGCTGCGCTGAATGGTTACCTATGCCGTGTTTAGCAGTTCACAGCGCACTGATGTTGCGCCAAGAACTGATTAAACAATTTATTCAGGAACTGCAACAGTGCCAAATTTTAAGGGTAGTGGATGATGGCCTGATTTATTGGCAAGTGCCTCAGTGGTTTGCTGATGGTGGTCAAAAGATTCGTTACATAAAAACGGCTCCGTTCAATTAAGCGGGGCCGTCCGATTTAATGGTAGAGCTTGATTCGATTTTGCAATTTGGCAAGTGTCTCTTTTGTACAGTGTTCCTGGCAGGCGTCGATCAATGATTCATAAGTGCAATCAGTTACTAGGGTTCCATAAGCGGGCGCACTTGTGTTAACCACAATTGCTGTGGCGGTATCCGTAATACCCATTTGGTTGGCCAGCTGTTGATCTTTTTTAAAGCACTGCTTGGCCAGCGGCGATTTTCGATCTTCCATAAACATTTCAAGATCGAGCTTGGCATTCTGAGCAAATTTTTTGACCAACTGAAGATTGTAATTAGCGTGTTCTTCAATCATGGCTTTTTGCAGACCGAGCAGGAACATCCGTCCACGCTTTCGTCCTTGAAAAAGGGCTGCTTTATAATCCAGGATTACCGAATACGTGGTCGTGGCTATTTTTTGTTGGTTTTCAAAATGACCAGTTCGTTTTTGACAATCGTGCAGCGCTTTGTCAATAGTCTTCATGTTCATGAGCGGGATAAACTGAAAGTTGATGGTGTTATCCAGCTGTATGTCCATACGCAATAGGTCCCGTTCGCACTGAAAACAACGTTGCCCTAGCGGATTAACAAACAAGTTAATTTCTAACACGGTTTGCTTCCTCCTTGACTCTATAACTGATTTGCAATTTTCAAGTGTTATTTTGCCAAATTACACAAACGAGGTCAAGAAAACTGTTTCGCCAGCAAAAGCAATTACTGCTAACGGGGATTGTGCTAGAATTAAAAATGATTATGGCTAGGAGGGACCAACGATGATTCAAGATTGGCAACACTTTTTATTACCATACCAGCAGGCCGTCAACGAATTAAAAGTCAAATTGCGGGGAATGCGCAAACAGTTTCAGGACCAGGCTCAGCACTCACCAATTGAATTCGTAACGGGTCGGGTGAAGCCAGTCGACAGCATCAAGGAAAAAATGGTGCGTCGTCACGTCAGCGAAGATCGTTTGGAACAAGACATGCAGGACATTGCGGGTTTGCGGATTATGTGCCAGTTCGTTGAAGATATTTACGTTGTAGTTGATTTGTTACGGAAGCGAATGGACATGCAAATCCTCGAAGAACGTGATTACGTCACTAACGCCAAGCCGAGCGGTTATCGCTCTTATCACATTGTGATTGAATATCCGGTGCAGCTAGTCACCGGAGAGAAAAAGATTCTTGCTGAAATTCAAGTGCGAACCTTAGCGATGAATTTCTGGGCGACGATTGAACATTCACTAAACTATAAATATCAGGGTGAATTTCCCAAGGAATTGGCATCCCGACTGCAACGGGCAGGGGAAGCAGCTTTTCGGCTGGATAATGAGATGTCAGAAATCAGGGAAGAGATCCAAGAAGCCCAAAATCTTTTCTCCTACCGCAAAAATCCTCAAGACAGTACTTTGGCTGAAGATGGTCATCCAGCCGATCATGAAGACAATGACGAAGGGAGGGGCCGTTGATGAAAATTGCCATTGTGAGCTATGGCGACCCCGAAGCCGTGCGGGTACGAAAAATAATGTTGAATCGTTTGGCCAAGACCGACATCCAATGCGAGCCGAAACATCCTGACATTGTTATTTCCATCGGCGGGGATGGCACCTTGCTGACTGCTTTTAATAAGTACCAAGACCAGCTGGACCACGTTCGATTTGTGGGAATCCATACAGGACACCTCGGCTTCTACACGGACTGGCGCAATTTTGAAGTAGATGACTTGTTGACCAGTCTCCAACACGATAGTGGTCAGTTGGTTGCCTACCCCCTGTTGCAAATTGATGTTACCTATAGTGATGGACAGGCTCAGCACATGGTGGCGCTCAATGAATCAGCCTTGCGTCAGAAGACCAAGACGATGGTTTCGGATGTTTATATTAATGATCGATTCTTTGAGAGCTTTCGTGGTGATGGCCTCTGTGCTTCTACGCCGACTGGATCAACGGCTTACAACAAATCCGTCGGCGGGGCGGTGATGGATCCGAAAATTAGCGGTTTTCAGTTGACAGAACTTGCTTCACTCAACAACCGCGTCTACCGTTCCTTAGGCTCGCCGATTATTTTAGGAACGGAAAGTCAAGTGACGCTACGCATTCACGATGATTCTGATAGTTTGCTTACCTGTGACCGGCGGGTGGTAGAATGGAACACCGATGAGCACCATCTCAGTGAGGTCGCTTATCGAGTGGCGGACCAACCGATCCGTTTTGCCAAGTATCGGCACACAAGTTTTTGGGATCGGGTTCACGAGTCATTTATCGGGGGCCGCAAATGATTTTTTCTTGGAAGTATCAGGGAATTCACAATCGTAGACTTCGATCGGTACTCAAGTCGTTCGGGGTAACGGGCTCTTTAATAAAGGTTGCCGTTTACCACGGCGGGGGGATGAAGATCAATGGCGATAATGCTTGGACCATTGACTATGTCTATCCAGGTGACCAGATTCAGTTGATTTTGCCAGCCGAACAGCCTAATGACCACGTCTCCGTTAGTGACGCGCCGATTAAGATCGCTTACGAAGATCGTGATTACCTGATTTTGAACAAACCGGCAGGGGTAGCAACAGTCCCTGCCCATAATGTACCCGTTCAAGATAGTTTGGTAAACCGCGTGAAGGGCTACTATCAACGGCAAGGTTATGAAAATCAAGTAACGCACGTTGCGACACGTCTTGACAAGGATACGAGCGGGTTAGTGGTCTTTCCTAAGCACCGTTTTGCTCACGCCGTTCTCGACCGGCAATTGCAAAATCACCAGGTCAAGAAACGCTATTTGGCAGTGGTCAGTGGACGCATAGATACCCAACATGGCTATATTGACGCGCCCCAACGCCGTGATCCGGATTCGTTCGTTAAACGGATGGTTGCCGCTGACGGGAAAGCGGCGGTAACAGAATACTGGTTAATTAGGGCCCAAAAAGATTGTTCAGTGGTCCGAATTGCCTTACATACTGGCCGCACTCACCAAATTAGGGTACACTTTGCTTGGCTCAAGCACCCTTTAGTTGGCGATCAGATGTACGGTGGACCGGCTTTAATGGAGCGCCAGGCTTTGCATTGTCACTTTATCAGTTTTTATAGTCCTTTTTTAAAACGCCAAATCCAGGTTACGGCGCCGGTTCCCGCTGATCTAAAAAAACTCATCGACCGCATCTAAAAAACGCCGCTCCTATTTCGGGCGACGTTTTGAATTATTTTCAGCTCTCTATGGCCAGCGCTTGATGCAGACCGGTTCTGGACAGGTCACATTTTGCTGCAGTTTTTTCAACAAGCCGGTTTGATCATTGCGCTGATATAGGGCCAAGCTATCGCTGTTTTGGTTGCCAGCTAATAGGAACTTTTCATCACTGCTCAGTTCAAAATCACGTGGGAAAGAGCCTTCAGTAGAAATCGATTGGATGTGTTTCAGACTAAAATCGTTTTGAACGGCGAAGACAGCGATAGTGTCTTCACCACGGTTAGAAACGTAGACGAAGCGGCCGTCCTTGGTAATGTGAATGGCAGCAGCCCCGTTGTGACTTGTCCAGGAAGATGGAATGGTTGCAATTGTTTGAAGTGGCTTAAAGCTGGCGTCTTGAGCGTGGTAGGCAAGAACGGTTAACTTGCTGCTCAATTCGCCAAGGACGTAGAGAACCTGTGAATTCGGGTGGAAGGCAAGGTGGCGGGCCCCGAAGCCGCTTTCGCAGTGGTAGCGGGAAGCGGCAGTTAATTTACCGTCATCGCTAATGTCATAAACAACTAGGAGGTCCATTCCCAGGTCACAGACGATCAAACGGCCATCGGGAGTTAAATCAGCGTAGTGACAATGAGGTCCGTCCTGCTGCTCTGGCCGCGGACCAGTCATTCCTTGGTGAGTGACACTGTCGGTGAGGGTTAAAGACCCGTCTTCATTGATCCGAAAAACGTTAATTTTAGCGGTGTGATAGTTGGCTGAAAAGAGTAGGTGCCTTTGTTCGTCGATCCCAACGTAAGCTGGCGGTGCGCCCGCACCGAGGACTTCATTGATCAGGCTTGCTTGGCCATCCTTTAATTGGTAGGCGGCCACCCCGCCTTGCTTACCGTTTTGCTTGATTGCAAAGAGGTGCTTGCAAGAATCAACTTGAAGATAGGCAGGTTTTTCGCTTTTGGCAACCAGCCGGACATTTTCCAAGCAGCCTTGTGTTGAATTAAGGGTGACTGCATAGATGCCCTGACTATTTTTTTGGGTATAAGTTCCAATTAAAAAATCTTCACTCAAAATGTGAGCCTTCTTTCTTTTTTAATCAGTCTAATGATAGCAATCTGGGCTAAGTAATTCTAGTGATCACCTAGCTTAATGATCATGAAAGAAAATTCTCAATAATATTAAGAAATGATTGTTTTTTTGTGATGAACGGATTATACTAAAAAACGAAATCGTTTGGTAGGTGACATCGATCAACGTCGTTGGCAGTTACTGAGGAGAACTTCATTAAAGCAGCGTTTCGCCGTGCCCACACCGAGACCCTGCTTTTTTTGTTTGCATAGGGGGATATTATGACTAACCATATTGTTTTGTTTGAACCGTTATTTCCGGCTAATACAGGTAACATTGCACGAACCTGTGCGGGAACTGATACGGTCTTACACTTAGTCCAACCGCTCGGCTTCTCAACTGATGATAAGCACATGAAACGAGCCGGGCTCGACTACTGGAATCGCGTCAAGATCGTCTACGAAGATAATCTACAGTCATTTATTGAAAGCGTTCCGGACAAAAGCAAATTATATCTGGTTTCCAAATTCGCCAATCGTGATTACACAGAGGTGGATTATAGTACGGCAGGCGACCATTATTTCCTTTTTGGCAAGGAGACAACGGGCTTGCCAGAAAAAACGATGCGGCGCTACCAGGATAATGCTATTAGAATCCCCCAAGATGATAACAATATTCGGGCTTTAAATCTCTCCAATAGTGTCGCTATCGTAATTTACGAGGCACTACGCCAGCAGAACTTCAACCACCTGGCCCGGATTCACCGTTATCCTCATGACAAATTAAAGTAGTTAGTTTAAAGGAAGGTTAGGCAATGGCAAGGCGAAGAACAAAAGCCAAAACAAATCATAAAAAAAGGCGCCAAACGCGTTCAGAAAACAGTAGCTTTTGGTCCCGCTATCTGACAAACCTCGTTGGGGCGGTGGCAACATTACTGCTCCTCGTGGGACTTTTTAACCTTGGTGCGTTAGGACAAGTTGTTGAGGGCGCTTTTCAAATTATCGTCGGTGGGGCTGCGCCGATCCTGATTGTAATTGCTTTGTTGTACAGCGTGGCTTACAGCCTAACAGGGCATCATCCACACTTTCGCTGGCGCTGGATTGCCGGATTCTTGATGATCTTGGCCGGTGTTTTGCTGCTGTTGCACGGCAAGATGTTTGATCAGTTATCGCGCCATTCCGACTTTATTGGCGTGACCTGGGACAACATCAACCGCCATGTGTTCCGTGGGGATTCCACGGGTTTACTCGGCGGGGGGATGATTGGTGCTTATCTCTACAGCGTGGGTAATTACCTCGTTGCACGTATCGGCACACTGGTTTTAGCTTGGTTGCTCATCATTATCGGTGTTGTTGTCTTTTTCTCCTTACCAGTTGACAAGATGGTGCGGAAAGTTAGGGACGGTCTGCAGCTTAGTGGTGAAAAACTTCAGGCTGGCAGTCAGAAGTTAGCCGCACGGCAGGCGGCCCGGACAGCTGCCAAACAAAGCCGGCAGCGCGCAAAAATCACCGAACCTAAACTTGCTGAAAGGCCGGTAAGTGAAAGTCCAGCATCGACGACATCGCACGAAAATGATGTGTCGGCAAAGTCAGCACCAGCTTCAAGCGGCAAGCCCACAATTACGGTGGCTAGTAATCAAGAAGGAACGGATTCTGTCGCTTCTACGATTGGTGATGTTCCGTCTAAGGATGAAGATGAGCTTAGTTTGGGACAGGCAGAAGAGCGCGCCGATCAAGATTATCAGATGCCACCGTTGTCACTATTAACGCCAAACAAGAAGACCGATCAGAGTGCTGATCTCAAGGCCATCGATCGCAACACGAAGAAATTGCAAGATACACTGCATTCCTTCGGTGTTCAGGCGACGGTGGAAAACGTCAATCTCGGTCCTTCAGTCACGAAGTACGAATTACGGCCTGCAGTTGGGGTCAAGGTCAGCCGCATCACGCATTTGGCCGACGACTTGGCCCTTGCATTGGCAGCCAAGGATATCCGGATTGAGGCGCCGATTCCGGGCAAGTCCTTAATCGGGGTCGAGGTGCCGAACAAAAAAGTTGCTACAGTTGGGTTCCGCGACATGTTGGAAAATACACCTCATGATAATAACCCGATGGAAGTCCCGCTTGGGCGAGCTGTCACTGGGCAAGTAATCACCGCTGATTTGACCAAAATGCCGCACCTGCTGATCGCTGGAGCAACTGGTAGTGGGAAATCCGTTGCTATCAACGTGATCCTTACCAGCATTTTAATGAAGGCTAAACCTCACCAAGTCAAGTTTCTCCTTATTGACCCGAAGAAGGTGGAGCTGTCAGTTTATAACGACATTCCTCATCTGCTGAGTCCCGTCGTTTCAGAACCGAAAAAGGCGGCCAAGGCGCTGGGCAAAGTAGTTGCTGAGATGGAACGTCGCTATGAGCTCTTTTCCAAATTTGGGGTCCGCAACATCAGTGGTTATAACCAGCTGGTCAAGAAACAAAACGAGCAGGACGGTGACGAAAAGCAGCCCTATCTGCCATTTATTCTGGTCGTTGTTGATGAATTGTCCGATTTGATGATGACGGTTTCCAATGATGTTGAAACGGCTATTGTCCGGATTGCGCAAATGGGACGGGCTGCGGGGATTCATATGATTCTGGCAACACAACGGCCCAGTGTTGACGTTATCACTGGGCTGATCAAGGCTAATGTCCCGTCGCGGATTGCATTTGCTGTTTCTAGCGGTGTTGATTCGCGAACTATTTTGGACAACAATGGAGCAGAAAAACTACTTGGCCGCGGGGATATGCTCTTCCAACCGATTGACCAAAACAAGCCAGTCCGGGTTCAGGGTGCTTTTATTTCGGATCATGATGTCGAAGCCGTCGTTGCCTTTATCAAGAACGAGCGGGCGGCGGAGTATGATCAGCAAATGGTAGTGACTGATTCAGAGGTTAAAGAAGACGAAGCAGCCGAAGATGAAGATGAACTCTTTCCTGAAGCTGTCAAATTCGTTGTCGACCAGCAGAAAGCCTCCACTTCGTTGCTCCAGCGACGTTTTCGAGTTGGCTATAACCGTGCGGCGCGGATGATTGATGACATGGAGCAAAAAGGGATCATCGGTCCGGCCAACGGATCTAAGCCGCGTGAGGTTCTTAGGCAACCGAGCAAAGATGATGAATAGTGATCGCAAAGTAACTTGCGAAATCTTAGAAAAGTCGGTATATTCATCTTTGTGAACGTTTGGAGGAAAAAAGATTGCATTATATTTTTAAACGAACCTTAATCATTACGGCGATCGTCTTTGTGGCGGTCGTGGTGGTTGCTAACGTTGCCGGAAGTCATCATGCTCGGCAAGTTAGGAGCGAACAAGCAGCAGTTAAGGTGCAGCACAAACATAAGGCAGCACATAAGAAGAGCGTAATGCGGACACCGATCGACTACAATAAGCCTTCGGAAACGAAACCTTACCCGAATTTAAAAAAATATCCAGGTTTTTGGATTAAGGTTTCAACCAAACATCAACGGGTATATGTATTGTCAAAGAATAATAAGCGTCTGTATACGATGTATTGTTCGAGCGGCAAGCTCGGTAGCAAAGCAACCGAATCGCCGGTCGGTACTTATCACATTCAGCCGGAACGGGGCGACTTTTTTTACAGCGCCAGTGAGCAAGAAGGGGCAATCAATTATGTTTCCTGGCATGATCACGGGGTTTATATGTTCCACTCGGTTCCGGTAGACCAAAACCGGCGGGTCATCAAGTCAGAAGCTAAAAAATTAGGAAAGACCTCCGGCTCACATGGTTGTGTGCGCCTCAGTTTTCCCGATTCTTATTGGATTTACAAAAATGTTCCAGAAGGGACAAAGGTCGTGATTACTAATGACTAAAGCTACTTGGGATGCTATTTACCGTTACTTTGCCACCCATCGCTGGACACGGAGTTTGCTTTTGGCAAACGTTACCTATTTCCTGTTGATGTTTGTCTACCATCTTTTACGCTACCTTCTGCATTCCTATCCCGTAGGCGCAGGTTGGTTTTGGCTGGGCTGGCTGGTCGTCAACTTACTCGTCTTTTTACTGAACTATCTGGAGAGTTTCCGCCTACAAAAAAAGAACTGGGAATAGTTTCCCAGTTCGCTGGTCCGTTTTAAAAAGCACCCAGTGCCGCGACGGCCGAGAACAGCAATGATCCGAGCATTGCGATCAGCATCAGCCAGACGACGACCATGGTAATCTTTTGAAAACGTGTCTTTTCTTTTTTATGCATGCGCGCTTCACTCCGTTAAATTTTAATCCATATTAGTTTAACGCACTCGGTTCCTTCTTTCAAACCAGGTGATGCCAATCAGAAAGGTGGTGGCAGTCATCAAACGTCTGATTATCCAACTCTTAATTTTTCTCATCGGAGTGGTTCTTGAGCGGATCATTATTGTTCTGCAAACTCCGCTGACGACCAAACGACATTCTCGCCACTTGGCCTGGTTTTGGGCGTGCCTCCTCATCCTGCTCAGCTGGTGGAATTTTGGTTGGTACTATTTTTGCTACTTTTTAATTGTTTGGATGCTCGCCGCGATTGTCCTGGTCGGCGGGCAGCACCATCATTATTCTGAGTTACTTTACCGGCGCTACTGGCCAGTTTTTTGGCGACTAACTTTTGTTCTGGCAGCGCTGGCGTATCTGGCATCATGGGCCTTACAGGATCTTCCCGAACCATAAAAACATTAATTTAAACGACTCTCACGTTCTTTGACGTGGGAGCTTTTTTCGTTAGTGGGGCTTACGAAAATATCGTGGTTGAAAGTGGGGGATTGTGGTAGTATAGAAATGTGAATCTAGCAGAGGGGGTAAACTGGCCATGTTGATGGGTGAGTATCAGCATTCAATCGACAGCAAAGGTCGGCTCATTATTCCTGCTAAGTTTCGCAACCAGCTGGGCGATCGTTTTGTGATCACCAGGGGTTTAGACGGTTGTTTGTTTGGCTACCCAGCTCCTGAATGGCAGGCACTGGAAAATAAGTTGAACCATTTACCACTAACCAGAAAAGACGCGCGGGCTTTTGTCCGTTTTTTCTATTCGGCGGCAACCGAGTGTGAATTGGACAAGCAAGGCCGGGTCAACATCCCCACCTTGCTTATCAAACATGCCGGCATCAGCAAACAATGCGTAATTGTCGGGGTTGCCAACCGTTTTGAAATTTGGAGCGCTGAACGCTGGAATAAGTTTGCTGACGAAACAGAAGAAAACTTTGATCAACTAGCTGAGGCAATGGATATTGATCTTTGATTTGGATGCCGGAAAGGAGTCATCATGGCAGAATTTAAACATGTAACCGTGCTGCTCCACGAAGCCGTCAAGGGTTTAGCAATCGATCCGAATGGCATCTACGTTGATGCAACATTAGGTGGTGGGGGCCACAGCTCCCTGATCGCTAGTCGACTGAAAAGCGGCCGACTTTATTCTTTTGATCAGGATCAAACGGCAATCGATTATAATCGTCAGCACCTGCAGAATGTTATCGCTGCCGGTCGTGTTGTCCTTATAAAGGATAATTTTCGCCATTTGAAAGCCGCCTTAGCTAATCACGGGGTGACGTCGATTAGCGGGATTGTTTACGACTTAGGGGTTTCTTCTCCCCAGTTTGATGACGCTGCACGGGGCTTTTCCTATCAACACGACGCTCCCTTAGACATGCGAATGAACCAGCAACAGCAATTGTCGGCTAAAGAGGTGGTCAATGAATGGCCTTATCAGCGGTTGGAAAAAATCCTGTACCGTTATGGTGAGGAACGTTTTGCCCCGCAAATTGCCCGTAACATTGAACGCCACCGTCAGCATCAATTCATTGAAACGACCGGTGAATTAGCCGAGATTGTTAAAGAAGCAATCCCAGCAGCGGCTCGGCGTCATGGCGGCCATCCTGCCAAGAAAAGCTTCCAAGCTATTCGGATCGCGGTCAATGACGAATTAGGGGCATTGGAAGAATCGCTGGAGCAGGCGCTGGATCTATTGCAGGTCGGCGGGCGGATCAGTGTCATCACCTTTCAGTCGCTGGAAGACCGGCTGGTTAAAACGATTTTTCACGAAAAGTCATCGTTGCCTAACTTGCCCCAGGGCTTGCCAGTTATTCCGGCGGGGATGCAGCCTCACTTTAAATTAGTCAATAAAAAACCGGTCCTTCCGACTCCCGCGGAGTTGGAAGCTAATCACCGGGCTCACAGTGCAAAGCTGCGCGTTATCGAAAGAATTAAGAAGAATTAGTAAGGACAGTGGTTAAGATGGTTTCAAACGCGGCACATAATTTGGCAAATAATTCCAGAGAGACAGAGAAAGCACAGCAAAGGCAACTGATTGTCAATAGCCCTAAGGGAATGCCGGTTTCCTGGGCTGGCGAACGGTGGTTGCTGGCAATTTGTGGCGCCATCATGATGGTAATGATGGTCTGTCTGGTAACGAGCAAAATTGATGTGACCAATGCGAACCACCAACTACAAAATGTCCAGGCAAAAGTAAATCAGGTCAGTAACAGTAACGCTAACGAACGCCAACTGATTGCCCAATTAACAAGTGAATCAAATTTGAACCGGGCAGCCAATAAGTATGGTTTTACTGATGCTAATACGAGTGTAAGGAACGTTAATAAGTGATGAAGAATAGAGGACAACGGACGACAAATAAGGGGCAGCAAGGCAACCGGCGAACATTCGGCATTATCTTTTACGTGCTGATCGGGCTGATGTTTCTCTTATTTATCGCCCGTTTTTCGCAAATTGCGCTTCTCAAACGCGTGAATCACGTTGACCTAAAGTCCAGGGCTGGTAAGCTCTACACCCAGCAACAAGTGATTAACGCGAAGCGGGGAACCATTTATGATGCCAATGGTGATGCTCTGGCACAAAATACCAGCACTTATACCGTTTACGCTGTTTTGGACCACCGACAAAAGGGGCAGGATGGCAAAAAACTGTATGTCACTAATAAAGCCCAGGCCGCACGAGTTTTGGCCGCCTATTTGCCGATTGATGAAGAAAAGGCCTACCAGACGATGACCCCGAAAAAGAAGAGTTTTCAGGTTGAGTTTGGCAATGCCGGCCGTAATATTTCAATCGAGACGATGCGTAAAATCAAGGCTAAGCATGTCAACGGTTTGCACTTCTTAGCGACGCCTGCTCGGCAGTATCCGGAAGGTGAATTTGCGACGCAGCTAGTTGGTCTGGCTTCTCCACATGTCAACGATAAAACTGGGCAAACTACCTTGGTCGGTCAGTTAGGCATTGAAGCCTACTTCGATAAGCAACTTCGGGGGAAGAATGGTTTTCGGCGGGCTAAGCAGGATGTCTATGGCTACCGATTAAGCAAGCAGGAAAGCGGTTGGGATGCTAAGGATGGCGACAATATCCATCTCACCCTGGATAGTCAAATTCAGCAATTGCTGGAAAATAAGCTACAGAGTGTCGAAAAAGAAACCCACGCCAGTTCAATGGCTGGGGTTGTGATGGAAGCCAAAACCGGAAAGGTAATCGCCGCCACCCAACGCCCGGATCGCAATTCTTCCACTCCCGTGTGGCGTAATACCTTAGTTCAAGATACTTTCGAACCAGGTTCTACGATGAAGGTACTTTCACTTAGCGCGGCAATTGATTCTGGCCACTTCGATCCCAATGCTACTTATAATTCTGGCAGTTGGTCGATTGGTGGTGGCAAAATTACTGACTGGGTGACCAGTGGGTGGGGCGCCATTACATACCGTGACGCTTTTTACCGCTCCAGTAATGTCGGTTTTGCCCATATTGAGCAGAATATGGGGAGTAAGAATTGGATGAAATACATCAAACGTTTCCACCTTCTCCAGCCGGTTCGGGTTTGGGGAATGGGTGGCGAAACGCCTGGTTATACTTCCTTTAAAGGCATTTTAATGCAAGCCAACACCGCCTATGGTCAGGGGATCACGACCAACATTATGCAGATGATGCAGGCCTTTTCGGCGATTGCTAACAACGGCAAGATGATGAAACCTTATGTTGTCAGTCGGGTGACTGACGCTAACAATCAGAAGACGGTCGCTAAAACTGGGCCCCAGGTGGTTGGCAACCCAATCAAAGCAAGCACGGCTAAGCAGGTTCGTAAATTGATGGTTGGGGTTATCACTGATAAAAATGGTACTGGTCAGGCTTACAAGATTCCTGGTAAGACAATTGCGGTCAAAACTGGGACTGCTCAGATTGGGACTTCTCACGGTTACGAAACGGGTGATAGCAACTACGTTTATTCCGTTGTGGGGATGGCGCCGGCTAAGGAGCCGAAATATATTATCTATATCATCATGAAACAGCCGAAAACTCTCAAGCAGCCGGCAGAAACCGAACTTGCCAATGTCTTCAAACCGGTTACGTCATCATTGCTAGACCGAACAGCTGCTAAAAAGGGGTCGCAGGGGGTAATTACCCTTGCTGATTACCAAGGACGGCTTGCCAACAGCATTCAGTCTGAGCTGGGCGCCAAACATCTTCAGGTGACGGTACTTGGTAATGGTAAACATGTGACGGCTCAATCTGTGCCGGCTGGGCGGAAGGTAATGGTTAACTCCCGGTTAATCCTAAAAACCAGTGGCAGCATTACAATGCCGTCACTGCAAGGCTGGTCCCAGGCCGACGTTAACCGCCTGGGAAAGCTGGCCGGGATACGCGTCGAAAGCAACGGCAATGGTTATGTTACTAAGCAAAGTATTGCCAAGGGCACGACGATTAAAAAAGACCAAATTTTGAAAATTGAATGTAAAGCACATTAGTTTAAAAGAAAAGGAGTAAGAAGACGATGAATCTCGTCACAATGGTGTTAACAATTCTCAGTGCATTTTTGATCACCTATTTGATCATGCCATGGTTGATCAAGTATTTTCGGGCTCACAAGGAGGGCCAGCAGATCAGAAAGGAAGGACCAACTTGGCACGCTAAGAAAGCCGGAACCCCGACGATGGGGGGGATTCTCTTCATCTTCGCCGCATTGGTGACAATCCTGTGGGTCGGCGGGTGGCAGTCATTGCTGAATAACACCACTTGGGCCCTGCTTTTTACGATGGTGGTCTACGGTCTTATTGGCATGTGGGACGACTCGATCAAAATTTTTGAGCACCAAAACGAAGGCTTTAAGCCCTGGCAAAAAGCGCTCTGCCAAGTTATTGCTGCTTGCGTCTTTACCGTTATTTATCAACACGAAGGCTTTCAAATGGGCTTTGGGACGACCCAGCTTGGCTGGATTTATGGCCTCTTCATCATTTTTTGGATGGTCGGTTTTTCCAATGCCGTCAACTTGACTGACGGTCTGGACGGTTTAGTTGATGGTTGTGCCATTATTTCCTTCATTGCCTATCTGATCATTGCCCTTGTCCAGCGACAATTGGAGGTTGCACTCTTTTGTTTAGCGATCATTGGTGGCCTTTTGGCCTTCTTCCGCTACAATCACAAACCCGCCCAGATCTTTATGGGTGATATGGGTTCCCTCTCACTGGGGGCTTCGCTGGCTGCTGTCGCTTTGCTTCTGCACCACGAATGGTCGCTCTTATTCATCGGCATTATTTACGTGATCGAAACTGCCAGTGTGATGCTGCAAGTTTTGAGCTTTAAGACTACTGGAAAACGGATCTTCAAGATGACGCCGATTCATCACCACTTTGAGATGAGTGGTTGGAGTGAATGGCGTATCGATATTACGTTTTGGTTAGTCACGGCTGTTAGTTCAGCTTTGACGGTGATTTTTATTTTGATGCGAAATTAGATTTAGCGGGTGATAGAGGATGCAAAAAGTAACAAAATATCAAAACAAACAAGTATTAGTAATGGGCTTTGGGATTAGCGGCATCAACGCTGCTCATCTGTTGGTCAAGTTAGGGGCAAAGGTAACGGCCAATGATGCCAAGGACAATCCAAAGGTTAAGGCTGATCTACAAAGAGACGGAATTACGGTTATAACCGGCAGCAACCCTCTTTCGTTAGCCGACGACGGTTTTGATCTTGTGGTCAAGAACCCGGGAATTCCCTATGATCAGCCACTGGTGGCAAAGTTCGTTCAACAGGGAACGCCGATTATCACGGAAGCGGAGCTCGGCAGTGAAATCTTTGCTGGCCATCTGATCAGCGTCACTGGCAGTAACGGAAAGACGACCACCACAACTTTGATCCAGAAAATGATCGACCATTCGCCAAAGCGAGTTGCTAAATATGCTGGCAACATCGGGGTCAGTTTCAGCAAGGTTGCGGAAAAACTGGGACCAGACGATACCCTGGTGACTGAACTATCGAGCTTCCAACTGCTGGGAACGCCAACCTTACATCCTCATATCGCGGTGATTACCAATATTTTCAGTAACCATCTTGATTACCACAAGACCCGAGAGAATTACATCAACGCTAAATTGAACATTACCCGCAACCAGACGAAGGATGATTACCTGATTATCAATTGGGATCGCGAGGAATGGCAACGAATTGCGCGGCGCTCCTCGGCGACGATTGTTCCGTTCTCGCGGTTAGGAAAATCGCATGACGGTGCTTACGAAAAGGACGGGCTTATCTACTGGCGCGATGACGCGATCATGAAGGCTAGTGAGATTCGTCTGATCGGTCCGCAAAACGTCGAAAACGCTCTGGCGGCAATTGCAGCTGCTAAACTGAGCGGGGTGGCTGATGAAGATATCGTTGCCGTACTGAAGAATTTTGGCGGTGTTCGTCATCGTCTTCAGTTTGTCCTGGAAGATTCTGGGCGACTCTTCTACAACGACTCGAAATCGACTGACATCGAAGCGACCCAGGTTGCCTTGCGGGGGTTTGAGAAACCGGTGATTTTGCTAGCCGGTGGTTTGGATCGCGGTTACACCTTTGAACGTTTGGAAGACGACTTCAAAAAGCATGTCAAGGCGATCATCGTCTTTGGGCAAAGCAAGGATAAGATGAAAGCTGCAGCCCAGGCGGCTGGCGTGCCGGTGATTAAAGAGAGTGAAAACTGCTTCACGGCGGTTCCTCTGGCTTGGCAGCTGAGCCAGCCCGGCGACGTCATTCTGTTATCGCCAGCTAACGCGAGTTGGGATCAATTCCCGAACTTTGAAGTTCGCGGGGACAAGTTTATCGAAGCTGTTGAAAAGTTGACAGGAAAGAAGGAACAGGCATAATGCGCTTAATGGTATCAGGTGGCGGTACTGGTGGTCACATTTATCCAGCACTGGCCCTCATCGAACGGCTGAAACAAGTAGAACCAGATACAGAAGTTCTTTACGTCGGGACCACTCGAGGATTGGAGAACAAAATTGTGCCAGCAGCGGGTCTCAAATTGGTGACGATGCCGATGCAGGGCTTTCGCCGCAAACTTTCGTTCTACAATTTCAAGACGATCTATCTCTTTTTGAAAGCCGAGCACCACGCCCGCAAGTTAATTGCTGATTTTAAGCCGGACGTTGTTTTAGGGACCGGCGGCTACGTCAGTGGGGCTGTCCTTTATGCAGCGGCTAAAATGGGCGTGCCGACTGTCATCCATGAACAAAACAGTGTTGTTGGCGTGACTAACAAGTTCCTTAGTCGCTATGTTGACGAAATTGCGATCGCTTTTGAAGCGGCTCGCAGCCAATTCCCGGAGGATAAAGTGACGATGACGGGGAATCCGCGGGCTCAACAGGTCGCGGCTAACCGCGCAAGCACTTTCAAGTGGAGTTCGATGGGCTTGCGTGATGATAAGCCGACAATGATGATCTTCGGCGGCTCTCAGGGGGCCCCAAAGATCAACAAGAGTGTCGTGCAGGCGATTCCGTTTTTCACCAAGCGCAGTTACCAAGTCGTTTTTGCGACCGGGCGGAAGCGTTATGACGACGTCCGTAAGCAGCTAAAAGGCGTCACGATTGGTGATAATGTCAAAGTGGTGCCTTATATTGAGGATATGCCGGCTAAGATGCCGAAAGTAGCGGTATTAGTTTCCCGTGCCGGGGCGACAACTATCGCCGAAGTGACGGCCCTGGGAGTTCCGACGATCATGATTCCGAGTCCTTATGTTACCGCGAACCACCAGGTCAAAAATGCTCAAGCATTGGTTAAGCAACACGCCGCGGTAATGATTACGGAAGATCAACTGGATGGGCGCTCCCTGTTAGTCCAAGCCGATCGTTTAATGGGTGATGCGGATCTGCGTCAGGAGATGGCCGCGGCTAGCCGGAAGATTGGCAAACCCGACGCGGCTGATCGGTTAATTAAAGTGTTGAAAAAAGCAGAAAAAGACCACGAATAAAGCGAAGAAACGCCGGAGGAGGGATTGGTCGTGAGTCGCAAGGACAGTAACAACGATAATTCTCGCTATACCCGGCGTTTAAGCACGATTGAGCAGCGCAATAAGCAGTTGCGTCAGCATGAAGCTGAACATTCAGCTCGGCATATTGGGGAGAATATGCAGGGAATTAAGGCGGTCCGGGGAGCGGCTAATCGTCACCGTGTCTTGTCACTTGTGATTCCCTTTTTAGTAGTGTTACTCGTTGCGCTTTACGTTGTTTCACCGCTCAGCAAGGTGGAAAATGTCCAAATCAAGGGTAACCAAGAAGTGAAGAATTCTGCCATCCAAGAAGCGACTGGAGTTCATAAGGGGCGCTACATTTGGGGCCTGGTCGATCATGCTAATAAGATCCAGACCCAGGCCCAAAAACGCAACCATCAGATTAAGTCGGTTCGGATTAGGGCGACGGGTCCCCGTTCTGTTGTGGTAACCATAAAAGAGAACAGCATTATCGGCCTGGTCACCATTAATGATCAGCAGCATTACCTTCTTTCTAATGGCAATCAAGCCCCGATTCATGGTCAGGCTTCTAACTACGTAACCTACGCCAATTTTGGCGGACATGCGGGCTGTCTGCGGAAGACTGCCTGTCAGATCGGTGATCTACCACGAAGTATCCGGGAAGGAATTTCGGAAGTGCAGTTGGCGCCGACCAAATCATCACCCGAACGGGTCAAGCTCTATATGAACGATGGCAACCTAGTTATCGCAAATATTCCGACCTTAAGCAAAAAGATGCGCTACTATCCGTCAATTGTTTCGACGATGAATGGCAACGGGGTAGTCAATTTGCAGGTGGGTGCTTACTCTTACCCGTACGGAAATAATAAGAACAAATAAAGTTTGATAATGAATTGGTAATTATGGCTGGCAAAAGCAATAAATTATCATTTCACAAAGTTGATATGTGTTAAAATCTATGTATGTATATTTATAGTGCGAAATGCGCTATTAAAAATGTTTTTAGGAGGGTTCCGGGATGGACAATTCAAAAGTCTACGTCGGGTTAGATATTGGGACCACCTCAATCAAGACCGTTATTTGTGAAAACGTCAAGGGACAATTAAAGGTTGTCGGGGTCGGGGTTAAACCGTCAAATGGGCTTAACCACGGAGTCATCGTAGACATCGATAAGACTGCACAGGCAATTTCAGCTGCCGTCGCTGTTGCCTCCCAACAATCTGGGGTGAACGTGACCGATTTAGTGGTTGGCCTACCAGCTAATTATTTGCAGACAAAAAATGTGCATGGCATGATTACCATTGCTTCACAGGGCCAGTCACACGAAATCATTAACGAAGATGTTGTTGATGTAGCCCGGGCAACACTTGCCCAAAACGTTCCGGCTGAACGTGAAGTGATCGACCTTGTTCCCCAGGAATTTACGGTTGATGGTTTTAACGGTATCAAAGATCCTCGCGGAATGGTTGGGGTTCGGTTAGAGATGCAAGCACTGTTATACAGTGGCCCGACGACAATTGTCCATAACACGAAAAAGGCTGTCGAAAAAGCGGGCTTTAAGATCCGCGACATGGTGGTCAGCCCGATCGCAACCGGCTTTAACCTCCTGAGTGATGGAGAACAAGACTTCGGAACCCTTGTTATTGACATGGGTGGTGGCCAAACGACGGCCAGTATCATCCATGATCACCAACTGAAGTACACATATGTTGATCCGGAAGGTGGTTATTACATCACTAAGGACATTTCGACGGTTCTCAATACTTCACTAAAAAATGCGGAGAAGTTAAAAAAGGACCATGGTTATGCGGATAGTCGGTTGGCCCATGAAGACGTTGAGATCGAAGTGGCTAAAGTCGGCCAATCCGAACCAGGAACTTGCAGCGAAAAATACTTGGCTGAAATCATCGAAGCACGGGTACGACAGATCTTTAAACGAATTAGTGATCGTTTGGAAGCTATCCACGCTCCCAATTTGCCGGGTGGTGTGATCCTGATCGGCGGCGTGTCCTCACTACCTGGTGTTAAAGAATTAGCTAGGGATTACTTTGCGGGTACCGTTAAGCAGTTTGTACCACAACAAATGGGAGTTCGCCACGCTGGTTACGACGTTGTTTTGTCACTGGCAATGTACGAAAGCCGGCTAAACGATGTGGAACGTCTGATTAAGCAGATTGTTCGCGATGACGACGCAATGGTTAGTCGGCCGCGAGCACGGAAATCAGCAGCCAAAGCAGCAAACCAAAATCAGTTTGTCCGGCAACCAGAAAAGCCAAGCCGGCAACCAGCTCCGCGTGCTGACCACGTTGAAAAAAAGCGGCAGCGCAATGAAACACCCAGGAAGAGTGGCGGCATCCGCGGATTCTTTAGCAATTTCTTTGATTAATTTCTGGAGGGTAAGTCAATGAACAATGAATTGAAACATTTGAATAATGAAAACGAGGGCGCTAAGATCAAAGTTATTGGGGTCGGCGGCGGTGGCGGCAATGCTGTCAACCGGATGATCACTGAAAAGGTCAGCGGCGTTGATTTCATCGTTGCTAATACCGACCTCCAGGCCCTTGATGCTTCGCAGGCCCAAACCAAGATTCAATTGGGACCAAAATTGACCAAGGGACTCGGGGCAGGTTCGAATCCCGAAGTTGGCGACAAGGCCGCTGAGGAATCCGAAAGTGAAATCACGAAAATTCTTGAGGGTGCAGATATGGTCTTCGTTACTGCCGGCATGGGTGGTGGTACCGGGACTGGTGCAGCCCCGGTGATCGCTAAAATTGCTAAGGATTCGGGAGCCCTGACGGTTGGGGTTGTGACCCGCCCGTTCAGTTTTGAAGGCCGTCGGCGCGAACAGCTGGCCTCGGAAGGCTTAGCCAAATTAAAGAAGAATGTCGACACTTTGATCGTTGTGGCCAATAACCGCTTGCTGGAAATGATCGACAAGAAGACACCGATGATGGACGCTTTTAAGGAAGCCGACAACGTATTGCGTCAAGGGGTCGAAGGGATTTCTGATCTGATTACCAATCCTGGGTACATCAATCTGGACTTTGCCGACATTCGTCACACGATGGCAAACCAGGGCTCTGCTCTGATGGGAATTGGCTCTTCTACCGGCGAAAACCGGGCTGCGGAAGCTACCAAGAAGGCCATTTCTTCCCCATTGCTTGAAGTTTCCATCGACGGGGCTGAACACGTGCTGATGAACATCACTGGTGGAAAGAATCTCTCCATGTACGAAGCTCAGGAAGCTTCGACGGTTATTCAGCAAGCTGCTAACACCGATGTTGACATTACGTTCGGGATGGCGATGAACGAAAATCTGGGCGATGAAGTGCGGGTCACTGTGATCGCAACCGGTATTGACAAGTCCAAACAGCAGCAGAAGGCAGCCCAGGACAGCGGCGCCAATAATCACCGGGTGGTAGCAAGTTCTGAGCAAGCATCAGTAGCTGATAAGCAAAACGTTGCCCCGGAAGACCAAACAAGGGTTAACCAAAACCAGACGCAAATCCACAAGGATCCATTTGATGGCTGGAATGAGCCGTCATTAGCTAATAACAATGAGCGCGGTAATGCGGACAATGAATTCAAGCATGTCGAAAAACCGGAATTTAACGTCTTTGGCAGTGACGACGGCAACGATGATGATGGCGATGGCGACAACTTGTCACAGCCGCCGTTCTTCAAGAACCGGAATCGTCACTAAGTAATTCAACAATGGGGCGATCATTTTGACCAGCCCCTTCTTGCGTTTAAGGAGGAGATAGTAGATGGCAAATTTTTTGCGTAACTTCTTTGGCGACCCTGACGAAGAATATGACAACGTGGAAAACAATCAGGAAGCCGTCGTTAATAATTCGAACGGGAAAGTAGTGGCAATGCATGGCCCACACGCGGTGAAGGAAAACAGCAAGATCGCGCTCTACCAGCCACGGCTTTACTCTGATGTTCAAGAGATTGCGGACGAATTGCTGGCTAATCGTGCTGTCATTATCAACTTCACGCAGATGGACAGCGGAGAAGCCAAACGTCTGATTGACTTTTTAAACGGGACTGTTTATGCCATCGACGGCAACATTAAGCGGGTCGGAGAGCAGATTTTCCTGTGTACCCCGCGCAACTTTGACGTCGAAGGTGAACTTTCGACACAAGCTTCAACAGACCAGGCTAGCAACCTTTAACGATTTGGAAACGGAAGTGATTAATTGATCGCCTTTATTGTTCGAACGTTGGATGAGCTAATCAACCTCTACATTTGGCTGATTATCATTTGGTGTCTTTTGTCTTGGTTCCCAGGAGCTCGGCAAAGTCGCCTCGGCGATTTACTGGAGCGCATTGTCCGGCCTTATATGGAATTCTTTAACTTTATCCCGGCGATCGGCGGTGTCAGTTTTTCACCCGTCGTTGCCATCGGGGTTTTGTATTTGGTTCAGTATGGAATCCGAGCGTTGGGAATGCTGCTAACGAACATATAAATTGGGGAGGGTAACGATGGCTGATTCAAATATTAAACAACATTTTCGGCCTGACGAAGCCCCCTTTATTGACCAGGTCGATGACTGGCTGGCAACATGTCAAAATGAATACCGACCAGTTTTAACCGAGTTTCTTAATCCGCGGCAGCGTTACATCGCGAAAACGATGGCGAATCGCGTCGATGAAGTGCGAGTCCAGGAGAATGGCGGCTGGTCAGGGGCCGAAATGCAACGGATGCTCTTTTTCCCGACTTATTATCAGCCGGCAGAGAGTGATTTTGAGCTGCAGTTGATTAACGTCGATTATCCGTTGAAATTTAGCGAGCTGCACCACCGGCAGATTTTAGGAACCCTGTTGAGCAAAGGATTGAAGCGCAACGCTTTCGGTGACATTTTGCACGATGGTGATGTCTGGCAGGTTGTTTTAAGCAAGCAGATGGCAGAGTACGTGCGCCAGCAGGTCCAAAAGATTGGTAAAATCAACGTCAAAATGAAATTAGCGGACTTGGACGAGATTGTCCGGCCGGTTACTGACTGGGAAGATGTTGCGACGACGGTTACTTCCTTGCGGCTTGACAGTGTCGTGGCAGCGGGCTTCCATTATTCCCGCAACCGGGCCAAGACAATTATTGAGCACGGCTTGGTCCGGGTGAACTGGGAGACGATTGATCGTCCTGATTACCTCCTGTCGGTTCACGACTTGATGTCTGTCCGTCATGCCGGGCGGCTTTATTTGAAAGAGGATCACGGAAACACAAGGAAGGGGAAAGAGCGTGTAGCATTAGCGGTGGTGCACGCTTAGATTTAAGCTGGAGGATAGATTATGACTATTTCGGTAGACGACATTAAAAATAAGCAGTTTAATAATAAGCTGCGGGGCTACAACCCCGAAGAAGTTGACAAGTTCTTGGAAGAAGTTGCCGCAACCATCACGGATTTGACAAATCAAAATCGGGAACTGACGGATGAGAACAAGGCCAGCCAGCAGCAGTTAAAGTATTTTACTGAACTGAAGGATTCACTCAACAAATCAATCTTGGTGGCTCAAGAAGCAGCTGACAAGGTTAAAAATAATGCCAAGCGTGAAGCAGAGATTACCGTACGGGAGGCGCAGAAGCAAGCAACGGACATTGTTTCTGAAGCCAACGATAAAGCCAACCAGGTTGTCGAAGCGAGTGCCAACGATACTCGCAAGCTGACTACAGAAACCAACGATCTGAAGAAACAGACCCGGATTTTCCGGCAACGGCTGCAAGTGATGTTGGAATCACAACTGGAAGTGGTGAAGAGTGACGAGTGGGACTCGCTGCTGGCCAATGATGACCTCAGTAAATACGATGAAATTCAGAAGATTCTCGGCAGTCGGGTTGACAAAGATTCAGCTCAGAGTGTAGAATCATCAACACCAAGTCAGATGAATCCTACTTCCGCGACTGAGGAAGATTCGGCAGATTCTGCTCAAGATGATGCCCCGGTTATCCCTGATTTGACATCTGCAGCAAGTGATCAATCTGCAGATGATCAGACCGCCGCTGACGACAGTACCGCTTCAAACAGCGATGCTAACCAGACCGTTGTGATTTTCCCGGACGATGATGATAAGGACTAGTTTGGCTAAAATATTCTAGCTTAAAATGATGAGGAGAACAGCGGGTGACTGTCCACTGCCCACAAGCGAGCTAAAGATTGGTGAAAGTTTAGCATCGCAGCCAGTTGCCAGATCATCTCCGAATGTGTGGCCGATTCAATGAGGTCGTGCCGGTTCATTACCGTTAATCAATGACCAAGGGAGGATCTCTGATCCTCTAAATTTGGGTGGTACCACGAAAAAGCTTCGTCCCTGTGCGGACGGGGCTTTTTATTTTAAGCAGGAAAAGTTGATAGAAAGGGTGATTTGATGCGCGTTAAAGACACGTTGAACCTGGGTAAGACGAAATTCCCGATGCGCGGCAAGCTGCCACAGACTGAAGGAAAACGTGAACAGATCTGGGAAGAAAACAAAGTTTACGAACAACGACAAAAACTCAACGAAGGTCTGCCAACCTTTGTTCTCCATGATGGCCCGCCATACGCAAACGGCAATATCCACATTGGCCATGCCATGAACAAAATTTCCAAGGACTTCATTGTTCGTTACAAGTCGATGACTGGTTACCGGGCACCTTACGTTCCTGGTTGGGATACCCACGGTTTACCGATTGAACACCAGTTGACCAAGGCTGGCCATGACCGCAAGAAGATGTCTACCACTGATTTCCGCGACCTTTGCCGGAAGTATGCTTTGGAACAGGTTGACAAACAAATGAAGGACTTCAAACGGCTGGGAGTCTCCGGTGACTTTGACCACCCTTACTTGACCCTGGCTAAGGAATTCGAAGCGGCCCAGGTTAAAGTGTTTGCTGCCTTTGCTCATAAGGGCTTACTCTACCAGGCTAAAAAACCGGTATACTGGTCCTGGTCATCTGAATCCGCATTGGCGGAAGCGGAAGTGGAATACCACGATGTTGTTGCCAAGACCGCTTTCTTTACCGAACAAGTCAAGGACGGCAAGGACGTGCTCGACAACGATACTTACCTGGTCGTTTGGACGACGACGCCATGGACGATTCCGGCTTCTGAGGCCGTGGCAGTCAACCCGCAATTCGACTACGTAGTCGTGAAACCACAAGGAAGTGATCGCAAGTACGTGGTCGCTGCAACTTTGCTGAACAAGCTGGCTGAGAAGTTTGGTTGGGAAGACTACGCGATCGAAAAGCACGTTACCGGTAAGGATTTAGAAGGATTGACGACTCAGCATCCGTACCTCGACCGTGACTTGTTGGTTGGCCTGGCCGACTACGTGACCGATGATACCGGGACAGGGCTGGTCCATACCGCACCTGGCTACGGGGATGATGACTATCATTTCGGACTGAAATATAACTTGCCAGTCTTTGCTCCGATGAACGATCAAGGGGTCTTGACCAAGGAGAACGGCCCTGAATTTGACGGCGTCTTCTACCAGAAGGCTGACGATATTTCTCTGAAACTGCTGAAAGAGCACCAAGCCCTGCTCAAGCAGGAACCGCTCAAGCACTCCTACCCATTTGATTGGCGGACCAAGAAACCGATCGTCTTCCGGGCAACTGACCAATGGTTCGTTTCGATCGACAAGATGCGTGACGAGATCTTAAAGGCCGTTGATGAAGTTTCCTACAAGCCGTCATGGGGTAAGGTTCGACTTTACAACATGTTGAAGGACCGTGGCGACTGGGTCATCTCCCGGCAACGGGTTTGGGGAGTTCCTCTGCCGATCTTCTATGCTGAAGACGGGACGCCGATCATGACCGATGAAACCCTCAATCACGTCGCTGATCTGTTCCGCAAGTACGGGTCCAACGTTTGGTTTGAACGCGATGCCAAGGATCTCTTGCCAGCGGGCTATTCTAACGAACACTCACCACACGGCAAGTTCACAAAGGAAACCGACATTATGGATGTTTGGTTTGATTCTGGTTCTTCTCACCAAGGGGTTCTCGCCGAACGGCCGTACCTGACATACCCGGCAGACCTTTACCTGGAAGGTTCTGACCAGTACCGGGGCTGGTTCAATTCCAGTCTGATCACTTCCGTAGTCCTCAGTGGTCATGCACCATATAAGGGGCTGCTAAGCCAGGGCTTCACCCTGGATAAGCGCGGCAACAAGATGTCGAAGTCACAGGGGAACGTCATTGCTCCAGAAAAGGTGATCGATCAATTCGGGGCTGATATTATCCGGCTCTGGGTAATGTCCGTTGACACGAGCGCTGACGTCCGGGTTTCGATGGGATCCTTCCAACAAATTTCGGAATCCTACCGGAAGCTGCGGAATACTTTCCGCTTCCTGCTTGCTAATGTGGCCGACTTCGATGTGACAGAAAATACCGTATCTTATGACAAACTAGAAGAAGTTGACAAGTACATGTTGGTCAAGCTCAACCACTTCTTGAAGTCGATGCGTGACTACATGGACAGCTATGACTTCTTGAGTGCTTATAAGCTCTTGATCAACTTCGTCAACAATGACCTTTCCGCTTTCTACATGAATGTCGCTAAGGACGTTCTCTACATTGAACCGGCTAACTCACTGAAACGGCGTTCAATGCAGACAGTCTTCTACGAATACCTGAAGACCCTGGTCAAGTTGCTGACGCCAATTTTGCCGCACACGACCGAAGAAGTTTGGGAATACATGGATGAACCAGAATCTTTTGTTCAGCTGACTACGATTCCTGAACCACGGCAATTTGCTGGCGAAGCAGATCTACTTGATAAGTGGGATCGTTTCATGAAGCTTCGCTCGCACGTCCTCAAAGCCTTAGAAGACGCGCGTGGTGCGAAGTTGATCGGTAAGTCGCTGGAGGCTAAAGCTGATCTTTACCTGACAGATAAGCAACAGCAACTGCTCAAGGCGTTAGGAACTGAAATTGGTCAAGTTCTGGGTGTTTCAGCCCTTGCTATCCATGATGCTAGCGAAACACCTGCAGATGCTACGACTTTTGATGATCAATCAGCCATCAAAGTCAGCAAAGCACCAGGTGAAGTTTGCCAGCGTTGCCGAATGACCAAAGAAGATGTTGGGACCAATTCAGCATACCCAACGCTCTGTGCTCGTTGTGCCAAAATTGTCCGGGAATCTTTCCCAGAAACCGTTGAAACGGGCTTAGAGAAATAAAACGAAAATTATAAAGTAACGGACTGTGTTCTCTGGATGCAGCCCGTTTTTTCGATAGTTCAGCGGTGACAGCGGGCCCTGATCGGTGTAGAATAACATGGTACGCAATTAAAGAGGAGGAACAATCATGCTTACCGGCAAGGTCAAAAAATATGATCCAAATAAGGGCTGGGGCTTTATTACGATCCCCGGCGAGCCGGACGTTTATGTTCATGCCCGGGGGATCACGCGCCAAGATCGGCAGCGTTTGCAAGCTAATGATATTGTTTCCTTAGTAGTTGTTCAGGGACAGCGCGGTCCGCAGGCAGCGCGAGTCCATATTTTACGTGAGGGGGAAGCTTGATGAATTTTGAAGAAAAGACATTGAGTTCCAAAACTGTTTTTAGTGGTCATCTGTTGCGGGTTGACGTCGAACAAGTAGAGACGCCGATGGGGACCAAGGCCAGCAGGGAAATTGTCAAACACCCGTCGGCTGTTGGTTTGATTGTGGTTGATGATCAGGGCCGTTTGGCGATTGTAAAACAATGGCGGTCACCGCTCCATGATACAATTTTGGAAATCCCGGCTGGCAAGGTGGATGATCGCGATCACGGAGACCCGCTGGTAGCTGCTAAGCGGGAATTGAATGAAGAAACCCGACTACAGGCCGCTAATTTAAAGAAAGTTTGCCGCTGTTACAGTTCACCCGGTTTTACTGACGAATACTTGACGATGTTTTTAGCAACAGGTGTCAAACCGGTGGAGCAAAAGCTGCCTCAGGATGCTGACGAAAAGTTGGCATTGCAATGGATCAGCGTCAAGGAGGGTGTCCAGATGATTGCAGACGAAGAAATCACGGATGCTAAAACGATCTTGGCAATTTACTATCTGCGGGGGTTACGGAATGAATGATCACGAGGACTCACTGACGCGTGAAAAATACCGTCAGCAGCAATTGCGATCAAAGTACCAAAAAAAGCAAGTCCCAAACCAACGAACGAAGTCATGGCTAAAACGCCAGCGGGAGCGATTTGTGGATCCCCTGGAAGATGAGGGTGACCGCTTAGTTCACCACAATCGACGTGACCGGCAAGCGTCGTTTTCTGAAGTGCAGGGACCAGATAGTCAAGGGCAGTCAGAACATGCTGCGGACGAATCGGCACCGACGCGTGCTGACCAGCAAAAAGATGAGAAGGCAGCAACCACAGCGGCCAAAACGGCCCGTTTACGCAAGCGGTTAAATATTGCGATTGTTGTTTTGGTTCTACTGATTATTGCCGTCTATTTAATACTATTCTTGGTAGATTAGAAAGAGGATCTTTATATGAAAATCGGAATTATCTGTGCGATGCCAGAAGAAATTAAGGATTTGCTGGCAGCGATGGACAACGATCAGGTTACGATCTTGACTGATAAAGAATATCATCAGGGTACCATTAAAGGCCATGAAGTAGTGCTTGTTGAATCTGGAATTGGCAAGGTTGAGGCTGGAATTACAACTGAGCATCTGATCAGCGAATTTGGAGCTGACGTGGTGATTAATTCCGGTTCGGCCGGCGGAATTGGTAATGGCCTCCACGTTGGTGACGTCGTGGTTTCCACTACGACTGCTTATCACGATGTCGATGCTCGGGCTTTTAATTACGTTTACGGTCAATTACCACAGCAGCCGGCCGTTTTCAAGGCGTCTCCGCTCTGGGTGGAGCGCTTGATGCAAGCTGCCCAACAAACGGATTTAAACGTGAAAAAGGGTTTGATTGTTTCTGGTGACCAGTTCGTAGCTAGTGATGACGCTGTTGCCCAGGTCAAGAAGCATTTTCCAGATGCTTTGTCCGCCGAAATGGAAGGTGCGGCAGTGGGTCAGGTTGCTAATGACCACCATGTTCCTTACGTCGTGGTGCGGGCAATGTCAGATACTGGTGATGATGACGCGGGTGTCAGTTTTGATCAATTTATCGTTGATGCCGGACGGCGGTCAGCTAAAATGCTGCTGACAATGTTTGCTAATTTAAAGGAGGCTTAGTCGGCAATGAGTGAAGTCTATCTTGATAATGCTGCCACGACGCCGATGCTGCCAGAAGTTCGCCAGACTTTAGTTGACAGCCTGGAACACAGTTGGGGCAATGCCTCTACTGGTTATAGTTATGGTCGTGAAGCTAAGCGCCTGCTGGAAGATAGCCGCCACGTGATCGCACAAAGTATTAACGCCCTCGACAGCGAAATTGTCTTTACCAGTGGTGGTAGCGAGAGTGATAACACTGCTATTGTGCAGACGGCGCTAGCGCGGCAAAAACTCGGCAAGCATATCATTACGACGGCTGTTGAGCATGAAGCAGTGCTGCGACCTTGTCAGCACTTGGAAAAGCTGGGATTTAAGGTTACTTATTTGCCAGTAGATGAACACGGAGTTATTTCGCTGGATGATCTGAAAGCGGCCCTCGATGATCAGACAATCTTAGTTTCAGTGATGATGGGCAATAACGAAGTCGGTTCCGTGATGCCGATTCACGAAATTGGCGAATTGCTCCAGGACCACCAGGCTTGGTTTCATACCGATGCTGTTCAAGCATATGGTTTGCTTGACATTGATGTTAAACGCGACCACATTGATATGTTGTCGACGTCGGCTCACAAGATCAACGGTCCGAAGATGCTTGGTTTTCTTTACTGCCGTCAGGGGGTTGACTTCCCAAGTTTTGTGAAGGGCGGCGACCAGGAAACCAAACGCCGTGCGGGAACGGAAAACGTCCCTGGCATCGCAGCCTTTGCCAAGGCGGTTGCAAAGTTGACACCTGAGGAGAAGGCTCATCGGCAGCAAAAATATAACGGCTTTAAACACCAAATTGTCGATGGTTTGCGCGCCCAGGGCGTAGACGTTGCGGTTAATGGCATGATTGCTCCTGATAATCTTAACCATGTGCTCAACCTTTGGATCAAAGGTATTCCGACCGAGATTATGCAGGCCAACTTGGACTTGGATGGCTTTGCGGTATCCGGTGGTTCAGCTTGTACAGCGGGAAACGTTGAGCCCTCCCACGTTTTGACGGCGATGTATGGAGCCGACAGTCCCCGGATTAAAGAATCGATTCGGATCTCATTTGGTGTGATGAATACGGCAGAACAAATTGACGACTTGGTTGCCGATATCGCCAAAATCGTCAAACGAATTCAGAAGGGGTGATTTGGATGCCATACAGTCGGTCAGTGCGAGTAACGGGAGATTCAGACACCTATTCCATTAGTCCGCAAATCAAAGAGTACACTTTGAGCGACCTTGGTTTTACTAAGTCGCGGCGGGGTACCTTTGAATACGAAGGCAGTTTGGACCGCAAATCACCATTCCGTCCGGCAGCTAAGCTCAAGATCTGGGTGAAGCCCGAGCTTGACGGCTTTAAGATGGAGACGGTTAACGGACCAGGAACGACAAAGATTAATATCTTTCGGGGCAGTCGCTCCGCTGAGTTTGTTCTCCAGTATCACTTCATTTTGGATGAAATGGTGGAACGCCATATTTTTGACAAAAAGTAAGCAAAATCTTGAAAGAAGGTCGCGTTGACTGCTACAATTAGTGGCACTGGCATCGCGACCTTCAATCGTTGATGAACAGAATTCACACGAAATGATGGTGATAATATGACAAAGGACCATAGCCATACCCGGGTTGTTGTCGGGATGAGTGGCGGTGTCGATTCATCCGTCACTGCTCTTTTGCTGAAGCGCCAGGGTTATGACGTTATCGGCGTCTTCATGAAGAACTGGGACGATACTGACGAAAATGGTGTTTGTACCGCGACAGTTGACTATGAAGATGTTGCCAAGGTAGCAAGTAAGATTGGAATTCCGTACTACTCGGTCAATTTTGAAAAAGAGTACTGGGACCGCGTCTTCACTTACTTCCTCGATGAATATAAGAAGGACCGAACGCCGAATCCCGACGTTATCTGTAACAAGGAAATCAAGTTTAAAGCCTTCTTAGATTATGCCAAGCAATTAGGGGCCGATTACATTGCCACTGGCCATTATGCTGATTTGAAGCGGGATGACAATGGCAACATGCACCTGATGCGGGCCAAGGATCAAAATAAGGATCAGACTTACTTTCTTAGCCAGTTAGACCATGAACAACTGGATCGGGTGCTGTTCCCGCTTGCCCGCTACACCAAGCCCCAGGTTCGGGAAATTGCCCGTGAGGCTGGATTGGCGACGGCAAACAAGAAAGATTCGGTGGGCATTTGCTTCATCGGGGAGGATGGACATTTCCGCGAATTCATCAGCCATTACTTACCTGCCCAACCCGGTAAGATGGAAACGCTGGATGGCCAGGTAGTTGGCCAACACCAGGGTTTGATGTACTACACGATCGGTCAACGGCGGGGGCTCGGCCTCGGCGGTAACCGCCACAGCAATGCGCCGTGGTTTGTGGTTGGCAAAGACCAGGAGAAGAATGTTCTATACGTTGGTCAGGGGTATGACAACCCGACTCTTTACGCTACCCACCTGGAGGCCAGTGACATTCACTGGGTTGATGATGTAGTTAGCCGTTACGGTAGTGCATTTCACTGTACAGCCAAGTTCCGTTACCGGCAAAGGGATGTTGGGGTTTCAGTTAAAATCGAAGGCTCCAAAGTGACGGTAAGGTTTGATCAGCCTGCCCGGGCTATTACGCCGGGCCAAGCGGTTGTCTTTTATGACGGCGATGAGTGCTTAGGGAGCGCAATCATTGACCGGGCTTATAATGACAGCAAACAATTGCAATACGTCTAAGAATTGGGGATGGTACCGAAAGGGCCATTCCTTTTATGTTACAAGCCGAAGACATCTCGCAAAATTCGTCCCCGAATCAATCAAACTCTGTTATCATAGAACGTGAATGCATGTTGGAAGGAGTTTAGGCGTCATAATGACCAATTTTTATTTTATCCGGCACGGAAAAACGGAATGGAACCTGCAATCACGTTATCAGGGAGCGCACGGTGATTCACCATTACTGCCGGAGAGCTATCATGAAATTGCTTTACTGGCCAAGTTTTTGGCGCCGATTCCCTTTGTTCATGCTTACGCCAGCCCGATTCAACGCGCTCGCAGGACGGCTGAGTGTTTAGTGGAGGATTTGCCAGGCCAGATTCCGTTGACTTTTGATAGTCGCTTGCGTGAATTTGATCTCGGAAAAATGGAAGGAATGAAATTCACAAAGGTTGAAGAACAATGGCCTGGTGTGGAACAAAACTTCCATTACCATGCGGATCGCTATGACGAGCGGATCGTTGGGGGCGAGAGTTTTTCAGCAGTGATCAAGCGTTTTGGGGCGGCTATCCGGGAGTATGCGCGCAACTACCCAAACGATGTCAACATCTTGATTGTGTCGCATGGGGCGGCTTTAAATGCCGGTGTAAACGGTCTGTTGGGGGTTGATTTAGCGCACCTGAAAGACCGGGGCGGCTTATCCAATACGTCGACGACTGTCTTGACGACAGATGATGCACAGCATTTTAAACTAAAAGTGTGGAACGAGACGGACTACCTTCACAAGACGAAGGTTGATCCAACCGATACGATTTAACAGTGGGGAGGCAGAAATGATGGCCAACGACGAAAAAGAAAAGCGCCAACGCGAAACCAATAAGTTAGTGCACCGCTTGATCGGTGTAATCGATGAGCATCCGGACCAAGTAAATAATTATTATGACTTGGGTTCTCTGCTGACCAGATTGAAGTCCTTTGACCAGGCTGAAGAACTCTTTATGAAGGCTTTGGGGATCTTTGAAAAGAAGGGCGATCAGGAGGCAGTTAACCTGTTGAATTACGGGCTCGGTAACGTCTATTACACGGTCGGCAAGATTAAGAGTGCGCTGGAGTACTACGATAAGATTGACGATCCGAAACTAAAAGCCGATTCTTACTTAATGATGGCCCAAAGCTATATGAAAGAAAAACAATATAAGCAGGCGGTGGCCTATGGCTTAACGGCTCTCGAATTGCGTCAGGACGATGCTGAAATCAACCAAGTTTTGGGCGATTCCTTCCTAGCACTGGGTGAGTTCGAGCAGGCACGTGGTTATTATGACCGGATTTTGCGGCACCACCCGGGACGCGCGGATACCCAGTTCAATCGGGGCCTGGTCGCAATGGTTCTTGGCGAGGATTATCATTATTACCTCGACCAGGCGCAGCAACTCAATCCTGATTATTACGCCAAGAGTGAGAAGCGAATTGCCGACATTGAGACTTTCTTACGTAAGCAGGGCAATGACGATAATGACAAGTAGAATTAACCATCAATCGACTGCTGAGGACCAGGAAACCATCACTGGCAAACCGCAACAGTCGATTTTTTCAGCTAATGACAGTTACTACAAGGTGATCCGCCTTTCGAGCGGTGACGTCATCGTCGGCAATTTTGGTGAACTCAGCGCGGGGGCAGAGTATGAATTTATTGGCAGTTGGGTCAAGCACCCGCGTTTTGGCAACCAGTTCAGGGTGAAGTCTTATCGGCGCCTTGTCAACGGTGGGGGATCATATGAGAAAGTACTGCAGTATCTCCGTGATCGCAATGTCAGTGATACAGTTGCCAAGAAAATCGCCAAAAAATTAGGAAAGGACGCCCTTCAAAAAATTGTCGAGAATCCGGCATGTCTTGAACAGCTCAAGCTGACGGTTAAACAGCGGGAACGCGTTTTCGCTGCCCTAAAATTGGGGAGTGCTGAGGACTATGTGGTGCGGCAGGTCATCCAAGCTGGTTTCACGTCTAACCAGGCGCGGGAATTATATACCCGCTTTGGTGATCAAGCGATGAAGGTTATAAAAAAAGACCCTTACCGTCTGATACGAGAAATTTTTGGCTTGACCTTTGCTAAAATAGACGAATTGGCCAAAAAAGAGGGAATTGCTGCTAATAGTTCGCAACGCTTGGCCGCAGCTCTTCTCCAGACGGCTTACCATTTGACAATGGAATCAGGTGGTAGTTATTGTCCACGTCAGCAGTTAATTGAGCGGACTATTCAGCTGCTGGGTGACCGCAATCTGCAAGGACAGCTCGAAGAAATTTTACAGGGACGGGAAGGAAAGAACCTGCTCTATATCAATAATCATGACCAGGTTTATCCCAAGCCCCTTTATGATGCGGAAAAAAAGGCAGCTGCGGACTTAGCTAGTCTTCAAAAGGCTGGGGCCGCGCGTCATTTTGTGTCTGATCAAGAAGCACGTCAGGCTCTAAAGAAGGAAGGTCAACGCCTGGGCTTTAATCTTGATGCTCAGCAGCAAGCTGCTGTTCAGCTCGCCCTCCAACAGCCGCTGGCTCTGATTACTGGTGGTCCAGGGACGGGTAAGACGACGATTATCCGTGCGATCATCGATACTTTTATGGCCTGTTATGGCTGTGGGGAGAAGGACATTACTCTCGCAGCACCGACTGGCCGGGCCGCCAAGCGAATGGGAGAAGCAACGGGAATGGATGCTTTTACCATTCACCACGTGCTCGGCTTGACGGGCCGTGAACTGCCGAATCAGATGGATGTTAAAGAGACGATCAAGGCACGTTTGGTAATTATTGATGAAATGTCCATGGTTGATAGCCTGCTTTTTCACGCTTTAACGAGTGCCTTAGGAACGAAAACTACCTTTGTGCTGGTGGGGGATGCCGATCAATTGCCGTCCGTGGGTCCTGGTCAAGTCTTCCGTGACCTATTGAATTTTGCGCCACTGCCGAAGATTCGACTCGACCACATCTACCGGCAGGATCTTAATTCGACGATCGTTTCCTTTGCCCACGCCATCAACAAGGGACAGCTTCCCGAGGGATGGGCTGTTCATCAAGCGGATCGCTCTTTTGTCCGCTGCAATCCTTACCAAATAGCAGCCACGGTCAACTATCTGGTCAAATGGGGCCGGCAGCAGGGCTTTGATCTCAATGATATTGAAGTGTTGGCGCCAATGTACCGGGTGACTGGTGGGATTAACGAGATTAACAAATTTGTTCAGTCGGCTCAAAATCCCGACAGTGATGGGAGCGCAAAGGTAATCTTTGGGCGCGACAACGACCAGGTCTTTAAAGTTGGTGATAAGGTCATTCAGACCACCAACGATACCGACAAGGAAGTTTTTAATGGTGACATGGGCATTATTAGAATTATCGAAAGCAAGGATACTGACCCTGTCTTACGGGGACAGAACGCCTCGATAACGGTTGATTTTGATGGCCACGAGGTCCATTACAACGTTTTTGAGTGGAAGAGTGAGCTGGCTCTTGCTTATTGTGTCTCAATTCATAAATCCCAGGGGAGTGAATTCCCGATGGTTATCCTACCTTTACTGATGAGCGAGCGGAAGATGTTACGACGCAATTTGCTCTATACTGCTGTGACCCGGGCCTCGAAGGTTTTGATCATGGTTGGCGATGAGCAGGCCTTTGAAGCTGCAACAGCGCAACCGGACGTCAATCGGGCAACGAGCTTTCCCCAACGTTTGGCCCAAGCATGGTCCAAGATCGTGGGACAAACTGATAGTGCCAGTCAAGCTCAATCCGCGGCCAACGTTAATCAGACAGTTGCCAAACACACCCAGCAAGCTGCGACGAAAATTCAAGTGCGGACGGCTCTGGTCCCTCGCGCTGCCGGTTACCGCCTGACCGCGGAGATGGTCAATAATCACGAAATTGACCCAATGATTGGGATGGGAAAATTGAAACCCAGCGACTTCAAAAAAATTGAGACTTTCCCGATCCGGTGTCGCAGTAAGGATGAAAGATGATACAATAGGAGCGTAAGATTATTTCCCAATCATGGTGAGGAGCAAGAAAATGAGTACAATTGAAAATGCCGATAAAGTTCGCTTATTTGCCCTGAATTCTAACCCAGAATTGGCCAGCCAGGTAGCGGCCAAGATGGGCTTGCCACTCAACAAGTGCAAGGTTAGCCACTTTGCGGATGGCGAAATTTCGGTAGAGATTGAGGACAGTGTCCGGGGCTGTGAGGTTTATGTGATTCAGTCCGTCTCTGATCCGGTCAACACCAACTTGATGGAGTTGCTGATTATGGTTGATGCCCTGCGGCGGGCAAGTGCAGCGGAAATCAACGTGGTCATGCCGTACTATGGTTACGCTCGCCAGGACCGCAAAGCGCGGTCGCGTGAACCAATTACCGCTAAGCTGGTTGCCAACTTACTAGAAATGGACCGGATCAACCGTTTGATTACGATTGATCTTCATGCTTCACAGGTTCAGGGCTTCTTTGACATTCCTGTTGATCACCTGATTGCTGCACCACTGTTGGTCCAATACTTCATTCAGCATCATCTTACTGATGATGTGGTTTTAGTAGCTCCAGACCATGCAGGGGTTTCTCTCACCCGTAAATTTGCCGAATTTATCAACGCCCCGATTGCCATCATCGATAATCGTGATGATAACAAACATGAAGGCAGTCAGGACGAGAGTCAGTTTGCTGACACTGTTATCGGGGATGTCAAAGGGAAGAATTGTATTATTGTTGATGATATTGTGGATACGGGGACGCGGCTGTCAGTTTCGGCCAAGATTTTAAAGAAGTTTGGCGCCCTTGACGTGTCAGCTGCGGCTACCCACGCGGTCTTTTCAGCCAATGCAACGGATATTATTGAGCAATCACCATTGGAACGACTGGTTATTACCGACACCATCAAGATTCCTGACGATAAGAAGATAGATAAGCTACAAGTCATTTCAGTGGCGTCGCTGTTGAAAGAAGCAATTGTTCGCAACCATAACCACCAATCCATTGACTCGCTTTTCCAGGGAACGATGGATCTATAAATAATGTTTATCTACTGGTTTCGAAAAGAAGCCAGTTTTTTTATTGAGTCTACGTTGACAGATGTAAACATAGTGCTACACTATAAATTGATGATTACATTTGTAAACATAAAAACGGAGGTTTTCCTTATGACACAAATTTTAACGATCATTATCGCACTCGCTCTCATTGTTGCGATCTTATGGTGGTTTTTCGGCAAACACACGACAGAGGCCGGCCATTCGGAGATTAAGAACGGCCAGCAGGAATCCACCGTGGTCGTTAAGGGTGGTTATTCACCGTCGACCGTCATTTTAAAAAAGGGTGTGCCAGCTAAGCTCAAGTTTGACATGCAGGATTCTACTGCTTGCTTGTCACACATCGTCTTCGATTCACTTGGTGTTGACAAAGACCTGACCAAGCAGCGTTTTACCGAGGTTGAGATTCCGACCGACAAAGCTGGTGAGATTAACTTTGCCTGCGGGATGGATATGTTCCACGGAAAGGTAGTTGTGAAATGATGAAGCATCTCAATAGCACTCAACGTTTCTGGTCTTGCTTGGTACTGACGCTTCCGCTTTTCGTACAGATGGTCGGGATGCTGTTCGGTTGGATGATGCCGGCTTACCGGTGGATTGCCCTGGTTACCACCAGCTTAATCATGATGATTGGGGCCTGGCCTTACTGGAAGAGTGCGTGGAGCGCTTTTCGTCATCACCTAGCGAACATGAATACCTTAGTAGCTGTTGGGACCGGAGTGGCTTACTTCTATAGTCTTGTCGCCATGTTTACCAAGCGGCCAGTTTACTTTGAAAGTGCGGCTTTCATCGCTGTCTTTGTCATGCTTGGCGATATGTTAGAAGAGCAATCGCACCGGCGGGCCGCTAACTCCTTAAAAAAGCTGACGAAGCTGCAGGTCAAAGAAGCCGATGTCATCCGCAATGACAAACTGGTGCGGGTACCTTTAGACGAAGTTGTTGTCGGAGATTTACTGAAGGTACGTCCCGGAGCTAAAGTTCCAGTCGACGGCGAGATTGTCGATGGTCGAACATCGGTGGATGAATCGATGGTCACAGGGGAAAGCATGCCGGTTGCCAAAAGCGTCGGTGACCCGGTGGTCGGCTCAACGATTAATCTCAACGGTGCGATCACCGTCCGGGCTACCAAAGTCGGCAAGGACACGATGCTTGCCCAGATCGTCCAGATGGTTAAGCAGGCACAGACGAGCCATGCTCCAATTCAAAAGCTGACTGACCGCGTTTCAGGAATCTTCGTTCCGACGATTCTGATCATCGCTATTCTGATCTTCACAGTTTGGTACGCCATTATCGGAGTGTCGGCAACGAAGGCGATGTTATTTGCGGTAGCAACCCTCGTTGTCGCCTGTCCATGTGCTCTCGGCTTGGCGACCCCAACAGCACTGATGGTAGGAACTGGCCGGGCTGCCCGGTTGGGGGTTTTGATTAAGAACGGTCAGGCCCTCCAAACTATGAATGATATCAAAACCATTGTTTTTGATAAAACTGGGACAATTACGAACGGTCGGCCAGTCGTGACCGATATCATCGGTGATCGGCAGCGTGTTTTAACGGTGGCCAATGCTCTGGAAGCCAATTCAGATCACCCGTTGGCAAAGGCGGTGGTTCAAGCGGCTTTGACGGCTAAGGTCCCTACGAAGGATGTTGCTGACTTCAATACTATCGCTGGTCAAGGACTTGAAGCTCGACTCGATGGGCAACGAATCTTTGCTGGCAATGTTCGGTTAGCGGGAAACACTCTTGGCTCCGAAATGAAGACAACTGCGGCTAAGTTGCAAAACGAGGCAAAAACGGTGATCATGGTTGGTGTGGGCGATCAGGTCATCGGTGTGTTGGGAATCCAAGATGCGCCGCGCGCTTCATCCAAAGCAATCATGACCCAATTGAAAGCTATCGGCATCAAGACGGTGATGCTGACCGGCGATAATGAACGGGTCGCGAAGCAAATTGGCAAAGAAATTGGTATCGATCAGGTTATTGCCGATATCCTACCAAACGAAAAAGCCGACCACGTGGCTGCTTTGCAGCAAGCGGGTCGGGTTGCCTTTGTCGGCGATGGAATCAATGATGCACCAGCTTTGACGATGGCCGATGTCGGCATCGCCATGGGCAAGGGGACTGAGGTTGCGATTGAATCTGGGGACATTGTTTTGGTAAAAAATGATCTCGTTGGGGTTTTGCAGGCGGTTGAAATGAGCCGCAAGACTTTCTCCCGGATTAAGCTCAACCTATTCTGGGCACTCTTCTATAATTTGATTGGGGTGCCAATTGCTGCCGGGGCCTTCATCGCTTGGGGGCTTCAGCTCAGTCCAGAGTTGGCGGCTCTAGCGATGGCCTTCTCTTCCGTTTCTGTTGTCACTTCGTCATTATTACTTAACCAAGTTCATCTGCGTTCAGCTAACTTGCAAATAGCTGCTAATTAAAGAAGTTATCCACAAAAAAGGGGCTGTGACATAAGTCCCTAATAATAAAGAGAGATGGATAAATCCTTCGGATTTCATTCGTCTCTCTTTTCCTTTAAAATATAAGTATG